>JAAYZQ010000052.1 GCA_012514775.1 Anaerolineaceae bacterium
GGGGGGGTGAGGGGGGCGTTTGGACCACGAAGGGCGCGAAAGGGGCGACACATTCGCTTCACTCAGTGCACGAAGGCGCGAGGGGTTTCGCGCATTTCGTGGTCCAAACCGCTCTCGACGTGTCTGAGGCTCTTCGTGGCTGAGCACCAGGCCGTGCTTCTGACACACAACCGCGATCTATTCCAGGAAGGTGTGAACGCCAGATCCCGGCGCCCGACAGGGTGATCGGCGGCAGGATCTGCCTGCCGGAGCCGGGGGGAGGGCAGGGGGGGAGCGGACTCTACTCTTCTACGGCTCCGCGGGGATCGGCCGATGCCGGCGGCCGGCAGAGGCCGAACTCCGGCAGGATCTGGCGACCCTGCCGGAGCAGACGGCCCCGCGACCGTTCATAAACAACACAACAGTCATAACACTCCGCGGCTTACAGCCGCACCCACCGCCCACTTTCCACGTCCAGGACGTAAAAGTCGCGCTCCAGCGCGCCCGACCGGGGGCCGCGCAGGCGATCCAGCAGCCAGCGCTTGTCCCTGCCGGGGAGCTGCCGGACCCCCCGCTCGAATCGAATTGCGAGATCGTGCTTACGACGCCCCGGCCGTCTCTTCATCCGCCTCCTCGTCGTCCTCGGCCTCCTCGCCGATCACCCGCGCCTGTGACCTGGCACTCAGATCGTTGAGCCGGTTCATCATCTCCACCTGGGCCACAGCCTCCGCCTTCCACTCCGCGGGCAGCCGCTCGAACTCGCGCACCAGCTTTCTCACCATGGCGTCAGCCTCGCGGCCCGCCACCTCGGTCTCTGCCAGCTCCTCGCCGGCCGCCATGCGCACCACGTCCAGCCTGGGCGTGTCGAAAAAGTCCGCCAGGCGGAACAACGTCACCAGCTTCGGGATGTGGCCTTCGTGCAAAATGCTGCTCAACGTCCCCGCACCCACCCGGGTGAGCAGCGCCGTCCGCAGCAACGAAAGGGACCGGCGCTCCATTTGTGTCTCCAACCACGTAGCCAGATCGCTCATTCTCACGCTCCTCGCCGTGCCTCGCCGGGCACGCAGAACAAAATTTCGGGATGTACCAACATTGTACCCAACAATTGGCACCCTGTCAAGAATGGCTAACCCCTTTTTGCGAATGTTAAATTTTCTGAAGACGGCTCTTTGGGGGCTTCCCAAAATAGAAAATTTGTGCTATACTTCTTTCCAGGGCTCGGCCGTTACCAGGAGCACTCCCAACAGGAGGCTGACATGCAGGAGCGGAAGGAATCGTCGCACGACGCGCCGGCGGCCAGCGAGGGGATGGAGGACCTCGTCGCCCGCCTGACGCCCGCGCAGCAGCTCGAGTTCTACCGGGTGACGGCCAGCCTGGCCATAGCCTGCTCGGAGGCCATCCGGCAGGTCCTGGAAGCGATGGCCGGGCCTGCGCCCACCGAATAGCAGATAGGAGGCGAACGATGCACGTCATTCACAGGTCGATGGTCGAACAGTTCCTCGCCGACGACGGCTCCCTGGTGCGCGAGCTGGCGGCGCCGGGCAACGCGCCCCTGGCCGCCCACAGCCTGGCCGAGATCCGCCACCCGGCGGGCACGGCCAGCCGCGAGCACTACCACCGCGTGGCCGAGGAGGTCTATTACGTCCTGGAGGGCGCGGGAGAGGTGCGCGTCGACGGCCAGGCACGGGCCATCGGCCCGGGCGACGTGATCGTCATCAGCCCCGGCCAGCGCCACAAGGTGGCCCAGCAGGGCCAGGGGGACCTCGTGCTGCTGGTCACCTGCGTGCCGGCCTACTCGCCGGAGGAGGTCGTGTTCCTGGAATAGGCTAGCCCGTCGGCACGGCGGGCTCGGACGACGGCTCCTCCTCGTCCGACGAGCCAAAGACCTGCTTCATGACGCGGTCCACCAGCTCGAGGAGGCGGTTCTCCTTGAAGCCCGCGGCCCAGGCCACCAGGTAGACCACGCCGGGGGCAATGGCCGGTATGGTCTCCACCTCGCCGGTTGCCTGGCTGGCGGGCACGATGCCCAGGGCGCGCACCACGAGGGCCAGGATCATGTACACCGTGGCGCCGACGATGAGACCCAGGAACGGCTTGCCGACGTACGAGATGACGTACTGGCTGTCAAAGTCGCGCATGCCGATGTGCTTGAAGAGGCTGTAGAGGACGGCGACGGCCCCGCCGATGCCGCCCCACAGCATCGCCGACAGGAAGACGTCCAGCTCCACCAGGCTCTGCGCCTGGCTGGCGGGCTGGAACAGCCCCTGGAACCAGTCCATGCCGGCCATGATGAGCAGCGCCAAAAAGATGACGCCCCAGAACAGGCCCCAGCCCAGGAGGGGCCACTGCACCTTCTTGGCCGCGGACTCGCTCTCGGAGGCGCGCTTGAGCCGCACCCGCACCTGCTCGATATAGTACTCGGCCTGGGCGATGCGCTCCGCGTCGCGGCGAATGAGGATGTCGCGGGCCTTGAGGAGCTGGTTAAAGGCGTCGGTGGCGATGGACTCGTTCTCCCCCACCTTGCGCCGCACCTCCTCGTAGGTGGCGTCTATGTCGGTCGACAGCTCCCGGATGCGGCGGTCGCCCCACCACTTGAGGATGGCCTGGCGCTCCTCCTCCGTGACATTCAGCACGGGCAGCTCCAGGGGCTTGACCGGGGTCGCCGGCTCCTGGATGTCGCGTGCCAGCGTCTGGTCCTGGAACAGCTCCAGGGACGGCCGTGGGGGCCTGGGTGGCAAGACGCCGGCCGATACGTCGTCGACTTCCGGTGGCGGTGGCTCGTACAGGGCAGCTTCCTCGGCTAGGTCTCGTTCTACCATCGTTTCCTCCATGGTTGGTGCCGGCGCTTCGGCCACGGGCTCGGGCGGCTCCTCCGCGGCAAAGGCTTCCTCGGTCATGGCTGCCTCTATCTCCGGGTCGGAAAGCACGTCTTTATCCCGGGCAAGGCTGACCGCCTGCGCGCCGCGGGGCTGCGGCGCGCCGTCGCGGGCCTCCTCGAACAGGGCCCGCTCCACCGCGTCGTCCAACTCGCCCGGGGCAGGGCCGGGCGCTTCAATGGGGGAAGCCATCCCGGCCGACTCGGCCTCCGGGTCGCCGGGCAGGCGCGGCTCGATGTCCACGGCGGGCGGCTCTCCGAACAGGATCTCGGCCCCCCGGCCACGGATGCTTACTCGTCGCTTGGCCATGGTCAGACCCTCCGTCACGATGCGTGGCCTACAAAAACGAACGCTTCCTGGTGCGGCGTCGTTGTACGAGTGAAACCAGGTGTTCGCACGTCTGACGTCCATCGACGAACGGTCGAGATCTCGGGTACAAGTGCGCCGCATTCGCATGGGCAATCCCGGCAAACGAACAGACACCGTTATTATACCACAAATGGCAGTAGATGCAATGGGCGGGCATAAATTGTAAAAATCTGCCCCAGATTTGCAGGCAGAGCAAAAAGGGGGTATAATCACTTGTTGTGATTTTCGCTGTACCAGATGAGGAGGTGAGTTAAAATGCCAAAGCGAACGTGGCAGCCCAAGGTGCGACGTCGAAGTCGCGTCCACGGCTTCCGAGCGAGAATGAAAACCAAGGGAGGGCGCAGCGTCCTCAAGGCGCGACGGCTGAAAGGCCGCCATCGGCTGACTGTGTAACCCGATGCACGCCTGGCTCTTGGCCTGACCGATCACGTCCGACCCAGCGAATCAGAATTAGCCAGATCTCTCTGTCCTGGTCCGTGAGGCCGTGAGCCAAGCGACGTCATGCGTAAGAAACATCGCCTGCGTGCGACCGCCGAGATCGAGCGCCTCCGGCGTGAGGGCCGTAGCCTGGCCCACCCTCTGTTGGTGCTGTTGATGCTGCCGAACGACAGAGAAGTCAGCCGCTTTGGCTTTTCCGTAGGCCGCAGGATAGGCAAAGCGGCCAGGCGAAACCGGGTCAAGCGGCGGATGAGAGAATCGGTCAGACAGCGGCTGGCGAGGCAGGAGGTCGCCTCGGGTTGGGATATCCTCTTGATCGCACGCCGTCCAATCGTGGATGCGTCGTACCAGCAGGTCGATGAGGCCATCGGCCTGTTATTGCGTCGGGCAAAGGTAACGAATGGGGAGTTGTTGTGAAGCAGTTGTTGATGGGCGGGATTCGCCTGTATCAGATGACCATTTCCAGGATCATGCCTCCCTCTTGTCGATTCACCCCGTCCTGTTCCGAGTATGGCTTCGAAGCCATCCGCAAGTACGGGGCCATCAAGGGGAGTTGGATGGCGATCAAGCGGGTTTCGCGCTGCCATCCGTGGAACCCTGGTGGTTACGATCCTGTGCCCTGAGGGGCCAGGTGCGGTATTGCAAGGAGGCCATACTTTGACCAAGTGGAGATCGCGTTTGCTGCCCGTGCTGGGCCTGCTCCTGGTAGGCATCCTGCTGGCCGGCTGCGGTGCTACGCCCGTGGCCGAGAACTGGCCGGGTCTCACGCTGGAAGGCAACACGCTGTACGTCATCAGCGGCCTGCCCCAGAGGGTGTACCTGCTCGACGCCGAGACGGGCATGCCGAGGGCGAACTTTTTGCCCCAGGGCATGGAGAACGGCATCTTTTACTGGAGCCCGGTGACGGCGGCCGAGGGCACGGCGTTTGTCGGCTTTGCCGACACCACCAGCCGCGTGGCCGGCCTGTACGCCTTTGACCCCGAGACGGGCCAGGAGCTGTGGCACGTGCCGGCCGACGACCTGATCCTGCCGGCGCCCGCCTATGCCAACGGCATCGTCTATTTCGGCGATTCGAGCGGCCGCGTCTATGCCGTCGACGTGGAGACCAGGAGCCTGAAGCCGGGCTGGAATTTCGAGGCCGAGGAGGCCATCTGGGCATCTCCCGTCATCGACGACCAGCGCGTGTACGTCGCCTCCATGGACCACCATGTCTATGCCCTCGACGCCGAGACGGGAGAACTGATCTGGAACACCGAGGTGAGCGGTGCCATGGCCGCCCCTCCCACCCTGGACGCCGGCACCGGCATCCTCTACGTGGGCGCCTTTGACGGGCGGGCCCACGCGCTGCGGGCCGACACGGGCGAGCTCCTGGATGGCTTTGAATTCCGCGCCGACAACTGGATCTGGTCGGAGGTGCTCGTCGCCGAGGACCGGCTGTACGTCACCTCGCTGGACGGGCGGCTGTATGCCCTGGACCCGCAGACCGGCGATGTGCTCGCCCCCTACCCCTTTGACGTCAGCACCATCGCGGGCGCCGAGTCGGCCATTCGTACCTCGCCCGTGCTGGCCGGGGAGAATGTCATCGTTGGCACCGAGGCGGGCCGCGTGGTGGCCGTGAGCAACGGGCAGCAGCGGTGGACGTGGCCGAGCGGCCTGCCCGAGTCACCGGTTTACACGACGCCCGTGGTCGGCGAGGGCCGGGTGTACGTGGTCCTGATGAACGGCAACGTGCAGGCGCTGGATGCCGAAACCGGGGCGCCGGGCTGGGCCTTTGTGCCTCCCCAGGCCAACTGATAGAGGCGATGAGTCGCCCGCGACACGGCGTCGCGGGTAGTAGGAGGAACCATTGGGTATTACCGACATTTGGACCGTGCTGATCCTGCGGCCCATGCTCAACGCGCTGTTGTGGCTCTACAGCGCCCTGGGTGGGCAGTTCTGGCTGGCCATCATCATCTTTACGGTCGTCATTCGGGTCATCATGACCCCCCTGATGCTGCCCCAGCAGCGCTCGGCCAAGAGGATGCAAGAGGTTCAGCCCCGGCTGCAGGAGCTGCAAAAGAAGTATGCCAAGGACCGGGAAAAGCTCGCCCAGGAGCAGATGAAGCTCTACAAAGAAATGGGCGTGAATCCCATGGGCGGCTGTCTGCCCATGCTGGTCCAGTTTCCCATCTGGATCGGCCTCTACCAGTCCATCATCCAGGCGCTGGGCCACCAACCGCTGCAACTCTTGAGCCTGTCCCAGAACATCTACCCGTTCCTGCAAAACATCTGGGCAGCCGTGCCCCTCAACCGCTTTTTCCTGGGCATGGACCTGAGCCTCACGCCACAACAGTTGGGCGGGCTGACCTATGCCCTGCCCGTCTTTGTGGCCTTTACCTCCTGGCTGCAGACGAAAATGGTCACGCCGGCCGGTACCGCCGACGGCGGGCAGGCAGCCTCCTCCATGCAGAGCATGACGATGATGATGCCCCTCATGTTCGGCTTTTTCAGCCTGAGCTTTTCGACGGGGCTGTCCTTCTACTTTATCGTCTCCAACATCATCGGCATCGTTACCCAGGGCTTTATCTCCGGCTGGGAGGGGTTGCTCTTCTGGAAAAACATGAACCTGTCCAGGCTTCTGGGCGGCGGCGGCCAGCCCCGGCCAGCCACCAACACCGGCCAGCAGACAGGCTCGTCCCAGGTGCAGGCCAGGCCCGCCGGCAATGAGAAGGGAATGCAAAGTGGAAGCAAAAAGCGAAAGAAGCGTCGTCGTAAGCGGTAAAACGGTCGAAGACGCCATCAACAACGGCCTGGCCATGCTCGGCGTCCGCCGCGACCAGGTAGACGTGGAGATCATCACCGAGGGCAGCCGCGGCGTCCTGGGCTTTGGCGCTGAGCACGCCCGCGTGCGGCTGGCCGTCAAGGTCCCTGCGGCTCCTCCCGTTGCCGAGACGCCTCCCTCGCCGCCAAAGCGCGAAGGCCCCCGGTTCCGGGAGCGCAGGCCCGCCCGCGAGCCCCGGCACGCGGAGGAGGTCAGGCAAGTAGAAGAGGTCAGCGTCGCCGAAGAAGCGCGGCCCGCGGCCGACGTGCGCGAGACCCGCATCGAGCCGGGCGAAGGGACGCCCGAAGCCGTTGGACGGGAGGTCCTCGACGAGCTTTTGCGCCTCATGGGCGTGCACGCCTCGGTGGATACCTACCTGGGCGAGGACCTCGCGGACGAGGGCCAGCCGGCGCCCATCGTGCTCAACATCACCGGCGAAGACCTGGGGATTCTTATCGGGCGCCGCGGTGAAACCCTCCGCGCTCTGCAATACCTGGTCCGGCTTATGGTCAGCCACCGCGTCAAGCATTGGACCAACCTGGTGGTGGACGTCGAAAGCTACCTGGCCCGCCGCCGGAACGCGCTGGAAAGCCTGGCCAACCGCGTGGCCGACCAGGCCATTCGCTCCGGGCGGACGCAGGCCCTGGAGCCCATGCCGCCCTACGAGCGGCGCCTGGTGCACATTGCTCTGCGCAAGCATCCCCGCGTCACCACCCAGAGTGTCGGCGAGGGAGAGCGGCGCAAGGTCACCATCGTTCCGAAGAAATAGTGTCGCCGGGGGCCGGCTCACGAGACGACCCAACCCCGCTCCTTCCAGGGGCGGGGTTGTTGTTAGGGGGCCCGTCGGAGAAAAGAACGACTCTCGCTCGTAGTAACGACTTATGTTCTTTCAATTATCAACAAGGTAATAGGCCACGGCTCTATTACCGAATCATATTTTGAAAGTTCATCAGTCGTTGTGGACGGCTAAAGCCGTTACTACGAACCCTCTCCGTCAACCTGAGAGCCCGATTGCCAGTTGCAGGCCCCCTTTGGCCCTTTGTAACGTTTGTGGTACAATGAGTTCGCGCTACCAAACGGTGGGCAACGCTGGGAGAGGGGGCATCATTTGAAGCGAAGCCGGATTGTTCTGCTCCTGTGGCTGATCGTGGGCATCAGCGCCTTTGGCACGGGCCGGGAGCTGCTTTACAATCTGTGGTACCTTCTGACCGCGTTGCTGATCCTTGCCTTCCTCTGGGCCCAGGTCAGCATCCGCTGGGTTGCTGTGGAGCGGCAGACCCGCACCACGCGCTCCCAGGTGGGCAAGATGGCCGAGGAGCGCATCCTGGTGCGCAACCAGGGCGTGCTGCCCAAGCTATGGCTCGAGGTGCGAGATCACTCCACGCTGCCCAACCACCGGGTCAGCCGTGTCATCAGTCCCCTGGGCGCGCGGCGCTTGCAGGCCTGGACCGTCCAGACCCGCTGCCTGCAGCGGGGCAGGTTCCGCCTGGGGCCCATGACCCTCAGTGGCGGCGACCCCTTCGGCCTCTTTCACGTCAGCCAGGATCTGGACCTTCCGCCGACGTCGACCCTCATCGTTTACCCCCAGACCTTTGACCTGCCCGAGTTTGCGCCGCTGGTGGGCATCATGCCCGGCGGCGATACCATGCGCCGCCGCACCCCCTACGTGACGACCAACGTCTCCGGCGTCCGCGACTATGCGCCCGGCGACAGCTTTAACCGCATCCACTGGCCCTCCTCGGCGCGCACCGGCCGGCTCATCTCCAAGGAGTTCGAGCTGGACCCCACGGCCGACGTCTGGCTGTTCCTCGACCTGGAGCACGTGGCCCAGTCGGACCTGCCCTGGGCGGGAAAGGTTCCCTGGTCCGAGCCCCGCCTGCCCTGGGAGGCGAGCACCGAGCCGATGCTGGCGCCCTCTACCGTGGAGTATGGCATCGCCACCGCGGCCTCCCTGGCCAAGCACTTTATCGAGCGCGATCGGGGCGTGGGCTTTATCGCCTACAGCCACCAGCGCCAGGTGATCCCGGCCGACCGTGGCGAGCGCCAGTTGAGCAAGATCCTGGAGACCCTGGCGGTCATCCAGGCCGAAGGCCGCATCCCCATCTCCGAGATCCTGGCCGCCGAGGGGGCCCACCTGGGCCGCAACACCACCGCCGTCGTCATCACCTCCACCGACCAGCCCTACTGGATCGCGGCGGCCCGCGACATGCGCCAGCGCGGCCTGAACATGGTTGCCGTATTGATGGAGTGCCACAGCTTTGGCAATCCGCGGAGCAACGAGGAATTGGCCGTCGATCTGTCCATCAGCGGGGTGCTCACCTACCTTGTGCGCGAGGGCGACAACCTGGCCGAGGCCCTGGCCCGGCCCTATGCCCACGCAGTCAAACCGCCCGGCGGCCGCGAAACGGCGCCGGAGAGATAGGAGCCGGCCGGAGCCGGTTGGGGCGTTGCCACGACGGTTGGCGCGGACGCCCCGCCGGCCGGCTGAGGGCTTATGATTAGCCTGGACGACACCATCGCCGCCATCGCCACTCCGGTGGGAGAGGGCGGCATCGGCATCGTGCGCCTGTCGGGGCCCGATGCCGCGAACATCCTGGAACGCCTTTTTGTGCCGGCGTCGCCCCTGCCTGCAGGCCGGCCGCAGCCACGAGCCCTGCACTACGGGCACATCGTGGACCCGGCCACGGGGCAGGTGGTGGACGAGGTGCTGGCGGCCCACATGCCGGCCCCGGCCACCTACACGCGCCAGGACGTGGTCGAGATCGACGGGCACGGCGGCATCGTCGCCCTGCGCCGCATATTGGGCCTTTGCCTGCGCCACGGAGCGCGCCTGGCCGAGGCGGGCGAGTTCACCGCCCGGGCGTTTCTCAACGGCCGCCTGGACCTTGCCCAGGCGGAGGCAGTCCTGGACGTGGTGCGCTCCCGGACCGAGGTCTCGCTGCAGGCGGCGGTCGGCCAGTTGGCCGGGCGCCTCTCGGACCAACTGCGGCCGCTGCGGGCCCGCCTGGTGGATGCCCTGGCCTACACGGAGGCCACCCTGGACTTTGCCGAGGACGAGATCCCGCCCCAGGACATCGGCCAGGCCCTGGAAGAGGCTGCCGCCGGCCTGGAGCGGCTGCTGGCCGAGGCCGAGCGTGGCATCGTCTACCGCCAGGGGGTGCGCGTCGCCATCGTCGGCCGGCCCAACGTCGGCAAGTCGAGCCTCCTGAACAGGCTGCTGCGCACCAACCGGGCCATCGTCACCGACATCCCGGGCACGACGCGCGACACGCTGGAAGAGACGTTGAATCTGCGGGGCATACCCGTGGTCCTGGTGGATACGGCGGGCATCCAGGCCGAGCCGGACGATCCCGTCGAGAGGCTGGGGGTCGAGCGCAGCCGCGCCGCCCTGGCCCAGGCCGACCTGGCCCTGCTGGTGGTCGACACCAGCCAGCCCCTGACCGACGCCGACCGGGCCATCGCCGGCCTGGTGCGGGGCAGGCAGGCCATCGTCGTTCTGAACAAGGTCGATCTCCCGGCCTATGCCGGGCCGGCCCTCGCCGGGATCGGCGGTGACGCCCCGTTGCCGGCGGTGCGCATCTCGGCCCTGTCGGGCCAGGGGCTCGACGCATTGGAGGAGGCACTGGTCGAGACGGTCCTCTCGGGAGGGGTTACGGCCTCCGAGGCGCCCATGGTCACCAACCCGCGCCACAAGGAGGCCCTGGAGCGAGCGCTGGACCACGTCCGCGCGGCCGGCGCGGCCCACGACCGTGGCGAGCTGCCCGAGTTGCTGGCCATCGATCTGTCGGCCGCGGTGCAGGCCCTGGGCGAGATCACGGGCCAGGCCGCCGGCGAGGACCTCATCGAGGCCATATTTTCCAATTTTTGTGTTGGAAAGTGAGGAACGGACAATGATGTGCGGCAAAAGATCTGGGCGAAAGACCTGGTGGCAGCCCCTGCTGCTGGTCCTGGTGGCAAGCATCCTTGGTGGCTGCGGCACCCCGCCCGTTAGCGGCGTCACGGCCGTGGCGACGAGCCCGACGGCAACCGCGACGCCAACCCAGACAGCGACGTTGACTGCGCTACCCACCGTCAAGGCGGCCGGGACATGGACGCCGTCGCCCACGCCGACGCGGACGCCCTCCATCACTCCCACGCGACGCCCGCGCTACACGGCCACGGCCAGCCTGACACCCACCGCCTCGGCCACGGCCACGGCCAGCCGCACGCCCGGGCCGCCGCTGCCGACCATTACGCCGACCCTGACCATCACACCCTCGGCGACCATCACCCCCACCCCTACGCCGACGCTGACGCCGACGCCCATGTACAGCCCCACGCCCATGCCCACCGTGGCTGTCACCGACAATATCCTGCACGTGCTCCTCATTGGCCTGGACTCGACCCAGAACCTGAACGGGCAGAACAGCGACGTGATCATTGTCGGGATACTGAACAAGGACACCAAGCAGGTGTCGCTGCTCTCGCTCCCGCGCGACCTGTGGGTCTATATCCCGACCTATGGCTGGAACCGGATCAACACGGCCCACAAATACGGCTACCGCACCGGCTACCCGGGCGGCGGCGCCGCCCTGCTGGCCGACACCATCACCGTCAACTTTGGCATCCCCATCGACAACTGGGCGCGCATCGACTTTCAAGGCTTTTCCCGCGTCGTGGACGAGCTGGGCGGAGTCGACATGGTCGTCGCCTGCCCGGTCAACCTCACTTTCCAGGCTGGCGAGGGCGGCGAGGAAGGCGACCAGATCCTGCAGCCCGGCGTCCATCACATGGACGGCGCCACGGCCCTGCGCTACGTGCGCACGCGCCGTGGAGGGAGCGACTTTGACCGCGCCCGGCGCCAGCAGCAGTTCCTGAAAGCCGTGTGGCGGCAGACCAAAAGCCCCGACCTCGTCCTCAAGATCCCGGGGCTGTGGTCGGCGTTAAAGGACAGCTACCAGACGGACCTCACGCTCGGCGACGTGCTGTCCCTGGTGCCCATCGGCCTGGAGCTCAAGTCGCAGCGCATACGCAGCCGCTACATCGGCCAGGAGCACACCATCGACTGGACCAACGCCGACGGCTGGCGGGTGCTGCTGCCCCGCTACGACGAGATCGCAAAGGTGGTGGCCAGCCTCTACGCGCCCCCCTCGGGCAGCGAAGAGGGCGCGGCCAAAGAGGAGGCCCAGGTCGAGATCTTGAACGGCACGGGCCTGCCACAGCGCGAGCTCATCGCTGCCGACCTCCTCGGCTGGCGGGGCGTGACCGTGTCTCACACCGGCCCCGCCGATGAGCCAACCGTCGCCCAAACCCGGATCATTGTCTTTCGCGACAAGCCGGCGACGGTTGCCTTGTTGATGCGAGAGCTGGAGGTGGCCGAGGAGAACGTCGTTCAGCAGCCCGATCCCGACCAGGCGGCCGACATACGGGTCATCCTGGGAGCAGATTACAACCCCTGCAAGTAGCAAAGGGGAGGAGGGAGCAAGCGTGGCCAAGTCTTATACCCTGGAAGCGGGAGAAAAGGCGAGCCAGGTGATGGTCGGCACGGCCCACACGCTCATGTGGGGCGACCTGGTGACCAAGGAGCAGATCCCGGTCGCGGCCTTTCTCAACACCCTCGCCGAGGATTTCGTGCCCCTGCACGACGTCAAGATCCTCTTCCTGGCGCCGACGCAGCAGATGCCGCCGGTGGAGCGGCAGACGGTCCACGTCAAGCTGGAAGAGATCCTGATGTTCTTCGAGATGGCGGGGACGGAGCCGGTGCCCGAGGAGACCCACGTGCGTCGCCTGGAGCCGGTGGAGGCCATCCTCGGTTCCTTTCACCTGGAGGGCTCGATCCTGAAGTCGCCCCTGGCCAACCTGCACACCATGCTCCTCGTCTCCAAGGATCCCTACCTGCACCTCTACCAGGGCTCGGTCCGCCACGTGGCCAAGCCGTGGCTGGGTACGATGGCGGCCAACGTGATCCTGGTGAGGCGCGAGAACCTCATCATGGCGGTGCGCTAGCCCTCACTGCGAGAGCGGGAGGATGAGAAGGTAGAGCTTCTGGCCGCTGAGGACGTAGGCGCGGCCGCCGATCTCGTCGACGAACAGGTTTCTCGCCGCGGCCAGAGGATCGCCGCCGGTGCCCGCTTCGCTCTCGGCGATGCGGAATTGCTGTTTCAGGTTCCCGGCGTCGTCGCACTGCACGATGCGCTCGTTGCCGGGGTCGGCGATGTATAGCCACTTGGTCTCTTCCGGGGGCCGGGTAAAGAGGGCGGTGGGGCCGCGCAGGGGGGTGTCCCAGCCGGCAACGTCAAAGGTGTCGGGCTGGCCAACGGTGAGCTTGCGGATGGTGCCATCGGCGTAGAGCAAGAAGATGCTGTCGCCGATGGCCATGTCGACCACGCCGGCCAGGTCCACGTCGCCCTGCAACCACTCCTCGGGCGCGCCGGCATAACCCTCGGGCGTGGGCCCGTAACGCCAGATCTCGTTGGCCGAGGAATCGAGGAGGTAAAAGCGCCCCGAGTGGCTGCCGGCGAGCTGCGGGAAGCGCCAGGCTTCGGTGCCGGTCACCTCGAGGTCCACCAGCTCGCCCGTCGTCGGGTCAAAGTCCAGCAGGTTGCCGCCGCTCTCCAGGATGACCAGGCTGGCCTTCAGCCGGTTGGGGCCCACCGGCATCCACGCCATGTCCACCAGATCGCCCACGAGGACGCTGCCCACCTGCGTGCCCCTGCTCACCAGCACGGTTTGAAGGCTGTCGGAGGTCAGGGCCTTGTCCAGCTCCGGGTCCAGTTGGTGGTGATACACCCGGTCCTGGCCGCGGTCGAGGACAAAGACGTGGTTGCCCTGCACCACCACGCGCTTCAGGTCCGCTTCGGCGGGATATTGGTTCAACTGGCCCACCCAGCTCACCCGCTTGACGCCGTTGACGGTGTCCAGGCGAGACCGGATCTTTTGCTGGAGGTCGAGGGCCTGGGGGTCGTCGGGCCGCCGCTCCAGGATACCGGACAGGGCCTGCTGGGCGTTGGCCAGGTGGGCACGCACCACGGCAGGATCGCCCGTGGCCTGGGAC
Source organism: Anaerolineaceae bacterium (assembly GCA_012514775.1). Next base: position 13,496 of record JAAYZQ010000052.1, read on the forward strand.
TGTTGCCAGTAGCCCTCGGCCTCCTCCCACAGGGCCTCCATCTCTGCGCGGTTGGCCCCCCCGCGCTGCAGAAGCGTCACACCCACCACCGCCGCCACCACCAGGGGGATGGCGATGGCGACGATGAGCAGGATCTTTTGTACCGGGTCGCCGGGTGCTTGCGCCGCGGGCGCGCGTTCCACTGCTCGTTTTGCCGTCGTTCGGCCGCGAGACGCAGCCGGAGCCGGTCTCCTCACTGGCTGAGCTCCTCTTTTTTCGGGCATCATTCGCTTCAGAAGGACCAGCCCGCCGGCGCCCAGGCCGCCCAGGGCAGAAGAGGCGGACCGGCCGGCCTCCTTGAGCCGGGCGCCGGGGTCCCACTCCCCCACGCGCTCCAGGATCCCTGGCCCCTCGGGGGCTGCCTGGGGCATCGGGACCGGCGTCTGAAGCGGCGCCGGGGCCGGCACCCGGATGGCGGCCTCGGCCCGCCCGGCGCCCCCCACGCGCACGACCAGCGCCGAGACGTCCTCGCCCTGCCCGGCGGCGGCCAGCGACTCGAGCACCTCCTCGATGGAGTGCTGATCCACGATGGCGGCCACGTCGCCGGCGGCGATGCGGCGGGCCAGGCTCTCCCCGGCCAGGATCAGGCTGTCGCCGGCGGCCACCTCCGCGTGAAAGAGGGCCGGGCGCAGATCGCGGCGCTCACCCAGGGCGGCGCCGTCCATCTCCTCGGGGGGAATGCCGTCCAGCCAGGGCGAGACGTCGGGATAGCGCGTGACCTGGCTTCCGCGGGCGATAAAGGCAGCCGCCGGGCCGGCCTGGGCGAGAAAGAGATCCTGCTCGCGCAGGACGGCACACGTCACCCCGGCGGTGCGCCGCTCGGTGGGCAGCGAGTTGCGGTTCTCCTCCAGGAGCTCGGCGTTGGCCCGGGCGAGGGCCCGCTGCAGGCCGGCGGTGACGCTGCCCGGCTGGCTGAAATACTCGTCGCATACCGTGCGGGCAATCTGCCGCGCCACCCCATGGCGCGTGGCCGGCGCGCCCGCGACGTCGGCCAGGACGTAGAACCGGTCGCGGCTGCGCCCCCGGCCCCCGCGCGAGGCACGTTCTTCCACCAGGATGCCACTTGCTTCGTCAACCCGGCCGCCACCCGCGAGGGCAACCCGGCCCACGCTGGTTTGAATGCCCATGCCTCTGCCTCCCTCCCTTTGCCATCAGCGCCCCCATCCGCGCGGCCGAGGGGCTGCGAAAAAGGGGCTGGCCTGTCACACACGGTGACGTGCCAGCCCCGCCGGCTGCCGTGCCCGGGTTGAACGCGGGGAGCCCGCCAGGCTCCCGATGCTGCAAAGTGCGGCTACTTGGCCGTCGCCACCAACTCGATGGTCAGTTTGGTAAAGTAGCTCTTGGGCGGCAGGTCGTCGTTGCCATAGAGCAGCTCCGCGATGCGCACTTCGACCTGCAGGCTGCTGGTCTCCAGGTAAAAGGGCATGCCCGGCTGAGCGAGGACCGGGTCGCCCTTGGAGGCCAGCTTGTTGCGCAGCGCCTCGTCCTGGTAGCCGTGCTCGCTCATGAGCACCTTGGTCACGGTCCGGATGTCGCTCTTGTCAAAGAGCCACACCTCAAAGGCCGTCACCTTGTCGTGGTCGCCGGCGCTGATGGTGTCCGAGATGCCCACGCCGCACTCGCCCATAAAGTCGCCCGTGGGCGTCTCGATGCTGAACGATTCGTCGTAGGTGTCCTCACCCAACTGGTAAGTGGTGATAAAGTGCCCCAGCGGCGGGCGTCCGGTTCCCTGCCAGTCCTCGATGTCGGGCCCGACGGGCGGCGCCGCGGCCATGGGCCTGTCGAGGACGTCCCCCCGCCGGCGGCGAAGGGCGACGCGCAGCGCGATCCAGCCCAGGACGATGACGAGCAAGACGACGAAAAAGACCAGGCAGGGCACGCGCAAGCGGTCGATGAGGCTGGCCGCTTCCGCCGGCTCTTCGGCCTCGGGCGGCGCGGCGCCGGGGGTAACACCCAGCACCATGGCCAGATCCTGGACGGACTGGGCCTTGGCCGGCAAGCCCTCCGCCTCATACTGGGCGGTGGCATCGGCGAACGCCTCCTGCTTTTCCTCGTCCGTCCATCCCTGAAAGTGGCGAGCGGCCTCCTGGGGGTCCCTGTCCAGGCTGAACGAGTCCGCTGCTAGCTGGACATAGTCGGCCCTGGCCTCGGGGGCAAGGTCGTATGGGCGGGCGTCGGTCCACTGCACGGGAAAGAGACCCCAGAAGAGGGCCATCCCCAGGAGCAGACCGGCGATCAGGCCAACGACAATGCCGATAATCAGACTGGTGCGGTTGATAGAATTCATTGTGCGCCTCCTTCCCCATTCGGCGTCGGATGCAGAGTGGCAAAGCCGCCAGCCACGTACGTTGCCGGCGCCTCGGGCGCCGCGCTTCCTATTTTATCACCTACTGGCGTGGATGCAACCCGACATCGGTTCCGTTTCGCCCGTGCATCCTTGCACAAGCACATTTTACACCAACTCGCCATAATTTGCAAGAAGGGAAGGGAAGGCCATTAGTCTGCGGGGCAGTGATCCGGGCGGGGGCGATTGTTGACAAATTCCCGAAAAATGCTAAGATAGAGCGGTACCCATTGGGGGTATTCCACCGGGGTGGTATGAAAACAGAGGAGATAACCAACCGTCTGAAAAGGATAGAGGGCCAGGTGCGGGGCCTTCAGAGAATGGTGGCCGAACAGCGGGACTGCGAGGCGATCCTGACGCAGTTGATGGCCGCCAGGGCCGCCCTGGACCGCGTGGGATTGATGGTCACCGACAACTTTGTCGAGCAGTGCATCGTCGATGCCGAGGGCGAGCTGTCACGCGAGCGCGTGCGCCGCGTCCTCGACCTGGTTTTCTCCCGTTTTTCCCTCACGTCCGGCGGAGAGGGCAATGCTGGGGACGACCCCGACAAACCAACGGAGGAATAGGACAATGGCCAAACCGTTCGAGGTAAACGACGGCAGCTTTGAAAGTAGCGTTCTGGAGGCGGACATTCCCACGGTCGTGGACTTCTGGGCAGTTTGGTGCGGCCCTTGCAAGATGATTGCCCCCATCCTTGAGGACATCGCCAAGGAGTACGAGGGCAAGCTCCAGGTGGCCAAGCTGGACGTGGACCACAACGGCGAGTCGGCCATGAAGTATGGCGTGATGAGCATTCCGACGCTCATCCTCTTCAAGGCCGGCCAGCCGGTGGAGCGCATCGTCGGCTTCATGCCGAAGGAAAAGGTGCTCGCCAGGCTCAAGCCACACCTGAGCTAGGCGATCCCGGCGCCGCCGTGCACCGGCGCCACCGGATTTGACAGGCCGGGCGGAGTGTGCTATACTCCACCGTACAATCGACATTAGCAACGGCACAGATCAGGAATAGTAGCCGCCGAAGCGGGGTCCAGAGAGTCGGGGGGTGGTGGAAACCCGATACCAGCGCAGGAGGTGAATGGGCCTGGGAGCCGCCCGCCGAACGCCCCAACCGGGGCCAGTAGTCCGGGCCGGAGTCGCCACCGTTATCAGGGCAGAGGGTATCGCCTTCAGAGCCGTCGTTGGGGGGCCGTACCCGCAAGAGTGAGGCTGGCAGTTGCCCTTTTCCCATCCGCCATCACCGGCGGATTTTTTGTTGGCAGGCCGGTCTAAGAGAGGTGGCACCGCGGGTGCTCGTAAATCGAGCGCTCGTCCTCGTCAGAGGACGGGCGTTTTTTGTTGTTACCAAGGAGATGGATCATGAAGGAAAAAAAGAGAATTCTGACCGGAGATCGTCCGACGGGCAAGCTGCACCTGGGCCACTATGTGGGAACGCTGGCCAATCGCGTGCAGTTGCAGGACGAGTACGATTGCCTGTTCATCGTCGCCGACCTGCACATGCTGACCACCCAGCCAGAGAAGGAGCGCGTGGAGCAGGTCGCCCAGAACGTGCGCGACATCGTCCTCGACTACCTGGCGGCCGGCATCGACCCGCAGAGGAGCACGATCTTTGTCCAGTCGGCCGTCCCCGAGACGGCGCAGCTCAACCTCATCCTGGAGATGCTGACCACCGTGCCGCGGCTGGAACGGATGCCCAGCCTGAAGGACATGGCCCGCGACGCCGGCCTGGAGGTCATGCCCTTTGGCCTGCTGGGCTACCCCGTGCTCCAGGCAGCCGACATCCTCCTGCCCCGGGCCCACCTGGTGCCCGTGGGCAAGGACAACGAGGCCCACGTGGAGATCACCCGCGAGATTGCGCGGCGCTTTAACAGGCTCTACGGCGAGGTCTTTCCCATCCCCGACGTCCTCCTGGGCGAGGTGCCGACCCTCATCGGCACCGACGGACAGGCCAAGATGAGCAAGAGCCGCGGCAATGCCATCTTTTTGTCCGACGATGCCCGCACCGTGGAGCAAAAGGTGGCGAGCATGTACACCGACCCCAACCGCGTCCGGGCCGACATCCCCGGCAGGGTGGAGGGCAACCCGGTCTTTATCTACCACGACGTCTTTAACCCCGACGTCGATGAGGTGAACGACCTGAAGGAGCGCTACCTGCGGGGCAAGGTCGGCGACGTGGAGGTCAAGCTCAAGCTGGCGCGGGCCATCAACGACTTTCTGGATCCCCTGCGCGAGCGCCGCGCCGAGTACGAGGCCCGGCCGGGCCTGGTCAACGACGTGCTCGTCGAGGGCATTCGCCGGGTGCGAGGCATCGCCGCCGAGACGATGGACATGGTCAACGAGGCAATGGGGCTGTACGGGCCGCAACTGCTGAAATCCTACGCGTTGCCGCTCTCCAGCGCCCCTGTCCCGCCCCTCACCTACTGCTGAGGAGGTAAACGATGCACCTGCTTAACGTCAAGATCCATAGCGACCGATTCCCATCGCGGCGCTTCTATCCCTTTAACATCCAGGCCATGGACGAGCCGCAGGAGCTGGTCTTTCACCGGCCGGTGGTCTTTTTTCTCGGCGAGAACGGCTCGGGCAAGTCGACCCTCCTGGAGGCCATCGCCCGCCGGTGCGGCATCACCCTCTGGGACCGGCCGCGCCGGCACCTGGCCCACAACAATCCCTTCGAGACCCGGCTCCAGGACTATGTGAGCGCCACCTGGTCGCGGGAAAAGGTGCCCGGCTCCCTGTTCCGGGCCGAGACCTTTCGCGATCTGGGGGACCTGTTCGACGACGTGGCGCTGTGCGATCCCGGCCGGCTGCAGTACCACGGCGGCCAGATCCTGAACACCCTGTCCCACGGCCAGGGGATCCTGTCCTACCTCAGCCACCGCTGCCGGCGAAAGGGGCTCTATCTCCTGGACGAGCCGGAGGCGGCCCTGTCGCCGGCCAGCCAGATCCATTTTCTCAAGCTGCTGCAGCGCTTCGAGCTGGAGGGGAACGCCCAATTCATCATCACCACCCACTCGCCCATCCTGCTGGCCTACCCCGGCGCCCAGATCCTGAGCTTCGAGCCGCCCCGCATTCGTGAGGTGGCCTACGAGCAGACGGCCCACTACCGGCTGTACACGCAGTTCTTGCTCAACCCCGCCGCCTTTATCGGGGCGGGCCAGGACGAAAGCATGCATCCTCTCACGGTGTAGGGGCGAACCCTTGCGGTCGCCCGTTGGGCAGGTGCAAGACCTGCCCCTACCGCGAATGAGAAGATACGAAAATACCGTATAAACACAAAGGAGGAACGGAAAATGGCACAGTACAAGTATACCCTGTCGGAAAAGGACATGCCGACCCACTGGTATAATATCATGGCCGACATGAAAGAGCCGCCGCCGCCCTACCGGCACCCGGCAACCCTGGACCTGCTGCAGCCGGGCGATCTGGCGCCCATCTTTCCCCAGGCGCTCATCGAGCAGGAGGTCAGCCGCGAGCGGTGGATCGAGATTCCCGACCAGGTGCAGGACGTCCTGAAGATCTGGCGGCCCTCGCCCCTTTTCCGGGCGTCGCGCTGGGAGAAAATGCTGGACACGCCGGCCAAAATCTATTTCAAGTGGGAGGGGGTTAGCCCCGCCGGCAGCCACAAGCCGAACACGGCCGTGGCCCAGTGTTACTATGCCAAGCAGGAGGGACTGAAGGGCTTTGCCACCGAGACGGGGGCGGGCCAGTGGGGTTGCGCCCTCTCCTTTGCAACCCAGTTGTTCGACCTGGAGTGCCGCGTCTTTATGGTCGCCATCAGCTTCCAGCAAAAGCCCTACCGGCGCGTTGCCATGGAGCTGTGGGGCGGCTCCGTGCTGCCCAGCCCCAGCACCGCGACTCAGGCCGGCCGCGCCCTCCTGGAAAAGGACCCGGAGACGCCGGGCAGCCTGGGCATGGCCATCAGCGAGGCCATCGAGTACGCCGTGACCCACGAGGGCTACCGCTACGCCCTGGGCAGCGTGGTCAACTTTGTGCTGCTGCACCAGACGATCATCGGCCTGGAGGCCATGAAGCAGATGGAGCTGGCCGGCGACTATCCCGACATCCTCATCGGCTGCGCCGGCGGCGGCAGCAACGCCGCGGGCCTCATCTTTCCCTTCCTGGAGAACAAGCTGAACGGCAACGGCAACAAGACGCGGGCCATCTTTGTCGAGTCGACGGCCTGCCCGAGCATGACCCGCGGCAAGTACGCCTACGACTGGGGCGACACGGCCAAGACGGGGCCCGTGGCCATGATGCACAGCGTGGGCCACTCCTTCGTCCCCGCCCCGGTGCACGCCGGCGGGCTGCGCTACCACGGCATGGCCCCCTCCATCTCGGCGCTCCTGGAGCAGGGGTACGCCGAGGCGCGGGCCTACCACCAGAACGCCTGCTTTGACGCGGCCATGGGCTTCACGCGGGCCGAGGGCTACGTCGTCGCCCCGGAGACGGCCCACGCCGTGCGGGCGGCCTACGACGAGGCCATGGCCTGCAAGGAGTCGGGCGAGTCGAAGGTGATCCTCTTTAACGCCAGCGGCCACGGCGACTTTGACATGGCCGCCTACGACGCCTACATGCGCCGCAACCTACCCGACTACGAGCTGGAAAGGGAGACCATCGAGGAGTCCCTGGCGGAGCTGCCCGAGATCCCGGCCTGACAGGAACCGGATGGGCCTGGCGGGTTTCGAAGGAAACCTGCCAGGCCCTCCGCGCACGCCTCGGATTGTCCGCGCTCAAGCTCCTGGACTCCTCGACTTGTCGAGGCCAGACCGCGCCGTCCCTGCAGGCGTTCCCCGGTCAAGTCCGGGACTCCGCGCACGCCTCGGATTGTCCGCGCTCAAGCTCCTGGACTCCTCGACTTGTCGAGGCCAGGCCGCGCCGTCCCTGCAGGCTCTCCCCGGACA
>JAAYZQ010000443.1 GCA_012514775.1 Anaerolineaceae bacterium
CATGGGGGTGCGCATCAACACCATCATGCAGACCGCATTCTTTGCCCTGTCGAAGGTGCTGCCCAGGGCGGAGGCCATCGCGGCCATCAAGCAAGCCATCAAGAAGACCTATGGCAAGCGCGGCGAGGCCGTTGTGCAAAAGAACTATGCAGCCGTGGACACGACCCTGGCCAACCTGTTCCGCGTCGAGGTGATGGACCAGGTCTCGAGCCAAATCGAGATGCCGCCCGTGGTCTCGCCCGAGGCTCCCGAGTTCGTCCAGGAAGTGACGGCCACCATCATGGCGCGCAAGGGCGACACGCTGCCGGTGTCCAAGATGCCCATCGATGGCACCTTCCCTTCGGCCACCACCCAGTGGGAAAAGCGCAACATCGCCCTGGAGATCCCGGTGTGGGAGCCCGACATCTGCATCCAATGCGCCAAGTGCGCCATCGCCTGCCCCCACGCCACCATCCGCTTCAAGATCTATGACCCCAAGCACCTGGAAGGCGCCCCCGGAACGTACAAATCGGCGCCCGCACGGGGCAAGGAATACGACGGCATGGTGGCCACCATCCAGGTGGCGCCGGAAGACTGCACCGGCTGCGGACTGTGCGTGGAGGTCTGCCCCGCCAAGGACAAGACCGAGCCAAAGCGCAAGGCCATCAACATGCAGCCCCAGCCGCCGCGGCGCCTGGCCGAGCGGGACAACTATGCCCACTTCCTGAACATTCCCGACTTTGACCGCACGCAGGCCAAGATTAATTCGGTCAAGGGCTCGCAGTTGCTGCGGCCCCTGTTCGAGTACTCGGGCGCCTGCGCCGGCTGCGGCGAGACACCTTACGTCAAGCTGTTGAGCCAGCTCTTTGGCGACAGAGCCATCATCGCCAACGCTACGGGCTGCTCGTCCATCTATGGCGGCAACCTGCCGACGACACCCTGGGCCAAGAATGCCGAGGGCCGGGGCCCGGCATGGTCCAACAGCCTCTTCGAGGACAATGCCGAGTTCGGCTTTGGCTTCCGGCTGACCATCGACAAGCAGGCCGAATACGCCCGCGAGCTGGTGGAAGGCATGCGCGATGCCATCGGCGGCGAGCTGGCCGACGGCCTGCTGAACGCCGTGCAGGAGAGCGAGGCCGACATTGCCGAGCAACGCGCCCGCGTCGCCGAGCTACAGGCCAGGCTCGCCGGGGTGGATAGCCCCCAGGCAGCCCAGCTTCGCAGCGTGGCCGATATGCTGGTCAAGCGCTCCGTCTGGATCCTGGGCGGCGATGGCTGGGCCTACGACATCGGCTACGGCGGGCTGGATCACGTCCTGGCGTCGGGTCGCAACGTCAACGTCCTGGTCCTCGACACGCAGGTATACTCCAACACCGGCGGGCAGATGTCCAAGGCGACGCCCCGTGCCGCGGTGGCCAAGTTTGCCGCCGGCGGCAAGCGCCTGCCCAAGAAGGACCTGGGCATGATCTCCATGACCTACGGCAACATCTATGTCGCGCAGATTGCCATGGGTGCCAGCGACGCGCAGACGGTCAAGGCCCTCATCGAGGCCGAATCGTACGACGGCCCCAGCATGGTCATCGCCTACAGCCACTGCATCGCTCAGGGCCTTGACATGCGCCGTGGCTTTGACCAGCAAAAGGCGGCCGTCGACTCGGGCGCCTGGGTCCTCTACCGCTACGACCCGCGCCGCGCGGCGCAGGGCCTCAACCCGCTGCAGCTCGACTCCAAGGCGCCCAAGATCCCCGTCCGGGATTACGCCTACCAGGAGACCCGGTTCAAGATGCTCACCCAGTCGGACCCGGAGGCGGCGGAGCAGCTCATCCAGCTCCTCCAGCAGGACGTCGAGGCCCGCTGGCGTATGTACGAGCAAATGGCCTCGTTCGATTACGGCTCATAGAGCCGTCTGGAGCCTTGAATTCCGGGAGTCCGGGAATACGGCAAGCGTCCTGGCTGCCGTATTCCCGGACCCCGACCGACAGAAAGGAACGTGAGAATGGTCGATCTGGCAACCACCTACATGGGCATCCGCTTGAAGAACCCCATCGTCCCCTCAGCGTCGCCACTCTCTGCGGACCTGGTCAAGATCAAACAGATGGAGGACGCGGGGGCGGCCGCCATTGTGCTCCACTCCCTCTTCGAGGAGCAGATCGAGACGGAAGCCGAGGCGCTGGCCTACTACCTGGAGCGGGGCACCGAGAGCTTTTACGAAGCCCTCACCTACTTCCCGCCCATGGAGGACTATCGCCGCGAGCCCGACGAGTACCTGGAGCACATTCGCCAGGCCAGGAAGGCCGTCGACATTCCCATCATCGCCAGCCTGAACGGCGTCACCCCGGGAGGCTGGGTGTCGTATGCCCGCCATTTCCAGGAGGCCGGCGCCGATGCCGTGGAGCTGAACGTCTACTGGATCCCCACCGACTTTGGCCTGATGAGCTACGACGTCGAGGATATGTACGTCAAGATCCTGCGGAGGGTCAAGGATCAGGTCTCTATCCCGGTGGCCATGAAGCTCAGCCCCTACTTTAGCGCCCTGCCCCACATCGCCTCCATGCTGGACGCGGAGGGCGCCGATGGCCTGGCGCTCTTTAACCGCTTCTACCAGCCCGATCTCGACATCGAGGCGCTAGAAGTGCGCCCCAACCTGGTCTTGAGCCGCTCGTCCGAGATGCGGCTGCCTCTGCGCTGGATCGCCATCCTCTACGGGCACGTGGACGCCTCCCTGGCACTAACCACGGGCATCCACACCCCCGAGGATGCGCTGAAGGCCATCATGGCCGGCGCCGACGTGGCCCACGTCTGCTCGCTACTGCTGCGGGAAGGCATCGGCAGAATTTCGGATCTGATCAACGGCATGACCTTGTGGATGGAAGAGCACGAGTACGAGTCGCTGGCGCAGATGAAGGGCAGCCTGAGCCAAAAGGCCGTCGCCGACCCCATGGCTTTCGAGCGCGCCAACTATATGAAAACCCTGCTCACGCCAGAATCGACCATCACCCTGTAAAAGTCGGATTTTTCGGGCAAACGGGGCGGCTTCCGGGCCGCCCCTCTCTGCCGCCTGCCGGCGTGCACCCCCCGCCGGCCACCTCACGGAGGCGGAACAGGTTGGACTTTCAAGATCTGAACGAGCTGAATGAAAAGCGACGCCTGATCCGGCCCTTGTTGTCGCCGGGCGACCCGGCCGACGCCCTGGCCAGCTACTATGCCCTGTGGCACGATCCGCGGCGCACGCGCCTGGCCCTGCACCGCGATGCCCAGGGCAAGGTGGACGGCTTCCTGGTCGTCGCCCAGACCGGCGCCGACCTGTTTCGCCCCCTGGTCACGCTGCGCGCGCCCGGGCCGGAGGCAGTAGGGGCCCTCCTGGGAGAGGCCCTGGCCCCCAATCGCCCCTACCAGGTCATCGCGCCCGTCCGGCTCGCCTCTGCCGTCCGCGACCACCTCCACGTAACCAAGTCGGCGCTGACCCGCCTGTACGTCCTGGACCCCTCTCGCTTTCAGCCCATCATCAACGTCCTGGTGCAGCCCATAGCCGAGGCGGAAGGAACGATACGCTTTCAGATCGAGTCCCAGGGGCAAGTTATGGCCATGGCCGGCATCAACTGGCGTTCTCCGGCTTTTGCCGAGATCTTTGTCTACGTCCACCCCAGCGGGCGGGGGCGAGGCTGGGGGCGCTCGGTGGTCTCGGCCTGCACCGCAGCCCTCCTCGAGCAGCACGTGCGGCCCATCTACACCGTCGACGAGGAGAACGAAGCCTCGCAGCGCATCGCCGAAGCGCTGGGCTATACGGATACAGGCCTCCGGGACCTGGTGGCCGAGGGACAACTGCCCGCTTAAGACGGACGAGCTGCACACCCTGGCGCCTGATGGCAGCCTGCCCTACCGGAGAAAGGGAGAGGGGTTAGCCGGCCTTGAGCTGGACGGTCGAGCCGTCGGGTGCCGCGATGCGATCGCCTTCGAGGCGCAACGAGATCAACTGCGAAGCGCTGTCGTCACCCATGGAGACGCCATAGATGGTGTTGGCCGCCTCGATGGTGCCGCGGTTATGGGTGATGAGGATGAACTGGGTTTGCTGGCTCAGGGCTTCCAGGGCCTGGCGGAAGCGCCGCACGTTGGCCTCGTCGAGCATGGCGTCGACCTCGTCGAGAACGCAGAACGGCGGCGGGCTGACGGCCAGGACGGCAAAGATGAGAGCCACGGCGGTGAGCGATCGCTCGCCGCCCGAAAGGAGCGACAGGGTCTGCTGGCGCTTGCCCGGCGGCCGGGCAACGATCTCGATGCCCGTCTGGCTGATGTCCTCAGGATCGGTCAGTATCAGGCGGGCTGTCCCCCCACCGAAAAGCTGACTGAAGTTCTCGCGGAAGCGGGCCGCGATCTCTTTGAACGTGGCGGCAAACTCACGGCGCATCACCTCGTCGAGCTCGGCAATCACCTCGCGCAGGCTGAGGGCCGCTTCCTCGAGGTCGGTGGCCTGGGTGCTGAGGAACGTGTAGCGGTCGAGCACTTCGGCGTATTCCTCCGGCGCGTTGGGGTTCACGGCTCCCATGCGCCGGATCTGGGCCTTGATCTGGTGGATCTCTTCCTCGAGCCCCTCGGGCAGCACCTCGACGGCGGGCAGCTCGGAGACCATCTGGCCAAGGGGCAAGGGCCGCTGCTCGGCCAGCCCTTCGGTGGGCTCCATCTCCACCAGGCCCAGGTCATCCAGGATCTGCCTGCGCAGTCGCTCCAGTTGATCCTCCTGGCGGCTGTGGGCGACGAGCGCCTGGGAGTGGCTGCTCTCTGCCTGCCGCAGCCGGGCGCGCAGCAGTGTCTCCTGGCCCTCAAGCTCCTCGCGCTCGGCTTCCAGGCGCGCGACCTCGGCCTCCGCGGGCTCGATCTTGTCCGCGAGGGCCGATAGCCAGCCCTGGACGACCGTCTCCCGCGCCGCTCGCTCCTGGATCTGGCCGGCCAGGAGTTCCTGCTCTTTCTGAAGGTCGGCGATGCGCTGCTCCTTGGCGACCTGCTCCGCCTGGAGCTGCCGCTGACGGTCTCGTGCGCCGTCGAGGGCCGCCTGGCGGTGCTCCCATACACCCCGCGAGACGGCCGCGGCGGTCTTGGCCTCCGAGAGCTGGCGGTAGAGCGCCTCGCCTGGCAGGGCTTCCAACTCGCCTCGCAGGGCGGCCGCCCGTGCCTCGCCGGCCTCCTTTTCGGCGGCCAGGGTCTCCAGCTCGGTCCGCAAGGTTTCTGCCCGCTGCTCCCGGCGAACCGCGGCGGCATCCACCTGGGCGATCTGCTCCTGGCGCCACGCGCTTTGCCGGCCCAGCAGCGCCAGCTCGCCCTCGAGGTCGGCCGCCTCCCGTTGCAGCACGGCAGCCGCCGCCTCGCCCTCGCGGCGGCGCCCCTCCAGGTCGTCCCGCGCCTCGCGCGCCTGCCTTTCGCCCTCCCTGATCGCTTCGAGGGAGCGCAGAAGCTCGGCGGCCCGGGCCGATGCCTCCTCGATCCGCGCCGGCAGGTCGCGCCATTCGCGCTCGCGGGCCAACACCTGGCCCTGGGCCTGTCCCCTGCCCTCGCCCCCCGTCACCGTGCCGCTGGAGCGCAGCACCTCGCCGGCAAGGGTGACGATCTGAAAGCCACCCCGCAGCCGGTCAAAGGTGCGCCTGGCGGCCTTCAGATCGCGCACCACCGCCGTCCGGCCCAGCAGCATCTCGACGACGGGCGCCAGGCGAGCCTCCGACTGCACCAGGTCGGACGCGACGCCGAGGACCCCCTCTCCGCCCGGCAGATCCAGCCGGGAGCCCGGCCGCACGGTGTCCAGGGGCAGGAAGGTGGCCCGGCCCCGCTGGCCCTGGCGCAAATAGGCGATGGCCGCTTCGGCGTCGGGCCACGACTCGACCACCAGGTCCTGCAAGTGGCCCCCCAGGGCGACCTCGATGGCTACCTCGTACTCGGGCGGCACGTGGACGTGCTGCGCCACGGTGCCCAGGATGCCCCCAAGCCGCGGGCCGGAACTCCTGGCGCGCTGCTCGCGCCGGGCGCCGCCGCCCTCGTGCCCCTTCTCGACTGCCTGGAGGACTGCCCGGACACCGGCATGCAGGCCCTCGCCCTCGGCCCGCAGCCGCCCCAGGAGATCGTAGCGGGATCGCAGGTGGTCGGTCTCCTGGCGGGCGCCGGCAAGCTCGGTTTCCAGCTCGGCGCGGCGTGCCTGGGCCGCCGCCAGCGAGGCGTCGAGGCTGGTCGCTTCGGCCGCCAGCGCCTCGTCCTTGACCTTGAGGGCAGCCTGCCGGTCCTTCAGCTCCCGGGCGGCGGCCGCCAGTTCGCCCGCTCGGGTTTCATTGGCTGCCAGGGCCGCCTGGTGCTCGGCCCGCTCCTTTTCCTGGGCAGCGCGCTGCTCCTCGAGCTGGGCCAGGCGGTTCCGCCGGTCGGTCACCTCCGCGCCAAGATCCTGGACGCGGGCCTGGGCACGGGCCATCTGCGTCGAAAGGTCGCGGCGCGCCCTTTCGTGGGCATCCAGTCCGGCCTGCGCCTCGGCGACCAGGGCATCTTTTTCCTGCCAGGCAACGTGGCAGTCGGCCAGCTCTTTCTCCGCAGCCTGCACGGCCTCGGTGGCGGCCTGCAATCGGCCCGCCAGGTCGGCCATCTCGGCCTGCAGCTCGTCGCCCCGGCGGGCCAACAACCGGGCTCGCTCCTGCCAGACGGCCAGGTCGCGCTGCACCTCCTCCATGTTGCGGTGGAGGCCGGCGCTCTCGCGGTGCCATTGGCCCAGCTTTTCGCGCACCTGGCTCTGGGCCGAGCGCAGGCGGGCCACTTTATCGTCCAGCTCGTCCAGCGCCTGCCGGCGGCGCGAGAGGCTCAACTCCCGGCGGTTGAGGGCGTCGCGCGTGCGCTGGAGGGTAATCTGCTCCTCGCGCCAGCGATAGCCGTACCAGGTGCGCAGCAGCCCCTCGAGCTGGCGGGAGAGGAGCGAGTGGCGCTCGGCGCGATCGGCCTCGCGCTCCAGGCGGTTCAGCCGGGGCGCGATCTCGTTGACGATGTCGTTCACCCGCAGAAGGTTGGCCCGCGTCTCGTCCAGGCGCGACAGGGCCTCAGCGCGCTTGGATTGGTAGAGGGTAATGCCCGATGCCTCTTCGAAGAGCAGGCGGCGATCCTCGGGCCGCTGACTGAGGACGGCATCGACCAGGCCCTGGCCGATGACCGTGTAGGTGCGCCTTGCCAGGCCCGACGTAGCCAGCAGCTCGGTGATGTCTCGCAGCCGCACGCGGCTGCCGTTGAGCAGGTATTCGTTCTCCCCCGAGCGGTAGGCGCGACGGGTGATGGTCACTTCGTTAAAGTCAACGGGCAGCCAGCCGTCGGCATTGTCCAGGATCAGCGATGCGGAAGCCATGCCCACGCGGGGCCGCAGCGCGCTGCCGGCAAAGATCATGTCTTCCGTGCGCCGGGCACGCAGCACGCGATACGTCTGCTCGCCCAACACCCAGCGAATGGCATCGGCGACGTTGCTCTTGCCGCTGCCGTTTGGCCCGACGATGGCCGTGATGCCCCCGTCAAAGACAAACTCGGTGCGGGACGCAAAGGTTTTGTAGCCTTGCAACTCCAGGTGCTTCAGTCGCATAGCGCCATCAGGTGAACGAAAAAGGTACGTGCGGATCCAGTATAGCGGCATTCGCCTGCCCTGTCAATTGCGCATAGGCGAGCCGCCAGGCATCACTCCCCCGGCCGATCCGGCTCATCATGCCCGTAATCCGGCGCGGGAAGTCTTTCTCCCCCTTCCCTTGCAGGGAAGGGGGCAGGGGGGTTAGGTCTCTCCCCCTTCCCTCGCAGGGAAGGGGGCAGGGGGTTAGGTCAAGGCAGCCAGCGCGGCAAGACAGCCTGGGCTGCCACCTGCATGGAACGGCGGGCGAGGAGGTCATAGACCCAGACCGAGACGTCGGGCACTGGCAGATTGCCCTGGGAGAGATCGCTGCTGGCGTAGGCCAGGGCGCCGCCGTCGGGCCGCCAGGCCAGACCCAGGTGATGGGCCATGGGCTCTTCCAGCAGGGGGTAAGCCTCGCTGCCGTCGGGGCGCACCAGCCAGATCTGCCGGCCCGGCGTCCAGCGCTCGTCGTCCAGCCACTGCCGCCCGAAGGCGATCCAGCCGCCTCCCGGCGACCACGCCGGCCCCACATCCTGCACCAGGCTGTCCTCGCCGCTGAGGTCCAGCGCCTCCCCGGAGCCCACGTCCACGCGAAAGAGGTGGACGACCATCGACTCGCCTGCCAGCAGCAACTCGGAGAGGGCCAGGCTGCGGCCGTCGGGAGACCAGGCGGGGGTGCTGCCCCACTCGTTCCCCACCTGGAACAGCTCTTCGGTGGTCAAGTCATAGACCTCGATGCCGGGCTGGGTCGGGCTGGCATAGGCCAGGCGGCCCCCAGCCGATGCCTGTCCTCCGGGGGCCACGGGCGGTGCCCAGGCGGGCGAGTGGAGGGGCACGTCATAGTCGAACAGGGGCCACGTCTCGGCGTCCTTCACGTCCAGGAGCCACAGGCTCCCCGCCTGGGGATCCAGGTTGGGGGCGGAGGCCCACAGCGGCCGGCGCTCGTAGGCCACCAGCCCCGCCTCACCCGCGGCTGTGAGCGACCAGGTGGGGTTCAGGCACGCCTCGCCGGGACAGGCCAGGAGCAGCGCGTCTCCCGAGCCATCGGCCCGCACGATCCACAGGTCGCTGCCGCCATCGTCGCGCACGGCGGCATAGACGACCGAGTCGCCCAGGGGATGGGCCGCATAATCCCACAGGCCCAGGGGCTGCGCCGTCAACTGGCGCGGCGCGCCGCCCCCCGGCTCGGCGAGGAAGAGCTGGCGGGGGCCGTCGCCCGGCGCGGTGCGACCCAGGTAGAGCAGCCTCGGCTCTCGCACCCGGAACTGCCAACTCTGCTCCTCCGACGACCGGCGCCCCCCTTCGCCGGTCACGCCCACCTCCACGGTGACCGTGTAGGTCGTCCCCGGGCTCCAGGCTTCCCGCGGCCAGAAGAGGGCATCGCGGCCTGTCACGACGAGCCGCCCCTCGACCGCCGGCTCCAGCCGCAGACGCCCCTCCATGCCCTCCGCATCCAACAGGCCGCTCCAGCGCAGACGCAGAGGAGCCGTCATGGGCATACCGGCCTCGCCCGCTCCGGGGTCGTGCTCCAGGAGGCGCAGCGGTCCGAAGCCGCTCAACGACAAGCTCCCGGAAACCAGGAGCAGCCCGACCAGGGCCACGGCGAGCAACGCCACCGCCAGCCCGGCCCATATCACCAGTTTGCGCCTCCGCTCAATGCTCATGGTCGCCATTCTAGCATGCACCCGGGCGGGCGTCAAACGGGCGAAATTGCTTCTCTAGCCCCCGGGCGAAGCAGAGACCTAAAACGCGTTGGAAAGGCTCAAGAAGTGCCCGGCCAGTCTTGACATTCCGCTTCCATCGTGTAGAATAGCAGCAGCTATCGGGAGGAGAGAACAACATGAGGGAACCCAGAAGAGAAAGGGTCAACATCCTCGGTCCGGTCCTGCTCATCGCCATCGGTGCCGTGCTGCTGCTGAACACGCTGGGCATCCTGGAATGGAGCGTGTGGCTGAGCATCATACGGCTCTGGCCGGTGCTCCTCATCGCCGCCGGCCTGGACCTGCTCCTCGGCCGCCACTCGGTCTGGGGCTCGCTCCTGGCCGCCGTCCTGGTCCTCGGCGTCCTGGCCGGCGCGCTGTGGCTGGCCAGCGCCGACGTCACGCCGGGAGGCGCCGGCCTGGTGGCCGAGAACGTGCAGCAGCCGTTGGGAGCAGCCACCAGCGCCGAGGTCGTCGTCTCGCCGGCTGTCGGCCGCCTGCAGATGAAGGCGCTGCCCGAGGAGGCGAGCCTGGTGCAGGGCACCATCTATCGCACCCGCAATGAGGAGGTGGAGCAGGTCTTTGAAGGCGGGACCCGCGCCACCTACACGCTGGAAGCGGGCGAGGTGAGCTGGGTCCCCTTTGGCACGTGGGCCTTTGACCGGCGCCTGTGGGACGTGGGCCTCAGCCCGGGGGCGGTCCTGGACCTGGAGGTGGAGCTCGGCGCCGGCGAGGCGATCCTCGACCTCACCGGCCTGCAGCTCGAGCGGCTACAGGTGGAAGTTGGCCTGGGTCGCGCCGAGGTCCGGCTGCCGGCCGAGGGGCGCTTTGAAGCGTCAGTCGACGGCGCCATCGGCGAGACAGTCATCGTCATCCCCGACGGCCTGGAAGCGCGCATCCAGGCCAGCACAGCCCTGGCCGTCCGCAACATGCCCGCTGGTTACCGTCGGGACGGCGACGTCTATACGTCGCCGGGCTATGAGGGCGCCGAGAACCGGGTGGACCTGACCGTGAACCAGGCCATGGGCGCCCTGACCGTGCGTCTGGCAGAATAGCGCAACGCCGGGCTTGCGACCCCGGCCCCGGATGTGGTAAGATTGGGACCGAATCACCTTACTGAGACGAGGTAAAATCGTGGAACAGAATGGCATACCCCAGTCGGCCATGGTCATCATTGCCCATCCCGACGATGCAGAATTTACCATGGCGGGCACCCTGGCCGCCTGGGTGCAGGCCGGGTGCCGCGTGAGCTACGTGGTCTGCACCGACGGCAACGCGGGCTCCCACGAGCCGGGCATGACCCGCGAGCGCCTGGCCGAGATCCGTCGGGCCGAGCAAAGGGCAGCCTGCGCCAGCCTGGGCGTCGGCGAGGTGCACTTCCTGGGCTACGACGACGGCCTGTTGCAGCCGACCCTGGAGCTGCGCCGCGACCTGGTGCGCACCATTCGCCAGCAAAAGCCCGAGGCGATCCTGACCAGCGATCCCAGCCGCTTTTTCTCCGGCGACCACTATATCAACCACCCGGACCACCGCGCCGCCGGGCAGGCCGCCCTGGACGCCGTAGCGCCGGCCAGCGCCATGCCGCTCCTCTGGCCCGAGGAGGGCGAGCCGCACCGCGTGGAGCGGGTGTACATCTATGGCAACAACGAGCCCAACGTCTGGATCGATATCTCTGAGACCATCGACCGAAAGATTGCCGCCCTGAAGCAGCACGCCAGCCAGATGGGCGATTGGGACCCCACGGAGCGCATCATGAAATGGAGCGCCGAGGTGGGCAAGGAAAAGGGCCTGGCCCACGCCGAGTGCTTTCGAATGATCTGCCTGGTGCAGCCCGAGGACTAGCCTATTTCCTTCAGGAGTATGTTCTAGTTTTATATTAATAGATATGTTTAAATTCGTGTACTTGCAGCCTGGAGAACCTTGTGGTATAATCGCTTGTGAGCGGTATCCACGCAAGGATGTGAATCTTTTCTGAGCGGCGACCGATGGGAGGTTGATCCATCGGGAGTTTGTGGCACTCGAGTTCGCAAGCAGCGATTTTGGGGAAAGGAGGTGAGTTCTTTGACCACACAAGAGAACCGTCGGGTTCTCCCCGGTGAGAGTGAGACCACCGAAGCCGCACTGCCCCCGTACCTGGTTCCCACCGTCACCACGCATCGAGATGAGGAGATCCTGGAGCAGCTCGGCCCAGCGCAAACGAATTACGGTCCCGTTGTGCCCATGGGGGGCTAGGCCTTTCGGGGGCACAGAACCAGCAAACCTCCTTTGGCACCAGATCTCTTGCTTGACCTGGCCCACGGCACGTGGGTGAGGCGAGGTACCGGCTGCGGGCCGGAGCAGTGCTGAAGGAGGTTTGTTCTATTTTCAGAGGGGGCAGTGTGCTCTACCACGAGCTGCGGCTGCGCTTTTTTGACCTGGAAGCCTGTATCCGGTCTGATTCCGCTACCCACATCGATCTCCTTGGCCGTATGTACGGGCGCTTTCGTGTCGATCACTCCCCATCTGCTGTACCCTACCGGCTCGATGCAACGCTGTTGACCCGGCCAGAGAACCCCTGGCGGCAGCCGATCCTGATCGTGGATAAGGATGCCTGGCTACTGGAGGATCCCCGTCTGTTAGAAGGCTGGGTCTATGATGGCATTCTGTCGCGTATCATCGCCCGCGTGCGCAGTCACCTTTTGATCCATGCTGGGGTTGTGTCGTGGGAGGGGCAGGGTGTTGTCCTGTCAGGCGATGCGGGCCACGGCAAGACCACGCTGGTACTGGAGCTCGTGCGGCGGGGGTTCCGCTTCCTCAGCGATGAGATGGCAGCCCTGGGACGGGCCGACCGGCGGGTATACCCCTTTCCCCGCAGCCTGCGCCTCCGGCCCGACACCCTGGTACGGGCCGGCTATGGGAGCCTGGCCCCCAGCACGCTGATGTGGATGGAAAAGTTCCTCCTTGATATCGAGGAGATTCACCCGGGAAGCGTGGGGACCGCAGCGGCGATCAGCTACATCGTTTTCTTGCAGGACCCGGCGCAGACGACCGAACCGGCTCCCAGGGACCCAGAGCGTGAACTGAGGATATGGGTGGATCGAGTAGACGACGAATTGCTGAGCGCAATCCGCCAGATCGATGGCGTAGAGGACGTCAGCGTGGAGCAGGCGGGCGCCTATCGACCCATCAGAATCGTGGCCCGGCGTCGAATGGCGGCCCTGGTTGAGATTGAGGCACTCTGCCACCAGCGGCGGGCGCTGATCCTGGACGTAGTCGGACAGAGCCACCGGCAGCCGGCCTTCAAAGGGCCTGCCCGATTGGAGCCGCTCTCCAAGAGCGAGGCGGTGATGGAGCTGTTGCATCATTTTCAGGGCGGCCCAGGATCGGCGTTGTTGCGAGAGGAGTTTGGCCGCAGCGCAGCTCGTTTCTACTGGGAGATGACGGGTCTGGTGGCACAAGCAACGTGCTACCGGCTGGCCGTGGGGCCACTGGAAGAGATGGCCGATCTGATTTGCGGTCTCTTGCCACACGATGGCTGAAGAGCCCACGAAAGATATGCCCGAGCAAACCGCGACGCAGGCGCCGGAATCCACGCCTCCAGCTCGGCCCGGGTCTCCCCTAGCCCAGGAGACCACGATTGCCGTGGCTCTGGAGGCGTGGGAGCAGGCGGGGACGCAACACTGGGTCCCGATTGAAGGCCAAAGCATGAGGCCCTTGCTTCGTGCAGGAGACAGTGTCCTTGTGGCCCACAGAAGGGATGGTATTCGTCCTGGGGACGTGGTGGTTTTTCGGCACAAAGGCAGGCTGGTGGCCCATCGGGTGCTGCGCATCGCCGATGGCAATGGCGGTCGGGTCCTGATCACCAAGGGAGATAGTGTGCGCCGATCTGACGCCCCCGTGCCTGCCCAAGAGATCGTGGGCCGGGTGGTGGCAATCCAGCGCGACGGGCGGCGCATCCGGCTCGACACCGTGGGTTGGCGGGCTGTTGGCTGGTTGGTTGCCATGACGACCATGGCCGTAGCGACACCATATCGCTGGGTCCGGGCAATCAAACGGCGGCCGGGCCATGATCCGGGGAATTATGAAGGCCCATGAGCTTGTGAGCGCCCCATATCTTTGTCTGCCGGGATGGTGGCAAGATGAAACCGGGGGATAAGCTACTCTTCTTGTGCGCCCGGCAGGATTTCTCCGACGCCCACCTGAAGTCGCTTCTGGAGCTTTGTGGCGCGCAAACGCCGGTGTGGGAGGAAGTCTTTGTCACAGCCAGGCACCATGGCGTGGCTCCCCTGGTCTGGGCTAACCTCGAAAAAGCCATATCCGCTGGCCTGGCGGTCCCTGCGGGGGTCGTCCACAAGTTCCAGTTGTCCTGCTATCAAAACGTGGTGTCCAAGAGAAAACGCGCCGAAAACCTTACGAACGCTTTGGCTCTCCTTGACGCGCACTCTATCGAGGTGATGGCCCTCAAGAGCGTTGCACTCGACCTTCTGGTGTACGAGCAGGCGTGGTACACCGCCGCCGCCGACTCGGATCTGATCCTGCGCCCGCGACGGCAAGAGGTGTCACCCCAGGCCCTGGCAGAGATCAGCCGATTCTTCGAAAGACTGCCCATCGAGTACGAATTCTACGAGCACCACGACGTTACCATGAATGGCCACCTGCCGGTCGATTTTGAACGGATCTGGAACGACGCGAGCATGGTGTCCTTCCATGGTCACAACTTGTTCTTGATGTCGGCAGAAGACATGCTTCTATCGCTGTGTATCAACAGCAGCCGCAAACGCTACTTTCGCATCCGATCGCTGGTGGATATCGCCGAGACGGTGAACCGCTGCCGCGAGATGGACTGGGCCACGCTGTTCGACAAAGCCCGAGCCTACCGGTGCAGCCAGATCGCCTACACGGCCCTGGTGGCGAC
>JAAYZQ010000444.1 GCA_012514775.1 Anaerolineaceae bacterium
CCGGTGCGCGGCCTTGCCCCGACAAGTCGGGGACTCCGGTTCGTGCGGGTTGGAGTCCCGGACTTGTCCGGGGAGGCTTGCCGGGACGCGGCTCTGCCCCGACAAGTCGGGGACTCCGGTTCGTGCGGGTTGGAGTTCCGGGCTTGTCCGGGGAGGCTCGCCGGTGCGCGGCCATGCCCCGACAGGTCGGGGACTCCGGTTCGTGCGGGCTGGAGTTCCGGGCTTGTCCGGGGAGGCTCGCCGGGATGCGGTCCTGCCCCGACAGGTCGGGGACTCCCGGGGTTCGTGCGGGCCGGCGAAGCTTACAGCCGTTTCAGGGCCAGGAGGGTCATGTCGTCCGAGGCGGGTGCGCCCCTGGTAAAGTCGTCGACGGCGGCTTCCAGGGCCGATACCAGGTCCGCGGCGGAGCCTCCCCCGTGCTTCTCCACTACCTCCCTCAAACGCTCCATGCCAAACTGCTCGCGATTGCCGTCAAAGGCCTCCGTCAGACCATCGGTGTAGAAGAGCAGCGTATCGCCGGGCTGAAGCCTCGCGCTCTGCTGCTCGTACGATGTGTCGTCCAGGATGCCCAGGGCCATGCCCGTGCGGGTCAGGGGCACGCTCTCGCCTGTGGCCGGGCGATGCAGAAGCGGCGGGTTGTGGCCCGCGTTCACGTAGGTCAGATCGCCCGTCTGGAGGTTCAGCCGCGCGTAGAACATTGTGACAAACAGGGCCGCGCGGGCCTCTTGGACGATGAGGCGGTTTGCCCGCGCCAATCCCTCAGCCGGGGTGATGCTGTGCTCCATGGAGGCGCGCAGCACGCTGCGCGCAAAGACCATGAACAGCGAGGCCGGCATCCCCTTGCCCGACACGTCGGCGATGACCAGGTTCAACTGTCCATCCTCGGAGGCCACCAGATCATAAAAGTCGCCGGCCACCTCCAGGGCCGGTCGCCAGTCGGAGGCCAGCTCCCAGCCGGGCACGTGGGGCATGCGCGTGGGGATGAGGCTGGCCTGTACCTGGCGGGCCATTTGTAGCTCGCGCTCCATGCGCGCCTTTTCGACCGCCACCTGGTACAGGCGGGCGACTTCCAGGGCCGGGGCCACCTGCATGCCCACCGTGTTGAGGAGCTTCAGATCGCCCGCCGAGAAGGGCGCCGAGCTGTCGCGCACCAGCAGGAGCGCCCCCAGGGCACGCTGCTCGGTCTTGAGCGGGGCGCAGAGCAGCGACAGCCCGCCTTCGCTCCTGTCGAACACGGCATCCCGCGGCACGTCGTTCTCCACCTCGGCCTGCCCGGTGGCGACGACGCGATGGACGAGGTCGGCGGCCAGGTCCGGGGCGGCCCGCAGTCCTTCCGTCGAGCCGACGGCCGCCATCAGCTCCGGGCATGGAGCATCGCCGCACAGGGAAAGGATCACCCCTGCCTGCGCCGGGATAAGCCGCGCCGCCTCCTGAAGGGCGAGGGTCGCCATGGCTGCTGGCTGGGGCGTGGCCGCCAGCTTTTCGGAGAGGGTGTAGAGCAGGTTCAGCTCGCGGTAACGCTCCAATACCTCCATGGCCAGGGAGCGCTTTTCCGCCTCCTGGCCGGCGGCATAGCTCAAGAGCCTGGCGACCGCCGCCAGGTGCTCGGGCCGCGCCCGGCCGGCCACCCAGCCGATGGGCTC
>JAAYZQ010000445.1 GCA_012514775.1 Anaerolineaceae bacterium
AGTGGCAGCGGTGACGACGGTGGCCCTGCTGGGCGCAGGTGGTGCCGCCTGGGCGAGGCAGCGGCGATCCGCCGCCCGCCTCGCGACGGAAAAGGCAGAGGGGTCATGAGCTGGCGCCGTTTTTCGCTGCCCGTGGCCCTCCTCGGCGGCCTGCCCCTCGTCCTGTATGCGCCCCTGCTCTTTGGCGGCAAAGTGCTCTACTGGGGCGTGTATCTGTTGCAGTTCTATCCCTGGCGCCAGCTAGCCGTGGAGCAGATCCGCGCCGGGCACTGGCCGCTATGGAACCCCTACCTGGGCGCCGGCACGCCCCTGGCGGCCAACCTGCAAACCGCGGCCTTTTACCCGCCCAACCTGCTCTTCTTGCTCATGCCCGTGGAGCGGGCCTTTGGCTGGGAGCTGGCCATCCACGTCGCCCTGGCCGTGCTGTTTTCCTATTACCTCGCCCGGACGCTTGGCTTGACGTCTTTCGGGTCCCTCGTAAGCGGACTGGGCTACGGCCTTGGAGGCTACGTCGTCGCCCGCTGGGTCTTTCCCAGCATGGTCTATGCCGCGGCTTGGCTGCCGCTGATGCTGGCCCTTGCCGAACAAATCGTGCATCGGGCCGGCCAGGGGCGGCCCACGGATTGGTTGCCTGGCCTTATCTGGCGCGTTGCGCTGCTGGCCACGGCGACTGCCATGCAGCTCCTGGCCGGCCACGCGCAGACCAGCTTTTACAGTCTGCTCATCCTGGCGGCCTTTGCCCTGTGGCGCGCCTGGCAAACACGAAGGTCCGGGGGGACGTGGCGGAGGGCGCTGGTCGCCATCGGCGGCCTGTCGCTGGCGATGCTCTGGGCTGCCGCCCTGGCCGCCATCCAGCTCCTGCCCTCGGCCGAGCTTGCCGCCCACTCCCTGCGAGCCGGGGGGTTGACCGACACGCAGTTTGCCTACGCGCTTTCCTTCTGGCCGTGGCGGCTGATCACCCTGCTGGCCCCCGACTTTTTCGGAAACCCGGCCCGGGGCGGCTACTGGGCCTTTGGCACCTACTGGGAGGAAGCGGCCTTTGTCGGCATCCTGCCCCTGATCCTGGCAGCGCTGGCCCTGGCCGCCTGGTGGCGACAGAGAGGGCACCAGAGGACAACAGGGCCGGTAGCCCAGGTACCGTTCCTGGCCGGGCTCGCCCTGGCCTCGCTGCTCCTGGCACTGGGCAGATACACGCCCCTCTATCCGCTCTTTTTCCGTTACGTGCCTGGGTTTGGGCTGTTCCAGGCGCCAGCGCGCCTGATGCTCGGCTACGCCCTGGCCGTGCCGCTGCTCGCCGGCATCGGCGCCGATGCTCTGCGATTGACCCATCTCATGCGAACCGCCCTGCGCTTTTCGATTCTCGGCGGGATCGGTACAGTGGTTGGTGGGGCCGTTGCCCTCCTGGCCCTGCCGGCCATCCCCGGCACCTTTGGCCACAGCGCCCTCCGGCTGGGTGTGACGGTGGCGTTGGCTGCAGCCCTGCTGCTGCTTCGCGGCCGCCGGGAGCTGCGCGGTACCCGCTGGCAAGCACTGGCGGTCGTCCTCGTGGCGGTGGACCTGCTGGCCTTTGGTTGGGGCCTGGCTCCCGGCACCGACCCGGCCGTCTACCGGACGCCTGTGGACAGCGCCGCGTTTCTTCAGGCCCAGCCAGCGGGCCGGATCTGGCACCTGGAGGGGTATGCGGACAAGGTCTACGATCGGTACGTTGCCCTGGACGACTTTGGCCCCTCGGACCCCACCTACCTGCAACCCCTGCGAGAGAGCTTGTTGCCCAACCTCAACGCCGCCCATCACCTGCCTGGCGCCGGCAACTACGATCCGCTGGTGATCGAGGGCTATTCCGATCTGTACGAGCAGCTTCTCGGACCCGAAGGGCAGCCGCCCTCCGTGGAGGAGGTGCGCTCTATCCTGGATCTATTTGGCATCGGGTACCTTCTCACCGATGCCGAGATCGATCTGCCCGTGCAGTACGACGCCGGGCCGCGCATTTACGTCAACCCAACGGCCTTGCCGCGGGCCATGATCGTGCACGGCGCCCGGATTCTGGAAGATAGGGACGAGCGGCTGCAAACCCTCCTCGATCCCGGCTTTGACCCCAGAGAGGAGGTGGTGTTGAGCC
>JAAYZQ010000446.1 GCA_012514775.1 Anaerolineaceae bacterium
CCAAGGACGTCGCCCAGCAACCCTTGCCAGCCGGCTACCAGCGGCCCCATCAGCCGGCGATAGCGAGCCGCGTCCGGCCCAAGGTTGGCAGCTGTGGCGGCGACGCTGCCTTCGACCAGCACAGCGCTATCATCGTCCAGGGGATGGGCGAGGGAGGCAGGAGGAAAGACCCACTCCAGGCCGTAGTCAGCCAGCGGTAGGTCCCGGAAGAAGGGCGAGGCTACCCCCAGAGGATGGAGGGCCGAGCAGATATCGTGGACAAAGCCCGGCAGGGTTAGCTCGGCGGAGCGCGTCCCTCCGCCGATCGTTTCCTTCGCCTCCAGCACCAGGACCGACTTGCCGGCGCGGGCCAGCGTGATAGCAGCCGCCAGGCCGTTGGGGCCCGCGCCTACTATGACTGCGTCGTAGGTCATCGAGCACCCTGGCCACGCAGCCAGCGCACGGGCATATGTAGAGCGCTGCGAGCGGCCCCGTTATACCAGATGTTCTTTGCTTCCAGCCATTGCAGGGTGCGATCGATCAGGACCGCCTGCTGCCTCACAGGTTGCCCCTCAACGCCCAAATAGCCGGCCAGGTTCTTGAGCACACCCTGCCAGAAGTCATCCTCGGGCTTGGTGGCGATTCCGAGTCGCATGGTGATCTCGAACAGGGGATCGCTGGCCCGCAGCAGGGCATTGACCTGCGCAAAAGTGCTGCCGTTCTCCTGGTAAGCGCCAAAGGTGATCATGCCGCAGATGACGTGCCCCTCCGAGCTGATAAAGCAGAATGACTTGTCATCGGCATAGATCACCAGGATGGCCGTGGCGATAGTGAGGCCTGCCGGCCCTGCCAGGTTCAGCAGTGCCACGTCGCCCGCATCGATAGGCTTCTCTGCCCCGTAAAATCGACTGGCAGGAGGCCAGAAGCTGCCAAAGTGCTCTTTCCAGACCTGCACCACCTCGGCCGGCGTGACTGCCGAACCCGCCAGGTTGATCGCGTATGTCCTTCGCCACAGGCTGCCAAAGCCCTTCACCGGTCCGGTCAGGCGCCTGCCGCGGGCGTTGGCGCTGACGGCCTCCCTCGGCACAGGTGGCAGGCTCAGCCGGTGCACGGGCTCGGCCCACCTGCCCCCCACAGGCGTCGCCTGCCCTGCGGGCAATGCACCGGGGAGTCCACCGGCCCTCCCATCGCCGGCGTGCTGCAGGCTGGCCAGCGCTCCCGTCTCGTCGGCGTAGACGCCCACCACCCCGTCCAGGTGCGTCAGCTCAAAGGCCCGCCGGCAGGCATCGTTCAGGCCGCACGCCAGCAGCCGCTGCCCCTTCTTCTGAACGTGGGCCAGCAGCGCGATCAGGAGGCCGGCGCCAAGACTGTCGATGGCGTGTAACCCGCTCAAGTTGAGAAGGATGACCCTGGTCCCGCTTCCCATTGTGCTGTACGCAGCCAGGAGCCCGTTTTCGGCGGAGCCCGTCAATTCACCCCGCAACTCCAGGACCCCGATTCCCTCTGCTGGGCTGCGCACATCAACCTGAATGTCCGGTTGATCCATGCGAAAGACTCCTTTCTCCGAAGAGCGCATCGGTTTGCGGTGCTAACTCGGCCACTTGCCGGCCAGGTAGGCGGCAAGGCTCACTGCGATGCTCAGGACTGTTCGCCAGGTCAGGTCGTGGGTGGCATAGGCGATGAGCCCAAACACCGCTGCTCGCAGGAGAGTGGTCTTGACCCGTATTCAACTGTTGCTGATGAGGGTGCTGCGTTGCCGGCGCTTTCTGCCGACCCCAGTATAGCACAGTTCGGCTGGTGGGTCAAACGCGCTGCACGAGCCAAGGCCGGCCGTTCATCTTGGCTATGGTGTCCCTTCATATTGTGGTCAAGCGTTTCGGCCGGTGAGGGTTTGTGTTCAGGCCGTGTGAGCAATGCGAGGGATCTCAATGCGGCGTCGCTCAAAGGTGGCCCTGATCGCTCGCTTAAGCCCTTACAGAGTCCGGGTGGAACGTCAACCCATCGGCTTGAACGTCAACAACGCAGATGTCTCGGAACAGTTGGGTGAGGGCCTCTTGGGAGCTGTCTCCGTAGCTGAGAAGGTCGAGGTCACGGGTTGGGCGCTGCAATCAGCCTGTCCAGAGTGAGAGGAGCAGCCCACCCTTGAGGACAAAGTGAGGGCGTGCACCACGTTACGATTCCACGTCACGCTTCGCTACGGGTTGGCACGCCGGGGGAGAGGCGAGCCGGCAGGTCAAGCCGCAGAGCGGCCCAACCTGCCAACTCGCCTGTCCCATGGTGCGCGCCTACGGGCACGATACGTTCGGGTTCCAATCCTCCCACATGCCCGAGGGATTGTTCCTGAACAACCACAGGTGGAGCACATAGACGTCCAGCGGTTCGTTCAGGTGAAAAGAGCGACCAAAGGCCGACGGCAAGTCGGGGTTTCCCGTCTCTGCCCATGCCTCGACGGGGACGATGTACTCCACGGCCGCGAACTGTCGCTGGCCGTTCGGACCGGGCGCATAGACCAACGCCTCCGGCTGCAGCACATCCGTCTTGGCGTCGAGCAGGTCGACGTTGATATAGTGATAGCCCATCGCGCCGACGCCTGGGTTGTCAAAGCAATGGTCAAGCCCTTCCACGAGGTCCCAGCCCGCGGCCTGTGCCGCCTCCGTCCTGTGATACGCCGCGGTCGCCCTGCGCACCGCCGCCACGTCCGATTGCGCGGCCACGAGTGCCGCCGTCGCCGCCGTCGCCAACACCACGACCGCCACCGCGATCAAAAACATGCTCCTGCGATTCATCTTGCTCTCCTTCCTACGCTATAACGTTCGTACATTCCAACGCGACAACCTGCTTGTTATCCCTCGCCCGTCGTCGGGTCGATGATCGTGTGCACCGTCATTACACTGTCTGCCGGGAACCCACCGCGCCGGGCGTGTTCCAGGATCAGGTCCGCACTCGGTGCGATGTAGGTGCAGTAGAGGCGATCGTCGGTCACATAGCTGTGGACCCACTGGATCGCCGGCGGCATCTCGGCGAGGACGCCGTTCGACTGCCGTGCGACCGCCTGCAGCTCCTGTGCGCTCATCTGCCCCAGGTCGGGGATGCTACGCTCGATGATGTACCTCGGCATCGTTTGATCCTTCCTTTCATTTGGTGTATAATGGTTTTACTTACGACGATCATAGTAAATCACATCGCGTGGACCCCATGGTATCCCTGACGGGTACCATGGGGATACAGGAGATTGGTGACGTGCCGATTCCAGACGACGAGATATACACCGCGTCGTTCGGCTATTGGGTAAAGCGCCGGCGCCTGGCGCTCGATCTGACGCAGTCGGCCCTCGCCAGGCGCGTGGGATGCGCCACGGTGACGGTGAAAAAGATCGAGCGCGACGAGCGCCGCCCGTCGCGGCAGATGGTAGAGAGCCTGGCCGACGGGCTGGAGGTGCCGGACGCGGAGCGGGTGCGGTTCGTGGCGATGGGCCTTGGCGAGCGCGCCGCAGACACCCTGCCGCTGGCTCGCCGGCCGGTGACGGCTGAGCCAGGCGGCAAGCCGCCGTGGCTGACGGGCAGCGACACCAGGCCGGCGCCCGGCGCCCGGTTCGTCGGGCGCGAGACAGAGCTGGCGGAGCTGGACCGTCACCTGCAGCGGGCACTCGACGGGGACGGCCGGGTGGTGCTGGTGGCGGGCGAGGCGGGTCGGGGCAAGACGGCGCTGCTCGCCGAATTTGCACGTGCGGCGCCGGCAGCGGCGCCCGAGCTGGTGGTGGCGCACGGGGCGTGCAGCGCAGTGACCGGGCTGGGCGATCCGTACCTGCCCTTTCGCGACCTATTCGCGAGCCTGGCGGGCGACGTGGAGGCGCGGTGGCAGGCAGGTACACTCACCGCAGAGCAGGCAAGGCGCCTGTGGGCGTTGGCCCCCGAGGCGGTGGACACGGTGTTGGCAACGGGGCAGCAGCTCGTGGACGTCCTGGTGCCGGTGCCGGCCGTGCGGCGCCGGCTGGAAGCACGGATGGACGCTGCACAGGCCACGACGAGGATCGAAGCGCTCCGGCGCGAGGGCGAGGCGCGGCGCGATAGGGTGTTCGAGCAGGCGACGGCGGTGCTGCGCGCGCTGGCGCAGCAGTCGCCCCTGCTGTTGTCGATCGACGATCTACAATGGGCCGACGCAGCGTCGGCCAGCCTGCTCTTCCACCTGGTACGGCGGCTGCCCAGCAGCCGCATTCTGCTGGTGTGCGCCTATCGCCCGAGCGATCTGGCTGCGGATGCGGCTGTACCAGGTGGCGAGGGGACCGGATGGTCGGTGCGCGAAACGCTGTTCGAGATCGAGCGCCTGTTCGGCGAGGTCGAGATCGACCTGGACGCCTTTGACCCTGTAGCAGCCCGCAGCCTGTCGGATGCACTGCTTGACCGCGAGCCGAACAACCTGCCGGATGCATTCCGGGTCAAGTTCTTCTGGCAGACGCGCGGGCACCCGCTCTTTGCCGTGGAGCTGCTGCGGGAGATGCAGGCGCAGGGCGACCTGGTGCGCGACGAGACGGGGCGGTGGGTGGCGAGAGACGAGATCGACTGGGCGGCCCTGCCGGCCCGCGTCACAGCCGTGATCGAGCAGCAGTTGCACCGGATCGACGGCGAGGCCAGGCGGCTGCTGGACGCGGCCAGCGTCGAGGGAGAGTTCTTTACCGCAGACGTGGTCGCCGCGGCGTCGGGCCTGGACAGAGCGCGCGTGGTGCGCCTGCTGTCGGGCGAGCTGGGGAGGCAGCGGGGCATGGTGCGTGAGCGTGGCGAGCGGCCAGTGGGCAGCGGCGAAGTACAGCCGCCCACACAACGCCTGGCCCGGTTTCAGTTCCGGCACGCCCTGTTCCAGCACTACCTCTACCAAAAGCTAGGCGCCGCCGAACGGCAGCGCCTGCATGCGCGCACCGGCGCAAGCCTGGAGGCGCTGCACCGCCACGACCTCGACGCCGTGGCGGCCGAACTGGCCCATCACTATACACAGGCAGGCGACGCGACAAAAGCGGTCGAGTTTCTCTCCAGGGCAGGTGATAGGGCGCGCACGGGGTATGCGCACCGCGAGGCGATCGACCACTATGAGCATGCCCTGTCGCTACAGCGAGCCGCAGGCGATCGAGAGGGCGCGGCGCGGACACTGATGAAGCTTGGACTGGCCTATCATACCGCGTTTGACTATGAACAGGCACGGCGGGCGTACCGGGCGGGCTTTGGGCTGTGGCACCAGGCGCAGCGGCTCGTGCCGGAAGCGGTCAGGCCCGGCGAGGCATCTCAGACGCTGCGCCTCAACTGGACCACGCCCGCGACCCTCGACCCGGCGCTGGCCCCCGACCTGATCAGTAACGCATTGGTCAGCCAGCTCTTTTCCGGGCTGGTCGCCCTGACGCCGGACCTCGACGTGGTGCCCGATGTCGCGCGCGGCTGGGAAGTGGCAGATGGCGGGCGCACCTACACCTTTTTCCTCAGAGAGGATGCGCGTTGGAGCGACGGCGTGCCCGTGACCGCGGATGACTTTGAATATAGCTGGAAGCGGGCACTGCACCCGACGACTGACTCGCCCCTCACCCGCCTGCTGCTGCACGAGGTGCGCGGGGGAGCCGCCTTCTCACGGGGCGAAACGGAGGACGCGTCGCAAATCGCCGTGACGGCGGTGAACGATCGCACTCTGGTCGTTGAGCTGGCCCAGCCGGCAAGCTACTTTCCGCAGCTCCTCGCCTTTCCGGCCCTATTTCCCACCCCTCGTCACGTAGTGGCGCACGATGCCGCCGGTTGGGCAACGGGCGCGGCGCTCGTGAGCAACGGCCCCTTTACCCTCGCCGCACGCGAGACAGGGCGGATCGTGCTGGCGCGGAACGTGGGATGGCACGCGCGCAGGCGCGGCAACGCAGGACAGATCGAGCTGACGCTCGACGCAGAGCCCGAGACGCTGTGGCGGATGTACGTGGCCGGAGAGCTCGACGTGCTCAATCTGTGGATGCTGCCGCCCGAAATAGTGCACGCCGCCCGCCACTACTATCCCGACGAGTACGTATCGGGTGCGCAGTTGCTGACACACTATCTCGTTTTCAACACGCACGTGCCGCCCTTCGACGACGTGCGCGTGCGGCGCGCCATGGCGTTGAGCGTGGATCGCAGGCAGTTGGCGCGCACGACACTTGCCGGTGCCCTGGCGCCCGCGACGGGTGGATTTGTCCCGCCGGGTATGCCGGGCCACGTGCCGGGGGCTGCCCTGGAAACGGACGTCGAGCAAGCGCGCGCCCTGCTGTCCGAGGCAGGGTACCCGGATGGCAGGGGGTTTCCGGCGGTCGAGTGCGTGATGCGTGCCGGGCGCGCGCACCTCGTTGAGCCGCTGCTGGCGCAGTGCCGCGAAACCCTGGGGATCGACGTGCACGCACACGAACTATCGCAGCTCGACCTCCTCGACCGCGGCCCCGGCAGCAGTGCCCTCGGCTTCGGCTATTGGGTGCCCGAGTACCCCGACCCCGACTGTTTCTTGCGCCTGTGCCTGGAGGCCGACGTCGCGGACAGCGGCTGGTGGCCGGCCAAGTACGACGAGCTGGTGACGGAGGCGCGCGCACTGACAACGCAGGAGGAGCGGCTGGCCCGCTACCGGGACGCGGAAGAGGTGCTCGCGGAGGAAGTGCCGATTCTGCCGGTGCTGTACGGGCGCGTGCACCTGCTTGTCAAGCCGTGGGTGACGCACTTTGCGTCGTCGCCGGTGAAGCAGCGCTTCTGGCATCAAGCTGTGAAGGGGGACCAGGGGCGCTAGCGTCGCCTATTCTTGCACGCTGCACGATGCAGGGCAGGATGTACGCGTCGGGTATCAGGCCCGCCAAGGTGGCGGAATGGTGTGCGCGCGAGGTCCCTTGGGGGCGGGGTGAGGTGCCGGGCTATCCAGGTTTTTGCTTGGCTCCGAAAAAGGTGCTACAATGAATGTCGTTCCATCAGGCAACTGTGGTATAATGAACCACGCTTGGGTTTTGGTTCAGGAGGTTGAAATATGGAAGCGTGGAAAACCAAAGACTTGGTGTCGGCAGGCCTATATGAGGATGAGCAATCCGCGGCGCAGGATGCGATGCGCGCCCTGCTATCTGAGCGCCCCCAGTTGCGACTGGAGCTTGCCATTTACCGCTACCGCAATGAGGAGGTCTCGTTGGCCAAGGCAGCCGCACTGGCCGGTGTTTCTTGGGAGCGCATGCGCGAGCTTTTACTGAGCCGCGGCGTGCAGCTACACCTGGGACCGGAAACGGAAGAGGAAGCGTACGAAGAGATCCAGGCAATGGAGCGGATCATCCGTGAAGACCCTGACTAACACTACCGTCGTCTCTAACTTTGCCGCTGTTGGCCGTCTAGATCTCCTCAAACAGGTTCATGGACGATTGTACATACCCAACGAGGTCTACGAGGAGATCTTGGATGGTCTCGAAGGTGCAAGACGCGGACGAAGGTGGCTATGTAGCTCGTGCCTTATCGTCGGACCTGCATAGCAACGACTTTGCCCATTACGAGTTCAGCTACTATAATAGCCGAAATTCGGCACAAGTCAACCTTCGTTAGCCTGCTGTGGATATAATTCCACCAATGAAACGTGAATGACCCTGACGGAAAAGCCATGTTGCAAGGACAAGAGATTGTAAAAGGAGATACTCATCAAAAGCTAAGTGGCGCAGGATTTGTACTGGGTGCGGTTCTTGTCGTGATAGGGAGCCTCCTTCTCCCACGCGCTGCCGATCTGAGCGATGTGCAAGCCATGCAGAGGGCATATGGCGAACAGGCACTATTGCTGCAAGTCTGTGCACTGTTACTGACATTTGGTTTCTGGGCAGTCATGATTGGAACCTCAGGATTTTACCAATCCATCACAGTTGATGGCGCTGCTTGGGCTCGCTTGGGTTTCTATTTTCATTTGGTTGGAGTCGCTCTTTGGACAATCGGCATGTCCTTGGATATATCTTATCCAGCCGCCATTGTTAACTGGCTGGAAGCACCCGCCGCAGAGAAAGACCTGGCCTACAGCGTGGTTGCCGTCCTTTCACCTGTTGGTTTTGGGCGGGGAACCTTTCCCTTGAATGTAATTGTCAATTGGCTGGCTTTCACATTTTTCGGCATCGGTATGATCCGTGGTCGTGTACATCCGCAATGGCTAGGCTGGTGGGAGGTTCTATTGGGCCTGGCTGGATTGACAATTGGGATAATCATGACGTTTACAGGTCGGGAAGCCCTGATTAATGTCTTTGTGTTCTTTATGTTCTTGAATATACTTTGGTGGTTGACATGTGGGGTCTGGCTATTGCGAAAAGCATGGTGACAGGCAATAAACCACAGGCTAACAAAGCGTGCAGCTGACGGTGGGTACGCACCGCGTTTTTTTGGGCATTTTCGTGAATTTGGGCTTTTTCGATTTCGACGGCGAGTCCACCCTCCCACCCACCGCGTGGAATCGGGCAAAGGTCCGGCCTACCAGGCGAGTCTCGACGCTGCATTGGCAGCGGTCGATCAATGACTTTTTCGAGTCGGGCATCGGCACAGTTTTGCCTTCGGTCATCTTTCTGGCCATCAGCTTGCTGCTCTATGCGCGCAGCCTGGCGCGGACTCGAGCACTGCTCGAAACCTCGCTCGTATTCGGGATCACCAATCTCGCTGCCCTTATCGGGCTGCTCTTGATCACCATCCCCGTCCAGGTCTTTCTGATGCGAACCCCGGCCAATCTGACGCCGGAGGAGTGGTCCTACTGGGGCGATTTTACCCGCGAATGGCCCTTGACGCTGATCGCGCTGCTGTGGTTTGCCGGTCTGTTTGCGATACAGCCGCGTCTGGCGATTTCCCTGGCAGCTCGAAAAGCTTCCAGGAAGGAGGAGTAACGAGTGTTCCGAAGATGGGCGGGCGTATGACGCCCAAAAGGCGGCGGAAAGGATCGCTGCCTGAGCGTTCTACTTCTGGCCAAGGCCGAGCCGGGACCTGCGCCCGCCCCGGCGATGCCCTTGAGCAGAGGGTAACAGGTCCCCGTCCTTCGTCGCACGCCGATAGTCCCTGTTGCGCAACGACCCATCCCCTGGTATAATAGCCCGCATCGGCAAGGTGGGTTACTGGCACGTTGATGGCCATGGCAGATGGAACGGCAACAGGCTGACACACTCATTCGCACAAAATTGCACAGACCCTTTACCCGGCGGGAGTTGGTCCCTCGTCCGAGGCTCCAGGCACGCATGGCGGAGGGATTGCACCGTCCGCTCACCCTCATCACCGCCCCCGCCGGCTTTGGCAAGACCACTCTGGTGGCGTCGTGTGTCGCAGCTTGTGGCATGCCTGTCGCCTGGCTGTCCCTCGATAGGGACGACAATGGGGCGAGGCGATTCTTGAAATACCTGGTCGCCGCCCTGCAAGAGGCTGCCCCTGCCATCGGAAGCGAGGCAGCGCATCTCCTGGCGGCGACACGCCAGGTACCCCCCGAATCG
>JAAYZQ010000447.1 GCA_012514775.1 Anaerolineaceae bacterium
ATCCCCACCGCGAGAGGTGGAAAGGTACGAGTACCCGCAGTGTAAGCCATTAATCGATGTTTGTCAACTCGATGGACTGGCTGCTCTTTGCAATTGGTGCAGAGTGATACATGAACGAGGGCAAGCCATCACCCAACGAGCCGCCCGGTGGCGCGGCCCGGCTGGGGCCTACACGCCGGGCTCTTTCTCCCGCTCCCCGTCGCCAAAGAAACGGGCCAGGGCGGGGCGCTGAGCGGGCGGCAGGTCGATTCGGCCGTCGTCGCTCCACAGGGCCGACCACCAGGCCACGGCCAGGCCCTCGGGTGCCTTGCGGCGCCGATCCAGAGCGTCACGACCCCAAGAGCGCGCAGCGCGATCCACCAGGTGTCGCAAAAACCCATCGAGGAGGGTGTGGGGCTGCGGCGCGCCGCCGGGCTCGGGCACAACGGCTGGAGGGAAGATGGCGCAGCAGGCCGGCGGCATCGCCCGCGCCAGCGCGCCCAGCCGCTCCGCGCCCTCGGGGTCCGACAGGATCGGCAGCCAGGCGCAGGCTAACTTATACGGCAAGCAAGTCCCATCGCCCCTGGCAGGGCAGCCCGTGGCAAAAGAGCATCCGCCCCTCCGCGGGCAAAAAGATGCTCGTCGAGATGGTGCGGTAGCCGGTGGCCTGCCCGGGATGGCAACATAAGGCAGACTGGGGGCTGGCGTGGCCAGCCATGAGCCGCTGTGCCAGTCCCGCGTCGATGGCACCGAAAGCAGCTTCCAGCTCGCGGGCAGCCTGCTCGAAGCGCCGCTGCGAGTTGCCCTGCTCTTCGGGAGCCGACACGTCCACGAAGGAGGCCTCCATCTCGGGGCTGACAAAGTGATTGGTGTTGACCAGCACGCCATCGTGCGCCCCGCGCAGCCCGGAGGTCCGGTGACCCATCTCGAAGACGGCCAGGGACCCGCGGACGTCGACCAGGAGGAGGTTGTGGCGGCCCATCTTGGGCACGGAGCGCAGGTAGTCGACAGCTGACCGCACGTCGTCGTGCTTCTCCAGCACGTGCATCATCAACGAATGGTCGGGCAGGCCGGGGCCCACGTCAGTCGAGGTTACGTGCGTGTCGGCAACCGCCAGCCCGGCTTCGTTCAGGCCGGCGCAGAACACGCCCGGGCTGCCGGCGCTGCTCACGTATAGGTAGCGATACCCGACGGCAGGCATGGCATGGGCGACACACTGCAGGCGCAGGTGCTCCACGCTGCTGTCGCGATTCTTGACCAGGATGGGCCGCCCGCCGGCGGTGGCCGGCCCCGTGGCGGCCCAGGTGGTGCAGCCCTCGTCGCCCACGTGGCCCCGGATGCTCCGGCTATCGAGCAGGACACCGGCCAGGTTACAGCGCAGCAGCATCTCCAGATCCAGGCCCAGGGCGTCGGCCTGGCCACGCATCAGCTCCAGCCCCGGCCGGTCAAGCTCGGCCATCAGCGCCCGCGTCTCCTGGTACAGCGCCTCGAAGCGCGCCTCGGACGGGCCCGGCTGAGCCTCGCACCAGCGTGCCGCCAGGGCGCGCTCGATCTGGGGCCGCAGCGCCCGCACCTGGTGGCCGTGCTGCAGGCCCATGGCATAGTGATCGCCCTTCAGCAGGAGGGTCGGATAGGCACCCACCTCTGTCTGCCCGTCCATCACCGCCCCCCGCGCCGTAGGACGTGGCCGCACATCCTGCCAGTGTGCTCGCCCTGCTCGACCACGACGTTGCCGCCGAGGATCACCCAGGCGATGCCGGCCGGGTACTCGTGGGGCTGCTCGAACGTTGCCCGATCCTGGATGGTTGCCGGGTCAAAGATGGTCAGGTCGGCGGCGAATCCAGGGGCAATGCGCCCCCGGTCGTGCAGCCCGATCCTCCGGGCCGGCATTAGTGTCATCCTGTGGATGGCGCTCTCCAGAGTCAACAGCTTTTCGTCACGCACGTATCGCGCCAGCACCCGGGGAAAGGCACCATAATACCGCGGATGGATCAAGCCCTGCCCCAGGACACCGTAGGGGGCCACAGCTCTGCCGTCGGTGACGACGGCGGTCAGCGGATGGCGCAGGATGGTGCGGATGTCGCCCTCGTCGACGCAAAAGACCAGGGTCTTGACGGCCCCTCGCTCAGCGGCGAGGAGGTCAAAGACCACCTCCAACGGGTCTCGGCCCTCGCTTGCAGCGATCTGGGCGATGGTGCGGCCCTCGTGATGGCGGTTGGCTGCTGACCCAACCAGGGCAATGCGAACCGTGTCCCACGGCGCCGCGCACAGGGGATGCCGGCCGTTCCCAACCTCCTCCTCAATTTCGGCGCGGATAGCCCTCCGAACTGCCGCGTCGAGCAAGCGCTCGGCAAGCCTTTCGCGGCCATCCGCAGCCACCCAGTGGGGCAGGTAGTCAATCAGGCTCGAGCCCCAGGCCACGTACGGGTACTGGTCCCAGGCCACATCCACGCCGCGCTCCCGCGCCCTGTCCAGGAATGCCAGGAGCTCGGGCGCCCGGCCCCAGTTGCGCACTCCCCCCAGCTTCAGGTGCGAGATCTCGACCCGGCAGCCGGACCGCTCGCCAACGTCCACCGCCTCGGCGATGGCTCCCCAGAGGGCCAGGTCCTCGCTGCGAATGTGGGTAGCATACAGGGCGCCGTGCCGGGCGGCGATGCGCGCCAGGCGGACCATCTCCCCGGGCGCACTGTAGGAGGCAGGCGGATACTCCAGGCCTGAGGACAGGCCAAAGGCCCCGGCCAGCAGGCTGTGTTCCAGGAGCGCCTCCATGGCCGACAGATCCTCTTCCGTCGCTGGGTCCTGTGCAGCCCCCATGGCGGCAATTCGCAGCGTCGTGTGGCCCACCAGGGGTGCCAGGTTGACTCCCAGGAGCGTCCCGCGCAGGCGATCCAGGTAGTCGCCAAAGGTACGCCACTCCCAGTCCAGCGACTCTGTGCCGCCGATGCCCAGGTTGATGGACAGAAAGTCGAGGAGCTCACGGCGGTGGGCGTCGGGAAGGGGTGCGGCAGTAATGCCGCAGTTGCCCGTGACCTCGGTGGTGATGCCCTGCCGAGCCTTGCTCTCAGCCCGGGCATTAATCATGATCGTGAAGTCCGAATGGGAGTGCAAGTCGATCCAGCCCGGCGAGACGACCAGGCCGCTGGCGTCCAGGGTCCTTTCGGCCAGCTCACCATGGAGTTGACCCAGGACGGTGATGGTGCCCTGCTTGATGCCCACGTCTGCTCGGCAGCCTGGCCTGCCGGTGCCGTCGACCACGATGCCTTCCTTGACGATCAACTGGAACACGTGCCCTCCTGCAGGTGAGGCAATTTGCCAGGACTGCCGCCGCGACGGCAGCCTCAGTAGCCCAGGGCCATGGCGGGGACCGGTACTGTGACACCCCCGCGCAACTGCCCCGTGGCCTCGTCTCGCATGATGCCCACCGGCAAGGCAAAGTTTCCGTCGCCCAGCAGGACCACATCGTGCCCCCGTCGCCGCAGGTCCTCCACGACGCCCGCCGGCAGGCGAGTGTCGGCCAGCAGGCGCCGCACCAGCTTGCCACTGGGCACCTTCGGGTCGCTGCCCTCGATGTGTATGCGTGGGGCGGCGATGGCGTCCTGGATGTCCATGCCAAAGTCGATGACGTTGAGCAGAACCTGCACCACGGCGGTGATCACCCGGCGGCCGCCCGGCGCCCCAACCGTCAGGAAGGGCTGCCCATCGCGAAAGACCAGCGTCAGCGAGTCGTGGCTGGAGGGCCGTTTCCACGGTCCGATGGAGTTGCTGGTTCCCGGCTCGGGGTTGAACAGGTTGGTATAATTGCGCAGGATGATGCCGGTGCTGCCCGACAGAACATAGGCCCCAAAGGCACCGCCCAGCGTCTGCACCATGCTCACCATGTTGCCCTGCCTGTCCATGGTACACAGGTGCGTCGTGTTGGGTGCGTCCCGCTCTACACCACGGGGCCGGCCCGCTGGCGGCGCCTGCCCGTCACCCTGGTACCGCCACGGATCTCCGGGCCCGATCTCGTCAGGCACTGCCTCCAGGTCGATACGAGGGCGTATCTCGGCGGCGTACTCCTTCGACACGAGCCCCTCGATGGGCACGTCCTCGAACTCGGGGTCGCCCATGTAGCGAAAGCGGTCGACCCATGCCCGACGCAGGCACTCGGTCACGGCGTGCAGGTAGCGCGGGCTGTTGTGGCCCATAGCCCGGAGGTCCAGCCCCTCCAGCAGATTGAGCGCCTGGAGTACCTGGATGCCACCAAAGACCTCGGGCATGCAGATCAACTCGTAGCCGCGGTAGCTGCCGGTCAGGCCGGCCTCGTAAGTCCTGGGCCGATACCTGGCATAGTCCTCCAGGGTGACGATGGAGCCATGAGGTTCAGTATCAGCTACGATGGCTGCGGCAACGGGGCCTCGGTAAAAGGCCTCCGTCCCACCGCCGGCAACCTGCCTCAGCGTTTCGGCCAGCGCCGGCTGCACGATGACCGTTCCCTCGTCGTAGGCGGTCTTGGGTCGGGGCGGATAACCACCTGGCAGCATTAGATCATCAAGGGGCGGATACCGCCGCAGCCACTCCATGTGGCTACCGATCATGAGGGCGTAATAGTTGTTGACCCCGTAGCCGTTCTCACAGATCTCGATGGCCGGCGCCATCACCTCCGCCAGGCTCATGGTCCCAAAGCGGGACAGGATCTGTTCAAGCCCTGCCACCTGGCCAGGGACGCCCAGGGAGCGATAGCCCATCCAGCCCGCGTCGTTCCTGGTGCCGCGCCAGCCAAAGCTGGGGTGAGGCTGCACGCCCGGCGGAAGTAGGTCGGCCACGAACATGTCCTCGCTGGCACCGGCGGGCAGGCGCCCTTCGAACTCGAGGGCGATGGTGCGGCCCTCGCCGGCCATGTAGATCAGCGCTGCGCCGCCGCCACCCAGGCTGGCCATGGCCGGCTCGCAGGCGCAGGCCGCGAATGAGGTGGCCACCGCCGCGTCGACGGCGTTGCCCCCCTTCTTGAGGATGCACAGGCCCGCCTCTGCGGCCTCGCGGCTTTCGGCAGCCACGACACCATTGCCGGCAACCACGCGCGTCTTCGTCTGGATCAACTCACTGGCAAGTACCATCTGTGTGCTTTCCCTTCTACCGGGTTACCGGCCGCGAAGACGGGGGTCCAGAGCATCTCGAAGCCCATCTCCCACCAGGTTGATGCTGAGGACCACGACGCTGATGGCAATGCCGGGAAACGTCGACAGCCACCATGCCTGTCGCATGAACTCGCGCCCATCGGACAACATGCCTCCCCAGGTCGGGATGGAGCCCTGCACGCCGATCCCCAGGAAGTTGAGGGAGGCCTCGGAAATAATCACGGTACCCATCTGCAGCGTCGAGACCACAAGGATGGGCGCGAGGACGTTGGGCAGCACGTATCGAAAGATGATCCGCACATCGCTGGCACCCATGGCCCGTGCCGCCAGGACGTACTCTTGCTCACGGATGGACAGCACCTCCGCCCGGACGATGCGGCAGTAGATCACCCAGA
The DNA here is from genome assembly GCA_012514775.1 of Anaerolineaceae bacterium. Next base: position 5,492 of record JAAYZQ010000447.1, read on the forward strand.
TGCTCAACGACAGGGCGATAATCAGGTTCAGGACCCCGGGCCCCAGGGCGGCGCCAAAGGCAATGGCCAGCAACAGGCTGGGGAAGGCCAGCCAGACGTCTACCAGGCGCATGGCAGCGTCATCCACAAAGCCGCGATAGAAGCCGGCCACCGCGCCCACGAGGCTGCCTGCCACGCACGACAGCAGAATGGTGCCCACACCCACCAGCAGCGACACCCGTGAGCCCACCAACAGCCGGCTCAGGATGTCCCGTCCCAGGTTGTCGTTGCCCAGGGGATATTGGAGGCTGGCGTTCTCCTTGCTCAGGCCGACGGGCGGCGCCAGCCTGCGCTTGAGGTCCTGAGCACTCGGGTCGTGCGGAGCGAGGACCGGGGCCAGGAGAGCAACCAGCACGAAAAGGATAAAAACCAGGGCGCCCAGCGTGGCCGTCTTGCTCTGGAAGAAGGTCCTTGCAACCCTTCGAAACTCGCTTTGCCGCGGCGCAGCCAGTGCTCTTCCCTGAAAGGCCGGCTTTGGGATCGATACCGCCACCTATCCACCCTCCTCTCGATGCCTAGATGTGACTGATCCGGGGATCGATCCACACGTACACAATATCGGTCAGCAAGTTGATGACGATGCTGATCAGGGCGAAAAAGAGCACGACGCCTTGGACGAGCAAAAAGTCCCGATTGTAGATGGCTTGAATCACCAGCCGGCCGATCCCTGGCCAGGCGAAAATCGTCTCCGAAATGACGGCCCCGCCCAGCAAACCTCCCATCTGCACACCCACAAGGGTCACAACCGGGATGAGAGCGTTGCGCAGGACGTGGCGGGTAATGATCACCCGTTCGCCCAGGCCCTTCGCCCGCGCCGTCACGACATAGTCCTGCCCGACGACCTCCAGCATGCTGGAGCGCATCAGCCTCGTCGTGAAAGTGGCGACGGCAATCCCCAGCGAGCCGGCGGGCAAGACCAGGTGAGCCAGCGTATCCTTGAGGGCTGGGAGGTTGCCCGTCAGGATCGAGTCGAGGACCAAAAGGCCTGTGACCCGCTCCAGGTGGACGCCATAGTCCACCCGGCCCGATCCCGGCAGCCAGCCCAGGTTGACGGCAAAGATCATGATAAACAGTATGCCCACCCAGAAGGTCGGGAGAGAGATGCCCAGCGTCGCCCCGGTCATGGCCACGTAGTCGATGAGCGTGTTGCGCTTGAGGGCCGACAGGATGCCGACGGGGAAAGCGATGGCCAGGGCGACGAGGAGGCCGGCCACCGCCAGCTCGATGGTGGCAGGCATTCGCTCCAGGATGAGGTCCAGGACCGGCTGCTTGAAATGGATGGATTGGCCAAAGTCGCCGCGCACGACCCGGGCGACATAGTCGCCGTACTGGACCGGCAGAGGTCGATCGAGCCCCAGGGCGTGGCGCATGGCCGTGAGCTGTTCCTCCGTAGCGCCCGTCCCGGCAAACATAACCTGTACCGGGTCACCGGGGATCACGTGCATGATGGTAAAGACAATGATGGACACGCCCAACAACACGGGTATCGTCAGCACCAGCCGTCTCAGCAGATATTGCATTTTTCACACATCCTGCGCTGCGCCCGGCAGTTAGTCTTTAGACTCCAGCCGTGGTCGGCGTGGCACACACAGCGCCCCCCCTCACGGAGTGACGCTGTGTGGGCCGACCCGCAATGGGCAAGGGCACGGCGCGCACCCTAGTCCGAGACTGAGGCCTTGTCCAGGATGATCAAGGCATCCGGGCGAGGAACCCAGCCCTGAAGGCGCGTGCTGTGCGCATAGATCTCCTCGGGATTGTGGAGAAAGACCCAGGGCGTCTCCTGGACGATGGTCGTCAGGGCCGTGTAGTAGTGGGCCTTGCGCTTCTCCGGATCCACCGTCATGGCGCCCGCTTCGACGGCCTCGTCAACCTGGGCGTTGCCGTAGCCGGTGTAGAAGCACCCGAGGGCCGCGTCTCCGTAGCCGGTTTCGCCGTCGGTGGCCAGCGTGTTGCAGCCGTAGCGCTTGGAGTAGAACTGCTTGGACAGGATACCGTCGGCGTCGCATTCCGAGTTGCCCCAGGAAGAGAGATAGGCCTGGCTGAAGCCCGGCTCGTACTTGGCGTACATGGCGGCAGTCTCCATGACGTTGACCTTGACGGCGATCCCCACCTCGCTGAGCTGCCCCGCCAGGGCCTCGCCCAGCTCTTTCAGCGGTGGAGAGGTGTCCAGCTCCATCTCAAAGCCGTCAGGATAGCCAGCCTCGGCCAGGAGGGCCCTGGCGTGGTCGGGATCGTAGTTATAGACCGGCGTGGCGACGTAGCCAAAGGCCTCAGGCAGCAAGGGGCTGTCCAGCTTTCTGGCCAGTCCGTTAAAGATGCTGTCGATGATAGCCTCCAAGTCGACGGCATAATTGAGGGCCTGCCGGACGCGGACATCGTCGAACGGCTCCATGGTGACGTTCATGCCGATGAAGAAGGCGCGAGTGCCCGGGATAGAGACGATCTGGACGTTCTCGTGCGCCTGGGCGACATAGTCGGGCGGGACGTCGGTCATGATATCGGCATCCCCTGCCTCCAGGGCGGCGATGCGGGTGGCCGTCTCGGGAATGGGGCGGAAGATGACCGTTTGGAGCTTGGGCGAGCCACCCCAGTAGTCGGGGTTGGCCTCGAAGACCAGTTGCTCGTCCTTAATCCATTCCACGAATTCAAAGGTACCTGTACCCATGGGCTGGGAAGCCATGCCGTCTGCACCAACCTCCGTGACGTACTCCTCGTCGGTCATGTGCAGCAGAACAATGCGAGTCATAAAGGCAGCGTAGGGCTTCTGGGTGATGATGTCGACGGTGTACTCGTCCTGTACCTCTACCCTGTCGATGATGTTTCGCTCGCTCCATACCGAGTCTTCCTCCAGGAGGCGCTCGATGGTGAACCGGACGTCGTCTGCGTTGAAATCGTTCCCGTTGTGGAACTTGACTCCCTCGCGCAGGTGGAATCGCCAGGTAAGTTCGTCAGGATTCTCGTAAGAGGTAGCCAGCCAGGGGACGATCTGCATGTCATCGTCGCGGTGATAGAGGCTATCGTAGATCAAGCGCAATGCGTTCTGGGTTTCGCGCCCCTTGAGATACTTGGGGTCCAACGTGTTGGGGTCGGCCACTTGTGCCACGACGATCTGCCCTCGAGGTCCTTCCCCCTCAACCTCGGAAGGGCTTGCCGTGACAATCCTTTCGACCTCGACGACCTGGGTGACAACTTTTTCGACGACCTGGGGTGTGCCTTCAACGATGACGGTCTCTTTGACAACCTGGGTGACCAACTTCTCGGTGGCCTGTGGCGTTGCGCCACAGGCAGCGAGCAATAGAGTCAGGATTGTGGCTGACACCACGATCCATGCCACGACATGACGGGGAATAGCCTGACCAGACATCTTGCTCCTTCCTCTCCTTAGAGCGTCTACAAGCGCCGTATCCAAGACGGCTGCCCAACGATGGCACCTTCGATACTCGGCTTGCCAGGTCTCGGGTCGCTCATCACCTCCTTTCAAGCCCTGACGAACACTAGGCTCATCTCTGCCGCCGGACTAGATGGCCTCCAGTGGTTCGACTACGTCCAGTGGCACGTCGAGAAGCTCGGTCAGCTCTTGCGACAGGTTCCGGATGTGGGTCCTGGTGGCAGCTTCGGCTTCGGCGGGGTCTCGTTTTTCCAGGGCCGCGACGATGGTCCAGTGCTCCTTCATCTCCCTCTCCAGCCGGTCGGGCAGGAAGGCCTCCTGGCGATACATTCCCTCGTAGAGCATGACACTCGGGAACCAGCTCCAGAGGGTTTCGATGAGGCGCACCAGGTACTGGCGGTCGCTGGCCTGGCAGATCGCCAGGTGGAACCGCTCGTTCATCTCACGGCGCTTGCTCATCTGGTGCTGGGCGGTATACTGGCTCGCCTCCTCCAGGCTGCGCTTTAGATCGTCCAGCTCATCGGGAGTAATGAGCGAAGCGGCAAAGCGCGCCGCCAGGCCTTCCAACACCAGACGTGATGTGCAGATATCCACGACGTCCTTGGCCGAAAACTCGACAACCCTAACGCCGTGATAAGGGATGGCAACGGCAAGGCCCTCTGCCACCAGGCGCTTCAGCGCTTCTCGCACAGGCATCTGGCTAACACCCAGCTCACTGGCGAGTGTCTCCTGGCGCAGCCACTGGCCGGCTGGAAGCCGGCCGTCGATGATGGCCTGTCGCAGGCTTTCGAACACGGCATCGGCCAGCGGCTGATGCCCCTGTGGCAACCTGATGGAGAACTGCGCACCCGGTTCCATGGGTCCCATTTCGATAGATACCTCCCTAGACCTTAGGGTGGTCCGTTTAGATATTTGATATTATATCTGAAGTTGAGCATGGTGTCAAGTAGCGTCGGCAGCGCCTGGCGTGCCAGGGGCCAGGGGGATGGCAGACCACCCACAAGCCATGAAGCAACCTTGCCGTGCCGGCGGAGCTTCTGACCAGGCATGACCGGGCCTTGAGCCTGTGGGCCCAAGGCCCAGTCTCGGACGGCAAGCGGGCAATCGTGGCCGTGGGCGTAGCCGCGTAGCCGCGCCTACTCCAGCGGCACCAGGTTGCGCTTCATCATGCGCAGCGCCCGCCGGGGATCGATGTAGCCGTACAGCCCGCCCACGGTGGATACCATGTAGGCGGCGTCCAGCAGCACCTTGCCCTGGGGCCGCAGGATCCAGCTCTCCTCCTCGTGATATTGGGTGCCGGCAGCGATGAGGCGCAGGTCTCGCCCGAACTGGCCCTCCTTGCACTTGTGGTAGATCGTGCCGCCGATGAGCAGCGTCGTGCAGGGCTGGTTTAAGAAGTTGACACCGTACTGCAAGAAGTAGGTGTCTGTCTCTTTGACATAGCCCAGGTTGCGGCCCGTCGTTGCGGCCATGATCTCCTTGGCCAGGAAGGAGCGCACTGCGTTTTCCTCATCCCTCGTAGGCAGCGCGTGGGGGTTGGCGGACAGCCAGTCCAGATAGCGCCCCAGGTCGAGGTCCAGCCGGCCATCCAGGCGGCGAACAAAGTCGCCAAAGGCGTCGTCGCCCGGCCGGAACTCGGGGTACTCGTCCAACAGGAACGTCTCCAGGTCGCGCTTCATGGCCCCACTGCGAAAGCGCTCCAGCTCCTTGATGTTCTCGGCGTCGTAGGCCAGGCCGTACTTGCCCTCCACGCGGCGGTAGGCCAGGGGCGTGTTGGGCGTCTTCAGGATGGTGCGCTTGACCTTGCGCAGAGGGTCATCGCCATGGTAATCGTACAACGGGTTGTCGCTCACATTGGAATAGAAGTCGGTCGTCGCCCCGCCAATGTCCAGGGCCATGATGTTGCCCAGCCCCGGCTCGTCGCCGTAGCCCTTGGCCAGCAGGTTGATGCCCCGGAAGGCCGCCCGCGGCGTCGGGATAAAGGGGGCGCTCATGTACTCTTCCACCACGTCAAAACCCTTGCCCCGGATGATGATCGTCTGGAAGAGGTCTCGGATGGCCTCGTTGACCACCTCGATGCGAAAGTGGTTGATCTCGGGCATGACGTTGGGCGTCAGGCGGATGTCGATCCCCTCGGCGCGGTAGATGGCCTCGATCTCGTCGCGCACGTCCTGGTTCCCGGCATAGATGACCGGCACACCGTAGCGTGCATAGGTTGCCCGGCGGGCGTTGCGCGCCAGGAGGTGGGCGTTATGCAACTGGGTCTCGGTGTCGCCGCCGTAGTCCACCCCGCCGGCCTGGAGGATGATCTCCGGCTGGTCTTGCTCGTAGATCGCCTGCGCCTGGGCCTCGGTCAGCGCGCTGTCGTAGCTGTTCAGCAGCTTGGCGCCGGCCGTCAGGGCCGCCAGGTCGGCGGCAAAGCCGCTCTCCTCCTTTACCATCGACACGGTGACCATCTTCAGTCCGCCCTTGGCGCTCGAACAGGGCAGCTTCAGGTAGAACTTTTCCATCTCTCGCGCCAGGGGCGCCCAGTCGTTTCGCCACTGGCACTCTTCCAGAACGCCCAGCCCCTGGGCCAGCGATATGCGCAGGTCCTCGACGATGGTCGGCACGTACTGGAGGTGAAGCTCTTCCGTCGCCGTGTCAAAGATGCCGATCTTGGAAAAGGTGCTCCCGAAGTCGACCACCAGCACACGCTTGTTCTCCAGCTCGGACGGGCTGCGGACCCCCACCTGGCGGCGCGCCCGGGCCAGCACCTCTTCGTCCATGGCCTCGGCGGTCTCGGTGATGTACAGGTCCTCGTCGGCGCGGCTAATGGTCTTGTCAAAGAACCAGGGGCTCCGCTGGCGGAGGAGGTCCACCCGCTCGATCTCGTCGGCCACCTTGACGCCGTCGAACTCGTCGATGACACAGCCGCCGTCCACGATCTTGGTCCGGCACTTGCCCACCACCTCATAGCGCTTGTCCAGGACGGTGATCTGCGGCGCCTGGAAGAGGCCCACCTGCAACGCCAGGTCCAGCGTGTCGGCGCTGATCATGCCACAGTGGCCCGAGGGATAGTTGGACTCGTCGATAAAGCTGAGGAGCATCGTCTCGTAGTTGCGTTTCCACTCGCGGGGATGATCCCGTTTTTGCGCGTCTTCGGGCGACACGGCCCACGCGAAAAAGTTGTCCAGCGTCACCGGTCCTTCGTAGCCACCCAGGAGGGCAAAATGCAACAGGTTGTACATGGCCCCCAACTTGAGCCGGCGCTTGCGCCCCAGCAGGCGCGGGTCGTGCCAGATGTCGGGCTTGTCGTCCCGGGAAAAGTCCTCGAACACCTGCTTGACAATGTCGCAGCTCTCGATGACGTCCTCGGCCTTGGCCTCGTGGTGGGCCTCCGAGAAGCTGACCACGTGGACAATGTCCGGCTCCATGTACATCTGCCAGTAGGTCGAGATCGCCAGGTGACCCTTGGCCTTGTCCAGGTTGGGCGGAAAGTCCGAAAGCCCGCCGCGGGTTTCCTTGATGATGGTAAAGTCAAAGGCCCCCGTCAACGGCTCCAGCAGCTCGTAGGCAGCCCGGAACTTGGCCAGGTCGTTGAGACCCGAGGTGCCGGGTGGCAGGTCGTACATCATCTGCATCACGTACTTGCGAATGCCCATCTTCAGGGCCACGACGCCGGCGATGACGTGATCGGCCACCAGGAGGTCGTCGGTGCTGTTGCGCAGTTGCCACTGGTGCGGGTCGTTGATCTCCAGGGGCTTGTCGATGGAGGCCCACCAGCGCATGACGTCGAAATGCTCGTCAAAGCTGTCGCGGATCGAGATCGGGCCCCGGCCGTCCATCTCGTTGTAGAAAAAGATGGGCACCGCCGGGAAAGGCATGCGAAAGGCGCCCTCGTACAGCTTGGCCAGCTCCACCAGCTCGTCGGTGCCCGAGTAGATGCGGGTCATGGGATAGTTGCCCCGCATGGTGGCCTGTTTCAGCCGCTCCAGGTCGTGCTTGGAGCGGATGGGCACGCCGCCCTGACCCTTTAGATACTTTTCCGGGTCCTCCTCGCCGCGGACGAACTTGGCCAGGTACTCCTGGGCCGGTTGATCCGGCGCCAGGGAGACGATCTCCATGCACTGGGCGTCGGCCAGCTTCTCGATGCCGGCCACCGTCGGCTCGATGCTGTCGGCGGCGATGCCAATGTGGGCGCGGATGATGGGCCGGTTCTCCTTCTCGCGCACCTGCTGGATGCGCTCCAGGAGGGTGCCCGCCCACACGGTCTCGACCTTGTCGTTGACGACCACGGAGCCCCGGGCAAAGGCCTCCAGATCTTCCATGGTCACAAAGTCGTCCACCACGAGGTCGAAAAAGCCCTGGAAAGCGTCAATGTCGCCATAGTTCTCGGCAATCTCGTCCAGGTCATAGTGCCGGTCCGCGGGCGGCGAGAACTTGTCCTCCTGGATGGGCAGGCCGGTCATGGCCCGCACCAGGTTCGCGGCAGGGCGCAGCCCACCGAAGGAGTAACGGATGCCGCTCTCCCGGGGCAGCAGGTGGTAGCGGGCCGCCTTCTCGATGAATTCGCTGATGAGCTTGTCCACGTGCAGGTCGCCCAACCGCATGGAAATGGCCACGATCTCGGGCCGCGACTCGCGGATCTTGTTGATCACGTCCTCGATGGGTACCGCCGGTCCCAGCTTGACCGCCAGGAATCCTTCCCCACGGTCCTCCATCCACTCGGCGAACGATTCCACACCAAGGGAGTGGACGCAGTCGCCGATGGATCCGGCCAGGACGCGCCGTTTCTTGTCCTCTGTCTTGTTGTCAGCAGTCATTCTCCTCTCCTTCCTTTGTAAAAGCCATCAACGCTTCGAGGTCCTCCAACCCATAACGCTGCGGGATGCGGGCCTCCAAGGCGTCGCGCCCCAGGTAATCCTTCCCCAGCCGCTCGCCGGCCCAGGCAATGACCCGATCCATGGCCGGCGTCTCGACCCCCGCCAGGGCGCCGATGGCCCGGCTGACGGCCAGGCCAAAGGGCACGTCCTCGGCGAGGTAGCGGGCGCCGAAATCGGGCACGAACTGGCCCGGCGACAGCTCGCGCACGGGGGCCTTGAGGCCGGCATAGGCCCGGTTTGTGACAAAGGCGGCGCGCAGGGTAGACGGGTCGGCGATGGCTGGGCCGTAAGAGCGCCGCAGCCAGTCCAGCAGTGGGCGCACGGCCGCCAGGTCCTGCTCCGGCTCCAGGCGGCGGCGGATTGCTTGCACGTCAGCGTCGAGCCCGGCCAACGTCCGCGCTCCCTCCTCGTCCAGGCCATGGTAGAACAGGGCAACGGTCCCGGCGTCAAAGGGGGTGCCGTCCCAGCGCGCAAAGAGACCGTACATGATGCCGGGGTGGATGAGCTGCCCGGTGTTGGCCAGGGTGAGGGCCAAGAGGCTGGCCGCTGGCTCCACGGGCAGGCCCAGCATCGCTTCCAGGTGGGGGGCCAGACCCGCGATGGCAGCCGCCGGCCGGCTGGCGGCGTCCACGGTCTCCTTGACACCCAGGACGTGGACCACCTGGCCGTATTCCTGGATGCGACACGCCCAGGGCAGCGTCTGCAAGCCAAAGAGGCGGACGTCGCGCGGACCCAGCGACGACAGTGCGCGGGCGGCACAATAGTCAAAGCCGCCCCGGGCCGGGATCGCTCCCACCCAGACTCCATTATCCAGGTAGGGTGCGATCTGGCCCAGGATGACCTCATGGGCAAAAGCCGGCAGCACCAGCACCACCATGCCAGACCCGGGGATCACCTCTGCGGGGTCGGCGCTGACGCAGTGCGGCCGCGCTTGCGCTTGGAGGGCGCCGCCGACCTCCAGGCCACCGTGGGCCGCGATGCCATCGGCCAGGCGGGCCGCCTCGCCGGCCAGGGGCGCATAGACGTCCACGGCGCAGCCCAGGTTGCGGGCAGCGATGCAGGCCAACGCCTGGGCCCCATTTCCTCCACCGCAAATGGTGATCTTGGCCATGGGCATGTCAGATCCCCCCTCTGGAACAAGCTACTTGATCCCGAATGGCGACCTGAACGGCGCCGCCCGACCCGTTAACCGATCCTATACGTAGAGCTCGTCGAAGCGGCCCTCGCACGGCAGCCCGTGGCAGAAGAGCATTCGCCCCTCGCCAGGAACCAGGACCGCAGCCGCAATGCTCGCCACGTTGCGCTCAGCTCGCGGGTGACAACAGATGGAAGCCAGGGGCCCGTCGTGGGACGCGGCCAGCTCGCAGGCCAAGACGGTGTCGATACGGCCATAGGCGTCCGCCAGGGCGCGGCGGGCGTGGTCGTAGCGGCCCAGTGAATTCTCGCGGCCCTCGGGCTCCACGTCCGCATAGCAGCCGCGCATCTCGTCGCTGACAAAGTGATTGGTGTTGACCAGGATGCCTTCCCGCGCCTCGAAGAGGCCGTAGCGAGTGTGCCCCCCCTCGAAGACGGCCAGGTGCCCGCGGACATCCGCCAGGATGAGATTGTTGCGGCCCAGTCTCGGCACCGAGCGCAAATAGTCCAGGGCCGACGACACATGGCAGTGCTCCTGGAGGAGGTGCAGCATCAGCGAAAAGGAGGGCAGGCCGGGGCCCAGGTCGCTGGAGTAGACGTGCGTGTCGGCCACGGCCAGGCCGGCCGCGTTCATGCCGGCGCAGTAGATCCCCGGGCTGCCCGCGCTGGTGATATACAGGTAGGGGAAGCCACCCTCGGGCTGCGCCCGGACGAGGACCTGCAGGGGTAGGTGGTCCAGGTCATAGTCCCGGTTCTTGGCCAGGATCACCCTGCCGCCTTTGGTGGCCGCGCCCGACGCCGCCCAGGAGGTGCAGCCCTGCCCGCCCGCCAGGCGCCGCACGCGCAGGTCGTCGCCCAGGTAAGAGATGAGGTCGTAGCGCAGCAGGGTCTCGTAGTCGATGGACAGGGCGTCGGCCTGGCCGCGGATCGTGGCCAACAACGTCGCGTCCAGTTCCTCCATCAGCGCTCGCGTGCCTGCCACCAGGACATCGAAGGCATCATCGGGCCCCTCGCCCTCCAGGCGGAGAAAGCGCGCATCCATGGCGGCCAGGATGTGGGGGCGAAGGTTGCGCGCCTGCTGGCCGTGCTGGTAGCCCATGGCGTAGGGACTTCCCCGCAGCGTGAGCGTCTGGTATTCTGGCATCGGCCTCTCCCGAAGGCGATCAGATCTGGCGGGCGGGCGCGCCCGTGTTCTGCCGGATGGCGCTGGCCACGCGAGCCATTCTGTCGCGGGACCTCTCTCGCGCCTGCAGGAGCATGGCCTCGTAGATGACGTCGACGATGGCCAGTTGCGCGCTGCGCACCGTGGGCGAGTCGTAGCTGATGGCGGCGGCCAGGGAGGCGGTGCTGAGCACCAGGTCCGCCGCCCGGCCAACGGGTGAGCCTGGAAAGCTGGTCAGGGCCACGGTAGTCGCGCCCCCCTCCCGGGCCAGGGCGAGGGCCTGGGCCACCTGGCGCTGCATCCCGGTGTGCGAGATGGCAATGCCGACGTCAGATGCGGTCAAGGCGGCTGCCGACATGACCTGCATCTGCGAATCGAGGAAAGCGTTGGCGTTCAGTCCAAGGTGCATGCACTTGAGGTGCAGCTCGCGGGCCGTGGTGCCCGCCCCGCCGGCCGCATAGAGATCCACTCGCCGGGCGTTCAGGAGCTTGTCGACGACCTGTTCCAGGACAGCGAGATCGAGGGAGCGTTGGATATCCTGGAGGGCCATGATGTTGGCCGCCAGGATCTTCTGGGCGATAGAGTCCAGGGTATCACCCGGCCGGGATTCGACGTAGACGAGGGTAGAAGGTCGGCTCCACTCGCGGGCGAGGGCAACCTTGAACTGGCGAAAGCCACCAAAGCCCAGCCTGCGGCAAAAGCGCGAGACGGTGGTGGTTCTCACCCCCGCGCGCCGGGCCAGCCCGACGATGGTCTCGTCTGCGGCTTCGTTGGGGTACCGCAGAACGTACTCCCCCAGCTTGCGCTCCTGCGCGGGCAACGCCGGCAGCATGCTCTTGATCTGGAGCAACAGACCTGTGTCTTCCATAGCCGGGTCCTCCCGCGCACAGTATAGCAGAAATTATTTCCGTTGTCAACCTACGTGACGGAAATTTTAACCGCCGATCGCAGAATTTGCGCGCCCGGAATTTCTGTGCTACAATCAATGCGACGTGTTGGGAGGCCAGAGCATGGCCGGCGTGGCAGCAGACGCGCTGCTCGAATCAAGGTCTTGAGCAAAGGGGGTGAGAAGCCAGACAAGATATCTGCGTCACTCGATGGTTTTGTCAGCGTAGATGCGAAAACTGAAAAGGAGGGAAAGGATGTCTACTGTCAAAAGGACCCTGCTTGCCGGTGTGTCCCTCGTGACACTGTTGGCTCTCCTGGCCGCCTGTGGCGCAACACCCGCCCCGGTGGAAGAGAAAATCCAGGTTGTAAAAGAGACGGTCGTCGTGGCTGGCACATCGCAGGTGGTCGAAAAAGAAGTGACCACGGTTGTCCAGGAGACGGTGGAGAAGGTGGTTACCCCCACCCCCCTTCCCCAACGTGACGTCATCATTGTCGGGCTATCGGCAGCGCCCGATACTCTCGACCCGGCCGATCACCGCAATCGCCAGTCGGAGACGGTGCTCCGCAACATGTTCGATGGGCTGGTCACCAGGGACAACGCCAGCGGCGTGCACCTGGAGCTTGCCGAGGATCTGAACTGGCTGGACGACACGACTCTGGAGGTCAAGTTGCGCCAGGGCGTCAAGTTCCACGATGGCGTCGAGATGACCGCTGACGACATAGTCTTTACCTTCGAGCGCATCATCAATGAAAACATGATTGAATATCCCGAGCCTCACACCTCACCACGCAAGGGACTCATCGCCCCGCTGGAGTCTATCGAGAAAACGGACGATTACACCGTGCTCATGCATTTCAGCGCTGCCTGGCCGGTAGCCATGCAGATGCTGGTCCACCAGCAGATCGTTCCCAAGCACTACCTGGAAGAGGTGGGGACCGAGGGCTTTATCGCCCATCCCATCGGCAGCGGCCCCTTCAAGTTTGTATCGGCCAAGGGCCTGGACGAGATCGTCATGGAGCGCTTTGACGACTACTATGGCGGTGCCCCCGACCTGGAGCCGGTCGGCCCGGCGTGCACCCGGCAAGCCGTCTTCAAGGTCATCCCCGAGTCGTCCACCCGCGTGGCGGCCCTCTTGGCCGGAGAGGTGGACATTATCCAGGGAGTCCCGTCCGAGATGCTGGACATCCTGGAGCAGACACCCGGCCTCCAGGTGGGCACGGCGCCCGGAACCCAGCCCAAGTGGATGGAGATGAACGTCAACAGCCCGCCCTTTGACGATGTGCGCGTCCGCCAGGCCATGAACTATGCCGTGGACAAGGACCTCATCATCGAGGCCATCTACGGGGGGCGCGCCGTGGCCCTGCCCGGGGCCCTGTCGCCCTACAACAACTTTGTCAACAGGAGCCTGAAGCCCCATGCCTACGACACCGAAAAGGCCCTTTCGCTGCTGGCCGAGGCGGGCTGGACCGATTCCAACGGCGACGGCACGCTGGACAAAGACGGGCAGAACCTGACGTTCACCATCGACACCATCGAGGAATGGCGTCCCCTGTCCGAGGCCGTGGCTGCCCAGTTCCGGGCCATTGGCATTGACGCCGGCGTCCGCTTCTGGGAGTATGCCGTCGTGAAGCCCATGCTCCAGGAAGGCGAGCGCCAGGCCTACCTGGACGACTGGGGCGACTCGGCCTTTGATCCGGTGGGACACTTCGAGGCCAAGTGGCACGGCTTCATCGACTCGACCTACGGCCGCGGCAACTTTTCCACCTACAACAACGAGCGGGTCAACGAGCTGATCAAGCTGGGCGAAGTGACCGTCGACGTAGAGGAACGGCAGTTGATGTACGACGAGGCCCAGCAGATCGTCTACGACGAGTGCCCGGCCGTCTTCTTGATCCTGCCCGAGGAGGCCGAGGCGGCGCGCGCCGATCTCGTGAACTGGAAGCCAGCTTCCGACAGCCGCATCAACCTGCACGACGTATGCATCGCGCCGTAACGACGACCTGAATGCGTGATGCGTGGCAGCCGGCTGCCACGCATCACGCCCAATCTGCAGGGAGGGCCGAGGGTGAGGATCGTCAAGGTTTTGGAGCGGGTGCTGGTGACGGTGCCCATCATGTTCGGCGTGGCGGTGGTGGTCTTTCTCTTCATGCGGCTGACCCCCGGCGACCCGGTGGACATCATGATGGGCCAGGGCGGATCCGTGTCGGCCGGCGAGATGGAACAACTGCGCAGTGAGTTTCACCTGGACGAGCCGCTGCACATCCAGCTCTGGCTGTTTCTCAAGGATGCCGTTCGGGGCGATCTGGGCTATTCCTACACGCAAAAGCGACCGGTGAGCGAGCTCATCGCCGAGCGGCTGCCGGCGACCATCGAGCTGGCGCTGGGCTCCCTCCTCTTCTCGCTCCTCGTCGCCATTCCCATCGGCATCCTGTCCGCGGTCCGGCAGCACTCCCTCCTCGATCAGTTCAGCATGGCCGGCGCGTTTCTGGGCACCTCCATGCCTCCTTTCTGGCTGGGCATCATCCTCATCCTGTTCTTTGCCGTGCGCCTCAACTGGCTGCCCGTCCAGGGCCGGCTCGACTTTGGCACCCCCCTGGAATACCGCACCGGATTTTACGTCATCGACAGCCTCTTGGGGCACAACTGGCCGGCGCTGGCCAGCAGCGTCAAACACCTGATCTTGCCCTCGGTGTGCCTGGGAGCGGCGGTGGCCGCCGTGGTGGCCCGGGTGCTGCGCTCGAGCATGGTCGAGATCCTGCGCCAGGATTATGTCGTGTTGGCCCGCGCCAAGGGGCAGAGCGAGTTCCTGGTGGTCATGAAGCACGCTCTGCGCAACGCCCTCATACCCACGGTGACCGTCGTGGGGCTGCAGATCGGCACGCTGCTGGGCGGCAACATGATCGTGGAGACGGTCTTTAGCTGGCCCGGCCTTGGGCGCCTCGTGGTCGATGCCATTTTCCGGCGTGACTTTCCCCTGGTCCAGGGTGCGGTCATGGTCTATGCCTTTACCTTTGTCATCGCCAACCTCGTCGTCGACATGCTCTACACGTACCTGAACCCAAAGATCGAGCTATAGCGAGGCGTACACGGGAACGCCGTCCGCTGGGGAGCGGGCACCACGGAGGAAGAGGATGGGAGTGACGACATCGACGCCGAACGTCCTGGCCCGGCAGGCATACGCCTGGCGCATCCGGCTGCGCTTGATGGCGGCCAACGCGCGAGAATTCTGGATTCAGTTGCGCGGCCGGCCCCTGGCCCTCCTGGGCGGAATCGTGGTCGTCACCTATATCCTGGCGGCCATCTCGGCCGAGCAGATCTCACCCCACGACCCCACCATGGGCGACCTGCGCATGCGTCTCACGCCCCCCGCCTGGGCGGAGGGGGGTGACCCGGCCTACCTCCTCGGCACGGACGAGCAGGGTCGCGACATCCTGAGCCGCATCATCTTTGGCTCCCGCGTTTCGCTGCTGGTAGGAATCCTGTCGGTGGGCATCTCGGTGATCATCGGCCTCATCACGGGCGCGTCGGCCGGCTACTATCGGGGCGTGGTGGACCAGATCCAGTCGCGCTTTGCCGACCTCCTCCTGGCCTTTCCCCACCTGATCTTTGCCATAGGCATGATGGCCTTTTTGGGGCCGGGATTCTGGAACCTGATCATGGCCCTGACGTTCAAGGGCTGGGTCGAGTTCTACCGCCTGGTGCGCGGCGAGATGTTTGCCGAAAAGCCCAAGGAGTACGTCGAGGCGGCCAAGGTGATGGGCCAATCTCATGTGACCATCATCGCCAGCGAGATCCTGCCGAACATCGTCCAGTCGGTCTTTGTCCTGGGCACGCTGCGCATGGGGTTCATGATCATCATGGAGGCCAGCCTCAGCTTTCTGGGCCTTGGCATCCAGCCGCCGACGCCGGCCTGGGGGTCCATGGTCGCCTCGGGCCGGGACTATATGCTCACCGCCTGGTGGGTGTCGACCATCCCCGGCATCGCCATCCTGATCCTGGTGCTGTCCATCAACCTGTTCGGCGAGGGATTGCGCGACATCCTCGACCCGCGGCTCAAGGTAGAGTAGGAGGCGAACCATGACCGGTTTCCCACGCACCGGGTTGAGAGGCGGTCCCTTGCAGAACCTATCCGCCATCGACGTCGAGGGCATCCACCAGGGCGCCCTCCAGGTTCTGGAAAAGACGGGCATTGCCGTCCACGACAAGCAGATGCTGCGCCTGCTGGCCGGCGCCGGCTGCCCGGTGCAGCAGGACGAATTTCGTGCCTTCCTGCCCGTAGCCATCGTGGAGGCGGCGGTGAGCCAGGCGCCCCGCGTGGTCACCCTCTACGACCGCCTCGGGCAGCCGATCATGGCCCTGGGCCACGGGCCGCTGCACGTCCGCGTTTCCAGCGGCGCCACGGGCATGCTGGACCCGGACGACGGCCGGCGCCGGCCGCCGACCTGCCAGGATGCCGCCAACGTCGCCCGGCTCGCCGACGCCCTGCCCAACGTCCAGGGCGGGAGCACCATGGCCGTCCAGCCGGCCGAGCTGCCCGTGACGGCCGTGGACGTCCTGGCGACGCGGCTGGCCCTGGCCAACACGACCAAGCCCTTGGGCTACGTCTGCCTCAACGAGCGGCTCATCGAGGCGGTCATTGCCATGGCGGCCGCCGTCGCCGGCGGCGAAGAGGCCCTGCGCTGCCGGCCCTTTCTCAGCGCACTGGCCGAGTCCACCTCACCGCTGCAACTGGTCGCCAGCCAGATGGCGGTCCTGCGGGCCTTTGGCTCCCGGGGCCTGCCGCTGTCGATCCACGCTCACCCCATGGCCGGTTTCACGGCGCCCGTGACCCTGGCCGGCATCCTGGCCATCACCCACGCCGAGGTCCTGGCCCTGGCGACCCTCGCCCAGTTGGTGCGGCCAGGCACGCCGCTCATCTATGGCATGTCATCGTCGGTGCCCAACATGCGCAGCGGCGCCAACCTGTCGGGCGCGGTCGAGATCGGGATGATGGGCACGGCCCTGGCCCAGCTCGCCCGGCGCTGCGGGCTGCCCTGCGTCCTGAGCAGCGGCACCGATGCCCACCACCCGGGCGCCCAGAGCATCCTGGAGCGGCTCATGACGCTGCTGCCCCCGGCGTTGGCCGGCGTCGACCTGATCAACCTGACGACCCTGGATACCAAGATGAGCTTTAGCCTGGAGCAGCTCGTCCTGGACGACATGGTGCTCGGGCTCGTGGCCCGCTACCTGCGGGGCATCGCCGTGGACGACGAGGCGCTGGCCCTGGACATCATCGACGAGCTGGGGCCCGGCGGCGGCTATGCGACGGCCGGCCACACCGTGCGCCATTTTCGGAGCGAGCTCCACGTGCCCGGACTCCTGGAGCGCGGCCCGCGGGCTGCCTGGGAGGCGGCCGGCGCGCACGACTTGCGCGAGGGCGCGCGGGCCCTGGCGCGCCGCATCCTGGCCGAGCATCGGCCCACGCCCCTGGCCGACGGCGTGGCCGCCACCCTGGACGATATCGTGGCCGAGGTGGAGAGGGATGGTTCGTAGAGCGAGTGCCCGCTGCGAGCCCGCAACATCATTGTCAGAGTCGCTGGATGCTGGAGGTGCCTTCTGTGACGAACGGGAACGGTGAGAAGACGGTGCTGCTGGAACTGAAGGACCTGACCACGGTCTTTCCCACGCGCCGCGGGCTGGTGCATGCCGTGGACGGCCTCAGCTTCCATCTTCACCAGGGGGAGCGGCTGGGGATCGTGGGCGAGTCGGGCTCGGGCAAGAGCGTCACCTTGCTGTCCATCCTGCGGCTCGTGCCCCCGCCGGGCGAGATCGTCAAGGGCGAGGTGTTCTTTCGCGGCGAAAACCTGGGCCATCGCTCTCCGCGGGAGATGCGCGAGCTGCGCGGCAAAGAGATTGCCATGATCTTTCAGGATCCCATGACGACTCTCAACCCGGCCTTTCGAGTGGGCGACCAGATCCAGGAATCGCTGCGGATCCACCACATCGTCAACTCGGGCCGGGGAGGGTCGCCGCGGCTGCTGGGCAGGGGGCGGCGGCGCGCCGAAAGGGAGCGCGTGTACGAGGCCATGGCCAACGTGGGCATCCCGGTGCCGCCGGAGAACGCCCGCCGCTATCCCCACCAGTTCAGCGGCGGCATGCAGCAGCGGGCCCTCACGGCCATCGCCCTGGCGTGCGAGCCCCAGGTCCTCCTGGCCGACGAGCCGACCACGGCCCTCGACGTCACCATCCAGGCCCAGATCATCGCCCTCCTGGAAACCATCAACGACAGGCTCGGCACGGCCGTCGTGCTGGTCACCCACAACCTGGGGCTGGTGGCCGAGTTCTGCGAGAGGATCGTGGTCATGTATGCCGGGCAGCTCGTGGAACAGGGCACCACGGAGCAGGTCATCGACACGCCCATGCACCCCTACACGCGCGGGCTCCTCGCCTGCCTGCCCAAGATCCGGGCACGCCGGACCAAGATCCTGCCCATCCCGGGGCTGGTGCCGGATCTAGCGTTCCTGCCGCCGGGCTGCGCCTTTTCTCCGCGGTGCGCCGAGGCCATGTCCCACTGTTCGGAGGTCGAGGCCGTGCCGCTCCGGTCTCTGCCCGACGGCCGGCAAGTTCGCTGCCTGCTTTATGAGTGAATCGAGGAGGGCCAGGGTGTCTGGACAACCGTTGGTGGAAGCACGAGGGATCAAGATGCACTTTCCCATCCGCCCCAGCTTGTTGGTCAAGCTCCTCGCCGGGCGAAAGGACCAATGGGTCAAGGCGGTGGATGGGGTGGATCTGCACATCTATCCGGGGGAGACGTTGGGTCTGGTGGGAGAGTCGGGCTGCGGCAAGACCAGCCTGGGCCGGGTTCTGGCCCGCCTCTACGAGCCCACGGCCGGGGAGGTGACCTATGCCAGCCCCGAGGGCGGGAGCCGCGAGGCCGGGCAGGAGGCCATGCTCCTGGGCGAGGCCACGCACCAAGCGCCGGCCGGGCCCAACCGGCGCGTGCACCGCGTGAGCTTCTATCAGACCACCCAGCTCATCTTCCAGAACCCCTATTCCTCGTTGAACCCGCGCAAGACGGTGCGACAGATCGTGTCGGTGCCCCTGCGGAACCGGGGGCTGCGAGATCCCCTGGCCCTGGAGGAGGAGGTGGCCCGGCTCTTGCGCCGGGTGGGCATTCCCGAGCGACGCATGGACGCCTATCCTCACCAGTTCAGCGGCGGGCAGCGGCAGCGCATCGGCATTGCCCGGGCACTGGCCATGCAGCCGCGGTTCATCGTCTGCGACGAGCCGGTCTCGGCCCTGGACGTGTCCATCCAGGCCCAGGTTATCAACCTCCTGGCCGAGCTCCAGGAAGAGTTCCGCCTGACCTACCTGTTCATCGCCCACGACCTCAGCGTCGTGCACTATGTGAGCAATCGCGTCGCCATCATGTACCTGGGAAAGATCGTCGAGGAAGGGCCCACGGACGCGGTCTTTCAATACCCGGCGCACCCCTACACGCAGGCGCTCATGGCCGCCGTGCCGGTGGTGGATCGAGAGGCACGGCGCGAGCGCATCATCCTGGAGGGGACAGTGCCCAGCCCCCTGGACCCGCCCCCGGGTTGCCGGTTTCACACCCGCTGTTTCACCCGTCTCAAGAGCCTTTGCCACGAGATGGAGCCCTCGTTCGTGACCGTGGGCAGCGGCCACCGGGCCGCCTGCCACCGCCTCAGCGGCTGAGGGCCGGGCGCGCTAGGTCGCTCCTCGCTCGGGCAGATCGTCCAGGGAGGCCAGGCCCTCCTTGAGGGCATAGAGCGCCGCCTGGGTGCGGCTGGCCAGGTGCAGCTTGCCAAGGATGTTGCTGACGTGAGTGCGCACCGTCAGCTCGGCCAGGACCAGATCCTCGGCGATGTCGCGGTTGCTCTTGCCCTGGGCGATGAGGCGCAACACGTCCATCTCGCGCTCGGTGAGAGGATCGGGTGTGGGCGGGCGCTGCGGCGGATGGGCCAGCTCAAAGAGCACCTTGCGGGCAATCTCGGGCTCCAGCGACGGCTCACCACGGTGCACCTGGCGAATGGCCTGCACCAGGTCGTCGGGCCCCGAGTCCTTCAGGATATATCCCAGGGCGCCGGCCTTGATGGCGGGGAACACCTTGTCGTCGGCGGCAAAGCTGGTCAGCACCAGGACCCGGGTCCGCGCCCCCTGGCCGGTCAGCCTGCGCGTGGCTTCGATGCCGTCCATCTTGGGCATCACCAGGTCCATGAGTACGACGTCGGGCTCCAGGGCCTCCACCTGGGCCAGCACCTCCTGCCCGTCGCAAGCCTCGCCCACCACCTGGATGTCCGGCTCTGTCGACAGAAGCGCCCGTATCCCCTTGCGCAGGATGGCGTGATCGTCGCAAATGAGCACTCGAATCGTCCCGGTTTCCATGTTTGCTCCTCCTCGTGATGAGGTCGACGGGCTCAGGTCCGCGCCACGCGGACCAGGACGCGCGTCCCCCCGGGCCCGCTCTCGATCTGGAGCTGGCCGCCGATACGCTGCGCGCGCTCGCCCATGCCCGGCAGGCCCAGCCCGCCCTGCTCGCCGGCCGTCGCCGGGTCAAAGCCCACGCCGTCGTCCGCGATGGCGAGCTCCACGCTTCCCTCGTCAACTCGCAGGCAGACCTGCACCTTCTGTGCCCTGGCATGCTTGAGGCTGTTGTTGAGGGCCTCCTGGGCCAGATGATAAAGCTCCTGCTGGACCGGCAGGGGCAGCCAGCGGTGGTCGGCCGGGTCCTGCAAGCCCTCCACGCGCAGCTCGACCCCCAAGCCGCCGCGCTTTTCCACGGCGTCGAGGCGGGCCTGGAGGGCCCCCACGAGGCCGCCCTTTTCGAGGGCGGGCGGCCGCAGCTCAAAGATGAGCAGCCGCATCTCGCGCAGGGCTTCCTGGGCAGTATCGCTCAGATCGCGCAGGTACTCGGCCGCGATCTGGTTCTGGCCGGCCGACATCTGGCGAGCGGCAGCCTCGCCGTAGAGGGTCAGGCTGTACAGGTTCTGCGTCACGGAATCGTGCAGCTCCCGGGCCAGGCGGCTGCGCTCGGCGCTGGCCGCGGCCTGCTCCGCCCGCTCGCGCAGTTGCGCGTTCTCGATGGCCAGGGCGATCTGATCCGCCAGGGTCATGCTCAACCGGTAGTCCTCGTCCGTCAGGTCGCGGGGCTCGCGGTAGTACAGGGCCAGGGCGCCGTATACACAATCCTTGACGACGAGGGGCGCTGCCAGGACGGCGCCAAAGTGGCGGGCGACCAGTTGTTGCCATTCCAGGCCCGGCAACATGCTCTCCGAGCCCAGGCGCCGCCGCTCTTCCTCCACGTAGGCCGGCAGATCGCTGATGGCAAAGGGCTGGCGGTTCAGGAGGGCCTGGTTGCCCGTGGTGGACGCCAGGGTGCCCTCCCCTCTTTCGTCCAGATCGGGCGGCCAGGCATGAGAGGCGCCAAAGGTGAGCCAGCGGCCGTCGGCGTCAAAGCGGGCGATGAACCCGGCATCCGCGCCCAGCAGGCGGCTGGCCTGCTGCACGATGAAATCGAGGATCTCGCGCAGTGACCGGTTGGAGTTGAGGACGTTCATGATGTCGCGCATGCCTTCGGCTACCTGCCGCCGGCGCTCGGCCTCGGCGTGGGCCGCCAGCTCGGCCTGGTAAAGCCTGGCGTTCTCCACGGCCACCCCCACCTGCTGCCCGACGGAGGCCAACAACGAGAGCTGCTCGGGGGCAAGGGGCCGCACCTGGCCGCTCCCCACATAGATGGCGCCCACCCACTTGCCTTTGGCCGTGAGGGGCACCGAGATGACCTGGGCCACCCCTCCCCGATTGAGCCAGTGGCCGAGCTGCGGGTCGAGGTCGGGATCGCCGGCCTTCCAGACCAACGGCTCCCCGCTGTTGGCCACCTCTTCGAACGCCATGCCCTGGAAATGGATGGGGCCGAGGGCGCGGACCAGCTCCCGGTCCACGCCGCGCCAGACAAGGGGGGCAAGACGGGCCTGCTCACCCTCGGTCCGTACCGGTTCGAGGCGATAGGCGATCCCGGCCTCCATGTCCAGGGTACCAAGGATCTGCTCGAGAGTGTTGCGCAGGATCTCTTCCAGGTCCAGAGAGCGGCTGGCCAGCGCTGCAATGGCGTTCAAGGCCGCCAGCTCGTGGGTGCGCTCGCGCACGCGCTGCTCGAGCGTCTGGTAGGCGGACTGGAGGGCTCCCTGGACCCACTTGTGCTCCAGGGCATTGGCAAAGATCTCGCCCATCATGCGCAGCAGGGCGATGCTGTCCTGGTCCCAGGCCATCTCGGCGCGCACGGCGTCGAGGCCCAACATCCCGATGGCCCTGCCCCGGTAGATCATGGGCACGTTGAGGAAGGAGACGGTTGGGGGTTGGTGCGACAGGCAGCGCTCCCGATCGGGGCCGGCCTCCGGGGGCAGCGCATCCAACGAGGGAACGTGCACCGTCTCCAGGCGCTTGATGCGCTCCGTGCTCCAGGGCAGCACCGCCAGCGGCTTGGACAGGTAGGCGTCCTGGACCGACTCGATGCCCGGCCGGCACCACTCGTGGGTGTTGCTCATGGTCGTGCCGTCACGAGAAAAGACATAGACGTAGCTGCGATCGGAGCCGGTGAACTGGCCCGCCGCCGCCAGGGCGCGGCAGACGCCGGGGTCGATCTCTTCCAGGGCGAGGTTGACAAACTCGCTGGAAACGTCGGCAATGATCTTCTCGAAGGCCAGGCGGCGCTCCAGGGCGCTCTCGGTGCGAACGCGCTCGGCCAGCTCCTCCTGGAGGGAGGTGTGAAGGCGGGCGTTGTCGAGGGCGATGGAGGCCAGTTGGGCCAGGCGCTCGATGAGGTCCATCTCGTCCGGCGCAAAGGCAGGCTCCCCCGGCTCCCGCGCGACGCCGAGCACGCCCACCGTCTCGGCCCGGAAATGGAGGGGAACGGCCATGTCAGGGCCAATGGCCTGGGCCTCGAAATGGGGAGAGCGGCCCGGCCACGAGGCATAGTCGTCGACGGCGATGGAGCGCCCCTGTTCCCAGACCTTGCCCGCCAGCCCCTCGCCCCGCCCCAGGCATACGCCCACATCCTTGGTGGACCAACCCGCGGCGACGCACAACTCCAGGCGGTCGTCCTCGGGGCACACCAGGTAGAGGAACCCGTCGGCAGCGCCGACCAGCTTGACGGCACGCTCGACGATGGCCTCCAACAGCTCGGTGACGCCCAGCCGGCCGACGACGCCCAGGGCCGTCTCGTGGAGGGCGGCCAGGTACTCGTTCTGGCGTCGCAGCTCGGCCTCGAACTCCTTGCGGCGCGTCACGTCGGTGTGGGAGCCGATCATGCGGTAGGGCCGCCCCTGGGGGTCGCGCAGAGTTACACCCCGGGCCAGGATCCAGCGATAGGAGCCGTCCTTGTGTCGCAGGCGATGCTCGAGCTCGTAGCCCGAAGCAATGCCCAGTTGCTCCTGTTCCATCAGGGCCAACGCCCGGGGAAGGTCGTCGGGATGGATGAGGCGCAGCCAGTCCTTCCACGCACTGCCGATCTCGTGCTCCTCGTAGCCGAGCATGCTTTTCCAACGGGACGAGTAATACACCTCGCCGGTGGCCAGGTCCCAGTCCCAGATGCCGTCGTTGGTCGCCTCCAGGACGAGGGCCAGGCGCTCTTCCCGTGCCTGGAGAGCGGAATAGGACTCGGCAAGCTGCAGCGACATGCGGTTGAACTGCTCGACCAACTCCTCGATCTCGTCGCCGGTGGAAGCCGTCACCGTCTGGCCCAGGTTGCCGGCGGCGACCTGCTGCGCGGCAGCCATGAGCTCGGCGATGGGCTCGGTAATGCGCCGCACGCCCACGGCAACGACGATGGAGGGCAGGATCACACCCAGGGCCAGGAGTCCCAGAAGGAGCGGCCGGTAGCTCCGGCTGGTCTGCAGCAAAGTCCGCCAGTCCGATTCGACGACGAGGCCCCAGTGCGTGCCCGGCACCGGGGCAAAGGAGGCCACGATTTCGCGTCCGGTTCGGTCCCGGGTGCGAAAGGCGCCCGCGCCCCCGGCCAACACCTGTTGCACGGCGCTCTGCGCCCTGTAGTCCTGCCCGACCTGGGAGGGGTCGGCGTGATAGAGGACCAGGCCCTCGCCGTCCACCAGGTAGGCCGAGTCGTTGCCGCCGATATGGAGCTTGACGATGCTGCCGTAGAAGGAGCTGATGGCCTCAGCTCCCAGGCAAAAGCCGCCGGTGACGACGCCCTGGAGATCGGCGGGACCGCCCAACAGAGGCACGGCCACGATGACCAGGGGAGCGTCGGCCGCGGTGGCACCCGCGGCCCCAGCGGCGGGCGCGGATGGGACATCCTCGAGGACGCCTGACAGGACCGGCCGACGGGTGTGCACCGCCTCACGAAAGAAGGGGCGCTCGGACCAATCCTGTCCCACGAGGTCGGCGCGGTGCGGCTCGGCCGCGACCACCACTCCCTTCCAGTCCAGGACAAATACCCCGCCGTCAAAGACCGCGAAGCGATTCCTGGCGCGGTCGAGGGCCGTTTCGAGGGCGGCGGGGCTCCGGGCGGCCGTGCCCGACGTCTGGGCCCACTCGGAGAGGATGGCCGTGTACTCGTCCAGCTCGCCGGCCAACTGGCTGGCCGACAGCCGCGCCAGCTCCAGGTTGCGCTCCACCACCAGGTCCTCGGCCACCTGCTGGTAGGCATAAAAGGCCACCAGGGCCACGGCGATGAGGATGATGGCCGCTGGCACGAACGACCAGGCGACGATCTTGGTGCGCAAGCTCCCCAGCCGGATCCCGCGGCCCATGGCTGCCCCTAGCCTGCCCCTTTCTGGGCGTCTAGAACCTGGTGGCTCACCTCCCGCAGCAGATCGACGGATGCCTCGCCAAGGACGAGGATCTGCTCCCACGCGCCGGTGACGAGCCGCAGCGCTTCGGCCTGGTTGGCAAAGGTCTCGGATATGACGGAATAGCCCTCCAGGTGGCCATCGGCAAAGGCGGCAATGTCCATCTCGGCGGCCTGCTCCGGGTACTCGGCGCGGATCAGGTCAACCCACTCCTGCACCAGCGAAGCCCTCGCCGGCTGCAAGAAATGGGCACGGGCCATGGCCCGCCCATATTCCTTGCTGATGAGAAACTTGAGCAGCTCCCAGGCGGCGTCGGGCTGTCGGGTGTGGGCATAGATGCCAAACCCGTCGGTGGTCGCCAGGGTGGCGCGGCGGGCGGGCCCGGCCGGGAAGGGGGCGACGCCCACGCGGAAATCGGCCGACGACAGGATGCTCTTCAGCGCCCAGGAGCCGTCTTCCACCATGGCCACCCGCCGCCCGACAAAGGCTTCCTGGGTGCCCATGTAGCCCAGGTGCAGCGGCGAGGGCATGACCTGGTGGTCCCAGATACAGGCCCGAAGCCACTCCTGGGCCTGAAGCGCCGGCGCTTCGGCGAACATGGGCCGGGTGGGATCGTCCGGATCGACCAGGTGCCCGCCCCAGGCGTTGACGTGCACCTGGATGCGCTCCCAGGAAAAGTCGAACATGCTCCCCCAGCGGTCGACATTGCCGTCGCCGTCGAGGTCCTGGCTCAGGGCGCGCATGGCGGCCAGGTAATCGTCATAGTCCCAGCTCTTGTCGGGATAGTCCACGCCGTGCAGGTCGAGGAGGTCCTTGTTGTAGTAGAGGGCCAGGGCGCCATGGTACTTGGGCAGGCCGTACTGCACCCCTTCGGGCGTGAAAAAGGCGCGGTACTGCACCGGATCCCAGTCGTCGAGGGTCTCCTGATCCAGGTCGGCGGCGACGTAGGGACGCAGGTCCAGGGCATAACCCTGCTGGGCCCAGACGGGAAAGGAGCTGCAGCAGCCGTCAAAGACGTCGGGCGCCGTCCCGGCCTGAAAGTCGGCCAGGGTATCGCTCTCAAAGGTTTCGGATGGGGGATCGGGCACGTAAAAGACGCGGATGCCGGGGTGCTCGCCATGAAACTGCTCCAGGAGCTGGCGAGCCATGGGCGGAAACCATTCCGTGTTCCAATCCTGGTAAACGAGCTGCACCTGGGCCGGCGTCCCCGTGGGCGGGGTCGAGGGGCGGGCGGGATTGCAGCCCAGGAGGGCCACGCCGGCGCTCGCCCCGGCCAGGCGCAGAAATCGGCGTCGCGAAAACGACCCACGGGTGGCAGGAACCGCACCACCCGCAGGCGCCAGGTTGGGCGCAAATCGCGGGCCTATGTTGTGCTCCCTCACCGCACGTTTCCTTTCCATCGTCGTCCCGCCGGCCCCGGAGACGTGGAACGTCGAGCGCGATTATACCACAGCACGGCGGGGGCTGCAATCGGCCGGCGTGACGATCACGACTCCCGGGCATCCTCGCCCGAGATGACCGCGCTGAGCACGTGCAGCAGGCGGTTGGGGGGTTCTCCCTTTCCCACAAAGGCGTCGGCCCCGACGGCCAGGGCCTCGGCCTCGTACTCGCCGTACATCGACAGCACCACGACCTTGATCTGGGGCCACTTGATCTTGAGCTGGAGGGTTGCCTGCAAGCCGTCCATTTCTGGCATGCGGGCATCCATCAGCACCAGGCCCGGCTGAGACTCCTCGACGATCCGCAGCGCCTCGCGCCCCGTGTCGGCCTCCAAAACAGCGCCGGCCGGCGGCCAGGTGGACAACAGCGCCCGCAGGCTCTGGCGAGCCCGGCGCTGGTCGTCCGCTACGAGAACGTCTATCTTTTCCCTCATTCCCATCTGCCTCGTTCCAATCGTCCGTTGGCCCGATAATAACAGCGATGCCACCCGATGTCATCGGGGGGATGAGGGATTTCAGATTAGCAAAAAAGGACCGCGTTGCCCGGCGGTCCTTTTCCACATTTTCGGTAGGCGGCCTACCACATTTGGTGTAGGCCAGGGGGCCGCTCCGCCCCCCCTGCTCACATTCTCCGCTCGGCGACGGCCTATTGCTGCGCTATCTCGACCAGGCGCACGACGCTTGCATCCAGATTGGTGCGGGCTTCCCACAGCTCATCGCCGGCCTGGAGCACAAGGCGGTAACCCGGCGTGATCGCCTGGAGGCACGACTCCGCGGGCCCTCCGAGGCCCAGGCAGGAGTCCGTCCACTCCTGGAGGGCGATCTCTTGCCTGGTAATGCTCAACTCGTCGATGCCCAGCTCAGCCGCCAGGGCCGCGCGGGCGGCGGCAAAGGCACGCTCTTCTGCAGGCAACGGCTGAAAAACCTTCGGGGTAGGCGTGGGCCTCTGGGGCAGCCCGCCGACATCCCGGTACAGGCTCGCCACATAGCCGTAGATGGCTTGCAGCTCTTGCTCCGTGGCCTCGTCACTTCCCCGCCCTGCCAACGCCAGGCGCACCGTCATGGCGTCGGCCGTGGCCGGATCGGTCTGCTGAATGTCGAATGCCTCCAGCCGGGAAACCCAGTCGTCAAGTTGTGCCTGCTGGTCAGGCGTCAGGGTACCCTCCCCCAGGATGGTATCAGCCCCGCCCCGGCAGGTGGACACCACCACCCGCCCATCGCCCAGGACGGCAAGCTCATCGCAAAAACCGGCCAGCCCTCCTTCGCGGTGCCAGGCCAATACGGTGACGTCCGGGCCGGCGGTGGGCTGCGGATCGGGGCCGGCCGCCGGCCCACAGGCGGCCAGCGCCAGCGTCAGGACGGCCAGGAACAGGGCAAGCCGCCGCCAGGCCTTGGGTTGATCGTTTCCACGGTCCATCTTTTACTCCTCATCTGTTTCGCTTGGATCGGCTTTTTGACAGCACGACGCACTTGTCACGCGACTACCATGAATCAATGATGGATGCCCGGCACTGGAGCACCCGGCCACGATGTGACAAGTGCGTCTCACCCTATAGACGCCAGACCTGGCCGGAAGGTTGCATCGCCGCCTGCCCTATTCGCATTTTACCATCCCTTGCCGGCCTGTGTTATAATGCCCCGCATCAGGAGGCAAGCTATGAGAAACAGATCGCGTATCGGAGCAGTGTTGTGCGTGTGCATCGTGCTCCCCAGCTTATTGCTGGCTTGCGGCTCCACGGAGCCCGTCCCCACGGCACCGGCCCCCACGACGACGACGGGCACGGAGCCTACAACAGAGGCATCGCCCACGACGGAAGCGCCCACGGAGGCGCCGGCCACCCAGGCTTCACCAACGGAAGCGCCCGCCACCGACACGCCACCAACTCAGGCGCCCGCTACCCAGGCACCGGCCACACAAGCGCCGGCTGCCACTGTCACCTCCCTGCCTACGCCCGAGCCCGGAGCCGAGCCGGCCTACGACGACCAGGATAGCCCGGCGGCCCTTCTCGCATCTTATGTCAATGCCATCAACCGCCAGGAGTACGAGCGGGCCTGGGAGTACTGGGAGAGCCCACCCAATCCGACGTTCGAGGACTTTCAGGCGGGCTTTGCCGACACCGAGTCGGTGCTGCTGGCCGTCCGGCCGCCGGCGTGGTTCGGCGCGGCGGCGGGCAGCGTCTATGCCCCCATTGGCACCCTGCTGCTGACGACCCACACCGACGCCAGCCAGGAGAACTTTCTGGGATGCTATATCGCACGGCGGCAGAACGTGGACCCCGGGGGCGACAGCCGCTGGTGGCTGTACGACGCCACGGTCAACCCCGCCCCCGACGATAGCTCCGCCGCCATCATGCTGGTGGACGCCTGCGAGCAGGTTCCGCCTCCCGGCTCCACAGAGCCCGAATACGACGACCAGGGCAGCCCGGTGGCACTCCTGGCGTCCTACATCAACGCCATCAACCGCCGGGAGTACGAACGGGCGTGGGAATACTGGGACAGCCCGCCAAACCCGACCTTCGAGGACTTTCAAGAGGGCTTTGCCGGAACCGACGAAGCGTTCCTCGTCGTGAGCCCTCCCACGATCTATGAGGGCGCAGCGGGCAGCGTATACACCTCCGTGCCGGCGGTCCTCATGGCCACCCAGTCGGCCAGCGGCCGGCAGGCCTTCGTGGGATGCTACGTCCTGCGCCGCTCCAACGTAGACGACACACCGCCCGAGTGGCACCTGTACGACGCCACCATCAGCGAGCTGTCGACCGGCTCGCCCGGCGTCGATCTGCTGGCCGGCGCCTGCCCGGCGCCATAACCTCAGCCGGAAACCCGGCCGCTCGCGCGTGGCGGCATAGGTTACACAGCGCGTGAGCGGCCGGGTTGTGCATGAAGGGGTCTATTGGCCCAGGGGCGCGGCCGACTGGATCATCGCATCCAGCACGGGCTGGAGGGCCTCCAGGTCGCCGGCCGTCGGCGCCGACGCATAGAAGTCATAGCCTCTGCGCAGGCCACCCTCGGTCGTCACCACCAGGACGTGGGTCTCTACGGCGGCGACCGGCGCCTGGCCCTCGCCTTCGGCAGGGCCGTAGACCTCGACGGTGACGCGGCGGGCCTGCCCCCACGACACGGCGGCGGGCTCTGACGACAGGATTCCAGCGCCGGCGGGCAGCAGCGCCGCCTCCGGCTCCGCCGGGGGCTGCAGCTCGGCCCAGGCCAAACCCACGCGCTGCCCTTCCACCTCGGGCGCCGCCCACGCCCAGTCGGGCTCCAGGCGCTCCCAGCCGGCCGGCGGCTGCAGGCGCAGCCCGGCCTCCGGGATCTCGACCGGCTCT
This sequence comes from Anaerolineaceae bacterium, assembly GCA_012514775.1. The sequence continues at coordinate 34,537 of JAAYZQ010000447.1, forward strand.
CCCACGGTCGCTACCGTCTCCAGGGCCGTGGGCGCCGGCGCGGCCGTCGACACGGCGGTCGGTTCCTCGGTGATGACAGGCGCTGCGGCCGACCCGGCGGTCGGTCCTCCGGTAATGACAGGCGCTGCGGCCGGCGTGGAAGTCGCTCCACAGGCGGTCAGCAGCAACAGGCTCAAAAGGACACACACTTTCAATAGCTTCAAAGCAAACGCTCCTTGTTGGATTTCGGACGGCAAGGCCTGGCGCGGCGGCCCGTCACCTGCCGGCCGGGCTGCGGCCGAGGGCCCTGGCCGTGGTCCCGGGATCGTCAGAGAGCACGGCGTCGCACCCCAGGCGGCGGTACCACGCCAGGCGGCGGTCGGGTGCGGGATCGAGGGGGCAGACGAACTGCCCGTGCCGGTGGGCAAGCCAGACGTAGAGGGGATTGACGAGGAGCAGCGGCCAAAGAGGGCCGAGCATCTCCACGCCGGGCAGCGGCCAGGCGCGCGACAGGGTAATCCAGCCGATGGGCAGGTGGGGAGCCACGGCCTGGACGGCCCGCAGCCGGGCCAGGGAGAATGAGAGCAACAGCGCGCGTTCGCCGATCCCTGCCGCGTCCAGCTCGGCGGCCAGCCGCCGCCCGACGCCGGCCTCCAGGAAGCGGTCGGTCTTGAGCTCCAGGGCCAGGGCGACCGTGGGCGGCAGCAGGGCGGCGGTTTCGGCCAGGGTTGGCACGCGCTCGGCGGCATGGTCCGGCCGGCCACACGCCGCGCTCAACCCTTGCAGCTCGGCCAGGGTCATGCGCGCCACCTCACCGCTGCCGTCCGTCGTCCGGTCCACCGTGGCGTCGTGGATGCAGACAAATACACCGTCGGCCGTGAGGTGCAGGTCCGTCTCGATAATGTCTGCGCCGTCGGCCAGGGCGTGCCGGAAGGCGGCGAGGGTATTCTCGGGGCACGCAACGCGGTTGCCGCGATGGGCCATCAGGTAGGGCCTGGGCCTTCCCTGAAAAGCGGGCGCCAGCCGGTCGGCGATGGACGGGCGATCCATGGCTATGCTCCGCCGGCGCCCGGCTCCTCTTGCCAGTCGGCGGCCAGGAAGGCGGCGATCTGCTCGTTGACGCCGGCCGCGGCCTCCCAGTGCACCCAGTGGCCCATGCCCGGAAAGTAGCGAAGCCACAGCCCGGGCACCCAGGCGCCGACGCCCTCGGTCAGCTCGATGCCCAGGGCAGGGTCCGCGGTGCCCCACACCAGGAGGGTCGGCCGGTGGATGTCGGCCGTGCGGCGGGCCGGGGGAAAGCGAACGGCGGCCCGGTACCAGTTGAGGGCAGCCGACATGGCCCCCGGCTGCGCCATGGCCGCGGCCAAAACCTCCAGGTCCTCGGGGGCAAAGGCGTCGCTCGTGCCGAGCTTCTGGAAAAAGGCCCGGGCCGTGGCCCGGGGTGAGACGGTCAGCAGCGCCTCGGGCAGCCACGGAATCTGGAAAAAGAGAGCGTAGGTGGACCGCAGGCGCTGCATCCAGCCCTTGCGCATCTCGCGGGCCATGGCCCGCGGGTGCGGTGCATTGAGGATGACAAGGCGGTCCACGACCTCGGGATAGTCCATGGCCAGGCGCCAGGCCACGATGCCGCCCCAGTCATGGCCGACGATGACGGCCTTCTGGCGGCCCAGATCGCGGAGGACGGCCAGCACGTCGGCGGTCAGGTGGTCCAGGCCATAGTCGGCCACCTCGCCCGGCTTGTCGCTGAGGTTGTAGCCCCGCTGGTCCAAAGCCACGACCCGGTAGCCCATCTGGACCAGGTCCGGGATCTGCCTGGCCCAGCCGTACCAGCAGTCGGGAAAGCCGTGCAGCAACAGGGCCAGGGGGCCATCCTGCGGCCCCGCCTCGACCGCGTGCAGCCGCACGCCGTCGCCGGCCAGCATCCTGCTGCGCACGGGCGGCTCCAGTGCCTGCATGGCGCGATCCGCGATGTGGCCGGCACGGTCCGCCAGGGCCAGGCGCTGCTGGCGCCCCTTCCACAGCCAGGCGGCCGCCACCCCGCCGGCCACGCCCAGCGCAAACGGCCATCCTCTCAATCGTTTCATGTCCGTCCCTCCAGATGCAAGCTGTTCCCATGAGCCAGTGCGGGCGGTCCTCATTGCCGGCTCAGTGTACCATGGGCGCCAGCAATCGTCAAGCGGTGCCTGCCGTGCAAAAGCAGGCCGAACCTGGTATTTTGCACCCGGTTGTAGTATAATCGCCCCGTGAATCACGTTCGACCGAGTCGTATGCGAGCGGGAGGATAGGGATGGTGGAGCATCGCGAGAACCTGGGGGTCCTGACCAGCGGAGGGGATGCGGCGGGGATGAATGCCGCCGTGCGGGCGGTCATCCGTACCGGCCTGGCCAACGGCGTTGACGTATACGCGATTTACGAAGGCTACCACGGCATGGTCCTCGGCGGCGATCATATCCGCAAGATGACGTGGGAGGACGCCGGGGGCATCCTGCACCAGGGCGGGACGATCATCGGCACGGCCCGCAGCGTCGAATTTCGCAGCCGGGAGGGCCGCAGGCGGGCAGCCCACAACCTGGTGCGCCACGACATCGACCACCTCGTGGTCATCGGCGGCGACGGCTCTCTCACCGGCGCGAACATTTTTCGGCAGGAGTGGCCGGAGCTCATCGCCGAATTGCTGGCCGCCGGCGAGATCGACGAGGAGACGGCGGCCGCGCATCCCCACCTGTACGTCGCCGGGCTGGTGGGCTCTATCGACAACGACATGTTTGGCACCGACATGACCATCGGCGCCGACACGGCCCTGCACCGCATCCAGGAAGCCGTCGACGCCATTACCAGCACAGCGGCCAGCCACCAGCGCACCTTTGTCGTGGAGGTCATGGGTCGCAACTGCGGCTACCTGGCCCTCATGAGCGCCCTGGCCACGGGCGCCAACTGGGTGCTCCTGCCCGAGAGCCCGCCCGACGTGGACGATTGGGAGAGACAGATGTGCGAGACCCTCCGCGCCGGCCGGCAGAGCGGCCGCCGCCACAGCATCGTCATGATCGCCGAGGGAGCTCGCACGCGTGAAGGAACGCCCATTACCAGCGAGTACGTCAGCCAGGTGCTTCAGGAACGCCTGGGCGAAGAGGTGCGCATCACCATCCTGGGCCACGTGCAGCGCGGGGGCGCACCCAGCGCCTTTGACCGCTACATGAGCACCATCCTGGGCCACGCCGCCGTGAAGGAGCTGATGCACCTCGGCCCCGACGATCCCGCCAAGGTGGTGGGCATCCGCCAGCACGACGTCATCTGCTCGCCGCTGATGGAGAACGTCACGAAAACCCGCGAGTTGGCCGAGGCGATTGCCAACCAGGATTACGGCCTGGCCATGGCCATGCGCGGCGGCAGCTTCTCGGATTCGTTCCGCATCCTGCGCACGCTGCTCCGGGCCCAGCCTCACACGCCGCAGCCGGACCACAAGCAGCTCCGCCTGGCCGTCCTGCACTGCGGCTCGCCGGCGCCCGGGATGAACACCGCCGTGCGCGCTGCCGTGCGCCTCGGCATCGATCAAGGCCACAAGATGCTGGCCGTGCGCAACGGGTTCGTGGGGCTAGTCAACGGCGACATTGTCGAGATGGAATGGATGAGCGTCACCGGCTGGGTGTCGCGTGGGGGTGCGGAGCTGGGCACCAATCGCAAGGTGCCCGAGGGCAGCGACTTTTACGCCATCGCCCGCCAGTTGGAGGCCCACGAGATCGACGGCCTGCTCATGATCGGCGGCTGGACCGGCTACGAGGCCGCGTATCAGCTCTTTATCCGGCGCAACGAGTTCCCCAGCTTTAACATCCCCATCGTCTGCCTGCCCGCCTCCATCGACAACAACCTGCCCGGTTCCGAGCTAAGCATCGGCTCGGACACGGCGCTGAACAACATTGTCGCCGACGTGGACAAGATCAAGCAGTCGGCCGTCGCCTCGCGGCGCTGTTTTGTCGTGGAGGTGATGGGCCGCGACTGCGGCTACCTGGCCCAGATGAGCGGGCTCTCGACGGGAGCAGAGCGCACCTACCTGCCGGAGGAGGGGATCACCCTCTCGGACCTCAGGACCGACGTGAACCAGCTCATCCATAGCTTCACCCAGGGCAAGCGCCTGGGCCTCATGATCCGCAACGAAAACGCCGACGCGTTCTACACGACGCCCTTCCTGGTGGCGCTCTTTGAGAAGGAGGGGGGCGCGCTATTTGACGTGCGCCAGGCCATCCTGGGACATGTTCAGCAGGGCGGCAACCCCTCGCCCTTTGATCGCATCCAGGCCACACGCCTGGCGGCCAAGTGCATCGACCATATCATCGAGGAGGCGGGCAAGGACCAGCCGGCAAGCGCCTTTGCCGGGTTGCAGGAGGGACGCGTCCAGTTCGTCAGCCTCGAGGACTGGCCCCGATTGCTGGCCAAGCACGCCCAGCGGCCCGCAGTCCAGTGGTGGCTGGAACTGCGGCCCATCGCCCAGCTCATGGCCCAGTCTGGGCCGGAGGTCATCGAGTAGCCCCACGCTCGATCACCGCGTCGAGGTCTAGCAGCGCAAAGCGCCGCCACCAGCTCTCCCGGTGGCGCACGACCGCATGGTCACGCCCGCGGAAGGGTAAAGTGGAAGGCGGTTCCCTGGCCGGGGGTGCTCTCGGCCCAGATGTCGGTGCCGTGGGCGAGCACCAACTCCCGGGCGATGGCCAGGCCCAGCCCACTCCCCTGGCCTATCCGGCTGCCCCGCCAGAAACGGTCAAAGACGTGGGGCAGGTCCTCGGGAGGGATGCCGGGGCCGTCATCGGCCACGGTGACCCGCACCCTATCGCTCTGGGGCACGGCGCTGACGACGACCCGGGTGCTGCCGGCGGCGTGGCGCAGGGCGTTGGACACCAGGTTGGCGACGACCTGTCGCACTCGATGCCTGTCGATGCTTACCGGGGTAAGGTCGGGTGCCAACTCCAGGCACAGGGCCGGCCCCTGCCCCGTCGAGCACTCGAAGCCAGGCAGCATGCCCCGGAGCAGGTCGCCCAGGTCGGTCGGCTGCCGCTCGAGGCGCAGTTGGCCGGCCTCCGCCTGGGCCAGTGCCTGCAAGTCGTCCACCAGGCGCCCCAGGACCATGGTCTCTTCGTGCAGCGAGGCCAGGACGTCGTCAGAGGGCTCGTACACCCCATCCTGGATGGCTTCCAGGTCGCTGCGCACGACGCTCAGGGGCGTGCGCAGCTCGTGGGCCACGTCCGACAGCAGGTTGCGGCGCAGCGTCTCCTGGCGAGCCAGGGAGCGGGCCATGTGGTTAAAGGTACGGCCCAAGTGCCCGATCTCGTCGCTGCCGCGGACGCGCACCTGGGGCACGTCATCGGCCGTGACGGGATCGGCCAGCCTGCCGGCGGCCTCGGTCAGGGCCCGGAGGGGTGCTGTGAGCTGCCGCGCCAGCAACAATCCTAACAACAGCGCCAGCCCGGCGGCCAGTAGCCCGGCCAGCCAGAAAGAGCGGTTGACCTCTGCCAGGAACTCGGCCTCCAGGCCCTCGTGGACCGTCCCGCCCGGCGTGACCAGGACGACGCCGACCCGCTCGCCGTCGACCTCCACGGGCACACCCAGGGCCAGCTCGGTTTCGGACAGTCGAGCGCCTGCCAGGCCGCCCGCCGAATCGGCGATGAGCCGGCCATCGGCGCCAGCCAGGAGAATGCGGTCCGTGCCTGTGGCCGCTACCGGCCCGCCCTGCCCGCGGCGCTGGCCGCCGCCCTGTTCCGGCTGAAGGCCGGCCATCCAGTCCTCCACGCCCGACCAGCTCCCCCCGCGCCGGTAATAGGCCGCGAACTCGGGCGCTAACTGCTCGGCACGCCGCAGTTTGCCCTGGCTGACGTACAACTCGAACTGGCGCGTCGTGGACATGTTGGCGAGCACCGCCACCAATCCCACGGCGACGAGGGCCACGAGCACAAAGCCCGCGGCTAGCTTGACCCACAGACTGCCCAGCCGTTCCATCAGTCCTCGGCAAACTTGTAGCCGACGCCATACACGGTCAGGATGTAGCGCGGGTTCCTGGCATCCGGCTCGATCTTTTGGCGGAGGTTCTTCACGTGGGCGTCCACGGTGCGCTCGTAGCCCTCGAAGGCATAGCCCTGTACCCGGTCCAGCAGCTCCAGCCGGGTGAAGACACGGCCCGGGTTCCGCGCCAGGACGACCAGCAGCTCGAACTCGGTGACGGTCAGCTCAATGGGCTGGCCGGCGACCGTTACCCGCCGCCGCTCCAGGTCGATGCTAACGTCGCCCGCCACGACGGTTGGCGGCGGCGCATCGTGCTCGCCGCTGGCCCGGCGCAGCACCGCGCGCACGCGCGCCACCAGCTCCCGCGGGCTGAAGGGCTTGGTGACATAGTCATCGGCGCCCAGTTCCAGTCCGATGAGCTTGTCGGTCTCGTCCACCCGCGCGGTCAGCATGATGATGGGCAAGTCCGATTCCTTGCGGATGACCCGCGCCACGTCCAGCCCGTCCACGCCGGGCAGCCCCAGGTCGAGGATGACCAGGGCCGGCCGCTCGTGACGAAAGGCGGCCAGGGCCGTCCGGCCGTCCCCGGCTGCCACCACCCGATAGCCCGTCTCCTCGAGGTAGGCGCGCAAGGTCTTGACAATTTTGGGCTCGTCGTCCACGACGAGGATCGTCTCTCCGCTCATCTGTGACCCCCCATACTCGGCTTCAGCATACCTCAAGGCAAAGACCCTGTCAAATGGCAAGCCGGGGCGATTGCACCGCCCGGCCGCGTAACTCTTTGGCTCGATTTCCGTCTATCTTTAGTAGTACCTGTCAATGCGGAACGGTTCCGGGCACAAGGAGGTGGACTGTGAACAGCGACGACGTCCAGACCCAGGGCAAGCAACTCATCGGAGCTAGGCCGCTGCCGCCGCTGGACCCCGAGATGTGCCGGGTGTTCTTCCTGGCCGTCGGGGTAGGGGCATTGGCCGTTGCCCTTGGTTGGGCGCTCGCGGGTATGGCGTCCGTCCTGTTTGGACTCCTGGCCCTGTGGCTTGCAGGCCACCTGGCAGCCGCTCCTGCCCTCGGCGACGAGGAGCTTCACGAAGCGTAAGAACCGTGTGCCCCGGGGGGGGGCTCTCCCGGGGTACACGTTGTATACACTGGCGGCGGACTTAGCTGCCGCCCCGCCCGCGCCCGGCCCACAGCGGCCGGCCGTTTTCGTCGCGGACCAACACGTCCTGCCCGGTGCCGAGATTGACGATCTCGCCGGCCTCAAAGCGCCCGTTTTCGTAGAACCCCACCAACCTTACCCGGTCACCTGCGGTGATCTGGAACCCTTGCTCCAGCAGGTAGCGCCAGGCGCGGCCGTCGAGGACCACCTCCTGGCCGTCGCCGGCCGTTACCACCAGCGTCAGGCCATTCACGTCGCTGGCCACGCCCTCCAGGGTGAGCCACTCATCCACCTGGGCCTGGCCTACCCCGGCCTGGTCGCCGCTGAGGTTGCCCTGCCCCAGGCCTGCGCCTCCGCCTCCGTTGCCCTGGGCCGCCGCTGCCTGCCCGGCCAGGACCCGCTGACCGCTGCCCGACCATGCCGGCCGGCCAAGCTGATCCCGCAGGGTGACGGTCAGGCCATCCCTGAGGCGAGTAACCTGGGCGGCCTTGAATTCGCCGTCCTCCCAGAAGCCTTGCACCCGCACCTGGTCGCCCGCTCCCAGAACCAGGCCCTGATCCGCCAGATAGCCGGGGCCCGTGCCCACGACGATCTCCTCGCCGCTCTCGGTCTCGAGCACCAGGTCGATGCCTGCCGCAGGAGCTTGAACCACAGTCCCTTCGTAGACGCTCAACGCCTCAACCGCCCGCTCGCCAACTGCGAGGGCACCCGAGCCGTCGGAGCGCCCGTAGGCGCCGCCGCCCTGGCCCGGGCCGCGACCCTGCTCCGCAGCGAGGAGGCTGCCGTTCTCGCCTGCGCTCCAGCCCCGGCCCTCACCCCGGGCCTCGGCCACGTTTCCCGTCTTGTCCAGCGTGCGGATCACGGCCCCCACGACGAGGATGCCAATGAGGCCAAACAACAGCGTTCCCAACACGATCTTTTTCACCATTTGAATCTCCTATCCCAGCTCTGATTTGCTAGCCTGCCACCGTCCGGGCAGGCGCCGATTGCTCGCCGGCCGCCGACTGCGGCAACAGCGACAGAAAGAAGCGCACCGTGACGTTCTTGACCCACCGCCAGTGAATGGCAAAGTGTACGGCTGCGGCGGCGATGAGCGCCACGCCGCTCCAGGTATGGACCAGATCCCAGGCGACCCGGCTGGAAAGCAGGCCAGGGCCCGCCGCTGCGCGGCCGCCGGGCAAGAGGAGGAGGGCAATGCCCGACACGGCACAGATGACAAAGGCCAGGGCCACGAGGGCATCCAGCACCAGGTTCAGCCTGGCGGCCCGCGACATGCTCACCGGGCCAGCGACCAGGGCTGTAACGACGCGGCGGGCCATCATCTTGACCCAACGCCAGTGGATGGCGAGGTGCACGGCCACGGCAGCGACCATCACCAGGCCGGTCACGAGGTGCAAGTCGCTCCAGGTGTGGCGCTCGAACAGGATCTGGAGGCCGTAGGCCGGGTTCCGCCCGCCGCGATAGCCGCCGGAGGGCAGGTACAGGAAATAGATGCCCGACAGTGCCGCCAGCAGGCCGCCCACGAACACGACGGCGTCGATGAGCCAGTTGGCCCGCGTTTGCCTCGAAAGGCGAATTGTTCTCTTCATCAATCCTCCACGCAACAGTTGGATCTCTTACAGGCTGATTCTACTCGGTGAGTTTGAAGAACCTGTGAAGGACTCTTGAAGGTTTAACCCTGGTTTGCTCGCGGTGGCCGTGGCCCGGGCCCGTGCGCGGCAGTTTGACAGCAGCGGCTTTTCATGGTACAAGGGAGTGGTTTCCTCGGACTGCGGCCGGCTGGCGGCTGCAGGTGGAAGCGGCATGTTGAGGGGTGAGATGGCACATTTGCCGCGCAAAAAGGCATCCCGGCAACAGATAAGCGCCACCGGATGGGTGGTACCCGAAAACATCCGCTGTGTGCAATGCGGCATCTGCTCCTTCTACTGCCCCATCGACATCGACGTTCGCCGCCACGCCTGGCTGGGCGAGCCGGTGAAGGACAGCCACTGCATCACCTGTGGCGAGTGCGTGGCGCGCTGCCCTCGCGGCGTGCTGGCCTTCGGCGACTCGGACCTGGCGGCGAGGCGAGGCTGAGATGGCGCGGCGCTACCTGATCGTCGGCCTGGGAGCGGCCGGCCTGGCCGCGGCCGAGACCATCCGCGGCCTCGATGCGGCGGGCGAGATCCTCCTGGTCAGCGACGATCCCCACGGGTACTATTCCCGCCCCGGCCTGGCTTACTATCTCACGGGCGAGCTGGCCGAGTCGTGGCTGGCGCCCTTCTCGGAGGCCGACTTTCGCCGGCTCGATCTGCGCCGGCTGCACGCCCGGGCAGTGGCCATCCATCCCCAGGCCGGGGAGGTCGAGCTGGATGACGGGCGCCGCCTGCCCTACGACCGCCTCCTGCTGGCTACCGGTTCCCGGGCCGTGGCCCCACCCATGCCCGGTGCCGGCCTCCAGGGCGTCGTCAAGCTGGACGACATGGCCGACGCCCGCGAGATCCTGCGGCGCTGCCGCCGGGTGCGGGCGGCGGTGGTGGTCGGCGGAGGGATCACAGCCCTGGAACTGGCCGAAGGCCTCAACGCTCGCAAGGTCCGCACCCACTATCTGCTGCGCCAGGACCGCTACTGGCCCGCGGTCCTGGATGAGACCGAGTCGCGCATCGTCGAGGAACGCCTGCAAAAGGAGGGCATCCACATCCATCACGGCACCGAGGTCTCGGAGATCGTGGGCCAGGGGGGCCGGGTGCGGGGGGTCGTCACCACGGGCGGGCAGCGCGTCGACTGCGACGTGGTGGCCGTAGCCGTGGGGGTGCGCCCGCGGATGGAGCTGGCGGCCTCTGCGGGGCTGCGGGCTGACCGCGGCATCCTCGTGGACGAGTACCTGCAATCCAGCGTGCCCGGCGTCCTGGCCGCCGGCGACGTGGCCCAGGTCTTTGACCCCGCCTCGGGCCGGGCAGTCCTCGACACGCTGTGGGGCATCGCCGTGGGCCAGGGCCGCGCGGCCGGCAGGAATATGGCCGGGCAGCCGGTGCCCTATCGCAAGCCGGTGCCCTTTAACGTCACCCGGCTGGCGGGCCTGACGACGACCATCATTGGCACCGTGGGCCGCGGCCGCGACGGCGACCTGCCCGGCATCGCCCGGGGCGACAGCGAAACCTGGCGCCACCATCCCGGCGTCCCGGCGGTCCAGGCCGCCTTCGAGGTGAACCGCGTGCGGGTGCTGGTGGGCGAGCGCACTCTCCTGGGCGCCATCGTCATGGGCGACCAGGCGCTCTCGCGGCCGCTTCAGGAGCTCGTCACCCGCCGGGCCGACATCTCGCCCATCCGCGACGAGCTACTCCGGCCCGAGGTGCGGCTCGGCGAAGTCATTGTCCGCTTCTGGAGCGAGGGGAGCTGGCGAAATGCAGCACCGTAGCTCCGAGCTGCTCTACGCCGTGGCCGCCATGGCCCTCATCGGCCTGGGCTATGCAGCGGCGGTCACCGGGCTGGATCTGGACCCTGCGGCCAGCGGCCTCCTGGGCCATGGCCTGGGCATTG
>JAAYZQ010000448.1 GCA_012514775.1 Anaerolineaceae bacterium
CGTCCAGTTCTTCGTCAGTCATCAGCCCTCCAGCGGTGTGGTGTTGCCACCATTATCCGCTACTTGGGCCATTTTGTAAAGTACGGTTGTAGTACTAGGAGCCTATCGGAGAGCTCGTTCGTAGTGCGCGCTTCAGCGCGGTTCTTGGGCGATAAATCGCCCACTACGAACGTACACACACCTCTCCGACAACCTGCTAGAACCATTATAAGGCAATGTCGTGCCCTTGTCAATCATGCGACCCTTCTGCATTTGAGGGCGACCTGGGGTGTCCTGCTTGTGCAATGTTCCAGGATGGTGTATACTCTCAGGCGCACCACTGCGGGGGCACGGGACCCCGTCGACCACAAGCGGAGCGTAAAGTGATCGTTGCGCCGCGGCGGCTGATCAACGCGGAATACCGGCCCAAACCACTGGCTTCGCTGCGGAGAGCCGAGCTTTCCCGGCGGCTGGGTGGTCCGTGCTGCGCGTATCCGGGCACGGAGTGCGCCTACCTGTCTGCCTCTCGAGGAGAAGCATGGTGAAGAGATACTTCCGCCTCTGGCTGCCCTTGCTCCTGATTATCCTTCCCCTGGTTTTTCAAGTCGTCTACCTTGGCTCCTTTGCCGTCGATTTGCCCTGGTCGGATCAATGGCTGGTCGTACCAGTTTTCAGAGCGCTCACTTCCGGCAAGCCGGACCGTTTTCTGAACGCGTTGTGGCACCAGCATAACGAACACCGATTCCCCTTGCCCAGGCTCTTTTTCTTCCTGCTTGCCCGGGTGACGGACTGGAACGTGGTTGTCGAGATGTGGTGCAGTGTGGGCGTCGCAGTCCTCACCCTCGCCGGCTGGTGGTTGATCTATCGCAAAACGGTGGGCACCTCGTCGTGGGGATTCGTGCCCATCGCCTGGTTGGTCTTTAGCCTGGGGCAGTGGGAGAACATTCTGTTCGGCATGCAGTTCTGCTTCTATCTGCAGGTATTTGGCACCGTGTTCGCTCTCTACTTCCTGTCTCTCAAATCCTGGAAATCTGCCATCGCCGCCATCCTGTGCGCGCTCGTCGCCAGCCTGTCCCTCAACGTCGGGTTGCTCGTCTGGCCTGCAGGCGTCTTCTTGCTGTTGGCCTCCCGGGCCAGGAATAGACCCAGGCTGGCTGCCTGGACCCTGGTGGGCATCGCAACCTTCGCGGCCTATTTCACCGGCTATCAATTTCCACAGGAGCACCCACCATTGACCTCGGGCCTTTTCAGCCCCATCACCACTGCCCGGTTTTTTCTGATGAACGTGGGTGCATCGCTGGGCGGCGGCGTCAAGGATCTTTCCCTGGCCATGGGAGTGTGCTTGCTGGTCGTGATGGGCCTCTTTCTCTACAGCCGAATCCGCCGCCGGCCGCGCCTCCATCTCGTCTGGTCGTCTTCCGATGTCTTGGGCGCGACCTTTATCCTGCTTTCACTGTTTACGTCAGCGGTCATCACCATTGCGCGCGTCGGCTTTGGCCATATCGACTGGGCGGTGAGCTCGAGATACACGACCTTGACTGCCCTGGGCATCATCGGCATCTACATGCTCCTCCTCAAGGACAATTTGCCGGGCGCCGCCCAGGGCTCGGAGAGCGGGAGATGGCTGCCGATCCGGCTGTTTCCGGCCCTTCTGGCGATCCTGTTCGTCGGCCTGGCCGCTGCCAACTCCCATGGCGTGGCCATGGGAAAGGTAGAGCGAGAGAAACGGCTCGAACTGCGACTCGTTCTGCAGACCTTTGAGAGGCAAAGCGACGAGACGCTCAAACGCCTGTTGCTGTGGGACGGCATTCGACAGGAAGCCGCCTTTCTTCGAGCAGTGGGCTGGAGTGTCTTTCGCCAGCCGACAGCGCAGCGCCTGAACATGATCCAGGACCGCGGCGGGCCGCGCTCTCCCCAGTCAGCCTCAGCAGCACTGCTCGCGAGGCTTGCGCAGGCTGAGGCGCAGGGCGCGCAGCCGGAGCGCGCCACTGCGGCTGGCCGCCCGCCAACCGGCCAGCCAGGCCGAGCCTACCCTCCGAAGAACGTCGAGGCTTGCCTGCCACTTCCCCGGAGTGCGGGGGCTGGCGGCCAGCCGCGCCAGCCGATGGCGCTCGGCAACGCGCCTGGCCCGCTGGCTCTTGTATTGAATCTGTGAATCGGCATCGAACTGATTTGGATACACGATTGTCTCCTTTCCCGGCCCGCCGTCAGGCGGCCGGTTCGATGTTCTGGTTCACCCGGAACAGGTTGTCCGGGTCATACACGGCCTTGATCCGCGCCAGGCGCTGATAGTTCGCGCCGTAGGCCGCCCGAACCCGGTCGGGCCCCTCCCCGTCGCTGAGAAAGTTGACGTACACCCCGCCGGCCGATAGGGGCCGCACGGCCTGCCAGAAGTCCCGCGTCCAGGCCAGGTGCATCTCGTCCTCGGCCGGATCGAGCCACGACGACTGGATGGTGATGACGTAGGGCGCCTGCCGGTGGGGCGCGGCCGTGTCGCCTTCGCCGCCGTGGGCCACCGCGCCTTGCAGGCGAAAGAGCAGGACGGTGCTGAGGGGCGAGGGAATCCGCTGCACAAAGGACGTCAGGGTATCGATGCCCTGGTCGCTCAACGACGACAGGTATTCCGACGGCACCCACTTCTGAACGATGGATTGTCACCGTATCCGGCATGAATATCCTCCGTGTCCCCGTGGTCCGGGATTGTCTTCCCCTGGCCGCTGCCTTCGCTCCCTTTGGGGCCGGGAACGAAAAACTGCTGCCTGTGAATGGCAGCAGTTTAGCACTCCAGGGTCCACAAAATGAGGACAAATTTGCCCCCGCGCCGGAGGCCTTTCTCAATGTCGCTCGATGACGACCTCTTTCCAGAACCACCAGCTCACGGGCGACACGGGGAAGCGCTTGACCCACGGCTTGACGAGGAGATGCAGGCGCCCGTAGAGAAGCGGGACCAGGAGCGTGCTCGCCAGCAGGACCCGGTCAGCCTCCCCGTACAGCGCCAGCCGCTCCGGCTGGTTGGTGGCGCACCCGGCCTTTTCCACCAGGCCTGCCAGCTCGCCTTCGCCGGGCAAAATGCCCAACTGCGCGAGGCCCACCCGCAGGAAACTGTCGGGGTCCGGGTAGTCGGCCACCCACCACCAAAAAACAGGTGGGGGGCATCGGGCCCGGTATCCCGGATCTCGCCCCAGTCGAGGGGCTGCCACTCTACCGCGATGCCCAGGATCTCCCGCCAGCGCGTCTGAAGCCATTCTTTTGTGGCTCCGAACATCCCGGTGTCAACGCCCTGGGCCTGGATGGTAGGCAGGCCCCGGCCGCCAGGGTAGCCCGCCTCGGCCAGCAGGTGCCGGGCCTCATCGGGATCGTAGGGCAGGCCGATCCCGGGCGTGTGGCCGGGCATCCCCGGCGGCACGAACCCACCCGTCGCGGGGACGTCGTAGCCGTTCAGGGCGCGGTTGGCCAGCGCGTCCCGGTCCAGCGCCAGGGCCAGCGCCCGGCGCACGCGCGGATCGTGAAGAGGCGGCCGGCCGGCATTGAAGAACAAGTAGATCGTCCTCAGCCACGGCCCCGTGACGTACTCTGCGGCGTGCCGCTGCTGCGCCCAGGCTCCCGCGTCGAGCGAGCGAAGAAACCCGAGGTGAATCACGTCCAGCAGATCGGCCTCGTACATCTCCAGGAGCGTGCCGGGCTCCAGGCCGCCGTGAAGCTCGACGTGCTGCACGTTGCCGGCGAACTGGCCGTGGTAGCCATCATTGCGCACCAGCTGCCACACCCCCTGGGGATCAGGGTTTTCCAGGCGGAAGGGGCCGCAGGTAACCAGGTTCTGCGGCTCGGCCCAGGCGGCGCCGTGCTGTGCCAGGGAGTGGCGCGGAATGGCACAGGCGCTGCCCAGGGCCAGGAGCTGGGGAAAATAGCTGACGGGATCTTCCAGCTCCACGACGAGGACTCGGTCGTCGGCCGCGCGCACGCCCACCTGGTCCGGATCCCGCACTACGCCCGTGTGAAATGCCCGCGCCCCCTTGAGATCTTGCCAGAGCGTGGCATTGACTGAAGCCGTGGCGGGGTCCAGCATTCGCTTCCAGGCAGCCTCAAAGTCGGCGGCTACCACGGGCCGGCCGTCTGTCCAGCGCAGGTCATCGCGGAGCTGGACGACGTAGGTGTGGCCCTCGTCGCGGACTTGCCACGATGCCGCCAGGTCGGGCACCACGTCGAGCTCAGGGCTCAGCTCGGCCAGGCTGCTGAACAGGTGCTGGGACGCGACGATGGAGAAGGTATCGGTCGCCATGGCCGGATCCAGGTCGACGGTACGCGTCCAGGAGAGGCGGAGGGGATGGGGCGCGGGTGAGGTCGCCTTGGGCCGCCCGGTGCGCTGCCTCGGGAGCCATGCGGCTCAACAGGTTCAGGACGTCCGCCTCGGCCAGCGGCGGCAACGGCAGCTCGGCCAGAACCGCGGCCCGGCGCAGCTCGCGCCGCAGCTCGCGCACCGCGCCGGCTTCCTCGGTCCGGTAAGTGCCCAGCACCAGGGCCCGCACGCTGGCCAGGTGGCGTCCCAGGTAGGCCAGCCAGTCCAGCGTTGCCCGGTCGGCCCAGTGCAGATCGTCGAGGCAGAGGAGCAGGGCCGGCCCGTCGGGCTCTTTCCCGGCCAGCCCCAGCGCGAGCTGGCGCAGGGCTTCGAACAGCCGGGCGCGGACCTGCTCGGGCGCGCCCGGCGCCGGGAGTGGAAGCTGGGGAAAGTGTGACCGCAGCTCGGGCAAAAGGGCCGAAGCCTCGGCCAGCCAGATGGGATCCACTTGGCCGGCCAGCCGCCCGGCCTGGAGATGGGGACGCAGAGCGTCCACCAGCGGCAGGTAGGGCATGGGCTGGGCGCCCGGGTAGCAGCCCGCGGCCAGGAGGATCGCCTGCCCCGCCTGTTCCTGGGCAAAGTCGAGCATGAGGCGCGACTTGCCGATACCGGCCTCCCCCGCGAGGAGCACGGCCCGGCCCATCCCGGCCCGCGCTCCGGCGAAAAGCTCCTCCAGCACCCGCCAGGCCCCGTCCCTCCCCAGCAAGGGGCTATCGGCAGGGGAGGCTTGCCGCGGAACATCCGCGGGGCCAGGAGCCGGCCGGCTCCTGGCCGGGATCTCGCCTTGCAGGACGGCCTGGTACACGGCCTGTGTCTCAGGCAAAGGGTCGACGCCCAGCTCGCGCTCCAGAAGGGCCACGCAGCGCTCGTATTGCCGCAGGGCTGCGGCCCTGTCGCCGGCAATGGCATATAGCTCGATCAATCGCTGGTGCATCTCTTCGGCCAGGTAGGCGGTTTCCAGGTAGCGCTCGGCCAGGGCAATGGCTTCCCTGGTCCTACCCCGGGCAGTGTGGCTCTCAACGAGCGCGGCCAACATCTCCAGGTAGCGTCGCTCCAGGCGCTGCTGCTCCTGGAAGGCCCAACCTCTCCACGATACGCTACGTACCGGGCGTGCCCCCGGGCGAAGGCCGGGTCGTCGAGCGGCAGGCCGAAAGCCGGCTGGCCGCGGGGCTGGCTCAATGGAGAGCCGGGGGTTCGCTCTGGCGCAAACTGCGGTGCGATGCTGCGAGGGCGTGCCCCTCCAGGCACACGTCACGGCGGCGTGATGCGCGAAATCATAGCATAGCTGGGAGCAGAAGTCAAGGCCCCGGAAGCCAGCCAGATCGGGTAGACCGCCCCGGGGCGCTTTATCAACTCAGGGTCGAGCACCTGCCCCGCGACAGCATGGTTGACGTCCCCGGATTCCTACCACCAGGAGCCGTACATTCTTATCATTCAATATTGACAGAACGTTAAGAACGAGGTATACTCTTGCCACTGTGGAACGAGCAACAGGAGGGGCACCAACCATGCGCTACTACGAAGAGAAGCACTTTGTCGAAGACATCAGCCTCTACTTTGAGCAGATGGGACTGCCGCGAATGGCGGGGCGCGTGCTCGGCGTACTCCTGATCAGCGACCCGCCAGAGCAGTCCCTCACCGACCTGTGCGAGATCTTGCATGCGAGCAAGAGCTCTGTCAGCACCAACACGCGCTTGCTGACAGAGATGGGTCTGATCGAGCGCGTCGCCTCGCCACTACCCAGGCAAGTTTCTTTCCGTTTCAAGCCCGGAGGCTGGACCGTCTTTATCCGCCAACGCCTCAAGCTGTGGGCATCGCTGCACGATATTGCGGAGCAAGGGCTGGAGCTGCTCCAGGAACGCCAGGGCATGGCGGATGACCGGCTGCAGGAGGCACACGACATCTTTTCACTCATCGAAGAGGAGCTGCCCGCGCTCTTGGAGCGGGTGGAGAGCAAACCCACGGGAGGCAAACGATGAACAAGCGAACGTGGAGGTGGTTGGGCGTCGCCCTGGGCTCCGTCGCGGGGCTGGCGTTCTTTTGGCTCTTTCCCCTCAAGCTGATCTGGCGGCTGGCGGCCAGATTGGGCTACCGCTCGCCCTGCCCGGCAGCCGTGTCGTGGCTGGTGGACAACCCGATGCGCAAGCGCTACATGCGCCCCATCGTGGATCGGATCGGGATCCGCCCGGGCGAGCGCGTGCTGGAACTCGGGCCAGGGCCAGGGACGTTCACAGTGGACGCCGCACAGCGCGTGGGCACCGACGGCCGGCTCATCGCCGTGGACATCCAGCCGAAGATGATCGCACAGGTGGAGCGACGGGTGCAGGAGCTGGGCCTTGGCAACGTCGAGACCTACGTGGCGAGCGCCCATGAGCTGCCCCTCGACGACGAAAGTGTGGACCGGGCGTTTCTGATCACGGTGCTGCCCGAGATCCCCAACCCGGATCGTGCCCTGATAGAGCTACACCGCGTGCTCCGGCCCGGCGGCCTGCTGTCGATCAGTGAGGAGTTTAGCGATCCTGACCATCTCTTTCTGCCCGAGACGGTACGCCTCGTGGAGACAGCCGGATTCCGCTTCGAGGAGCGCTTTGGCAACCTGTGGGTCTATACGGCCAACTTTCGAAAGGGAGTGTGACATGGTGGCCCGCATTGATGCACACGCCGAATGCGGAAACAGGTCGTGTCACATCGAACAGGAGGGCGTTTCATGATTTCCCTCCAGTCCAAAGTGCACGTCGCCGGCGTGCGCAGCACGCAACTAATCGATTTCATGCTCAACTGTACCGACGAGCAGTACCAGGCATGGTGGCCGGGCACACACCTGGCGTTTCACACGGTCGAGGCGCGGCCCGGCTACGTCGGCAACGTCGTGATAATGGACGAGTACATCGGCACGCGCCGGCTCAAGATGAAAGCGGTTGTCGCAGGGGTCGTGCCGGGGAAACGGACTGTGTGGCAGTTCAAGCAGGTGGTGCGCCTGCCTGCGTACCTCATCCTCGAAGCAGCCGACGTGGATGGCGGTGTCGACCTGACTCACACTGTTCAGGTCAGCTTCCGGGGCGTAGGCAGGATCCTGGATCCGCTGTTCCGGCTCTACTTCTCTCCGGGATTTGAACGAGCGCTGGACGACCACGCCCAGGCCGAGTTTCC
>JAAYZQ010000449.1 GCA_012514775.1 Anaerolineaceae bacterium
ACGGATGGGCGCCGTAGGGCTCGTGCACCACGGCGTCGACCAGCAGGCCGGGGATGACCGTGCGGTTGGGATCGCTGCGCACCACGGCCTCGTCCACGATCTCTTCCACGACGACCACGACGTGGCCCGCGGCAAAGGCCGCCTCCTTTTGCACGCCCAGCAGGCCCCAGATCTGGGTGTTGCCCAGGGCGTCGGCCCGCTGGGCGTGGATGATGGCCACGTCGGGATTCAGCGGCGGGACGACGGCCACCTGGCCGTCGCCGTAGGGACTGTCGACGAACCGGATGCGGGGGTTGGCCGCGGGCAGGTCGCTGCCCACGTAGCTGCGGACGGGAAAGAAGGGCAGGCGCGCCGCGCCGGCCATGTAGCGGCCCACCATGCCAAAGTGGGAATACTCTTCCACCTCCAGGGGCGCGGGCAGGGCCTTTTCCACCGCCCGGCGGATGCAGTGCAGCGAGCCCACGCCGGGGTTCCCCAGGTAGCTAAAGACCAGCTTGCGGGCGCAGCCGGCGGCGATCATCTGGTCATAGATCAGGTCGGGCGTCATGCGGCACAGGGTCAGGTCGCGGCGTCCCTGGCGCAGGATCTCGTGGGCCGCGGCGAAACAGATGAACGCCGTGAAGCCCTCGATGGCCACGGTGTCGCCATCGTGGACGTAGCGGGCGACCGCGTCGCGCATGGTTGTGATCTTCATGGGCCCTGTCCTCCTATCTCCCCTCGACCTCTTTCAGCGACTCGGCGAAAATGGCCAGGGCCGTGTCGGCCTGCCGGGGGCTGATGAGCAGCGGCGGCGAAAAGCGGATGCTGCTCGGCCCGCAGGGCAGCAGCAGGAGGCCGCGGCGGAAGCAGGCCTGCACCACGGCTTCGGCTTCCTTCTTGGCGGCCACCCTGGTCTCCTTGTCCTGGACCAGCTCCACGGCGAGCATCAGGCCCAGGCCGCGCACGTCGCCCAGCAGGTAGCTCTCGTCGGCCAGGTCGCGCAGGTTGCACAGGAGCTGCTCGCCCACCCGGGCGGCGTTGGCCATGAGCCCTTCCTGGGCGATGACGTCCAGGGTGGCGTGGGCGGCGGCGCAGCACACCGGGTTGCCGCCAAAGGTGCTGCCGTGGGCGCCCGCCGGCCAGTCCATGACCTCGTCGCGGGCGATCATGGCCGACAGGGGCATGCCCGAGGCCAGGGCCTTGGCCGAGCAGATGATGTCGGGCTCGACGCCCCAGTGCTCGATGGCCCACATCTTGCCCGTGCGCCCCAGGCCGGCCTGCACCTCGTCGTCGACCAGGAGGATGCCGTACTCGTCGCACAGCGCCCGCAGGCGGGGCAGCCAGCCGGGCGGCGGGACGATGTAGCCGCCTTCGCCCTGCACCGGCTCGACGAAAATGGCCGCCACCTCCTCGGCCGGGATGGAGCGGGCAAAGAGCGTGTCCTCGATATAGTCCACGCACGCCAGCCCGCACTCCGGGTAGGTGAGGTTAAAGGCGCAGCGGTAGCAGTAGGCATAGGGCAGATGGGTGATGCCCGGCACCAGCGGGCCAAAGCCGCCGTGATACACCGGCTTGCTGGCCGTCAGCGACACGGCGCCCATGGTGCGCCCGTGAAAGGCGCCAAAGAAGGCCAGCACCCGCGACCGCTCGCGGTTGTGGCGGGCCAGCTTGAGGGCCGCTTCCACGGCCTCGGCCCCGGAGTTGGCCAGGAAGACCTTCTTGGAATCGTCCCCCGGGGCCAGCGCCGCCAGCCGCTCGGCCAGGCTGATGTAGAGCGGGTCGTAAAAGTCGGCGCCGCAGATGTGGAGCAGCTTGCCGGCCTGCTCCTGGATGGCGTCGCGCACCCGGGGATGGCAGTGGCCCGTGGAACAGACGGCGATGCCGGCCGCGCAGTCCAGGAACCGGTTGCCGTCCACGTCTTCGACCATCAGGCCTTCGGCCCGGGCGATGGCCAGGGGATAGGCCCGGGGGAGGGAGGGGCTGACGGCGTTGTCGCTGCGCGCCACCAGGGCCTGTGCCCTGGGTCCCGGCAGTTCGGTGACAATTCGTGGCAGGTTATTGTCCATGTTCTATTTCCTTTTCTGTCGCGGGGCGCCTGCGCTCCGCGTTATTTCCGCCTGGCCGTGGCCAGAGGTGAGGCAGCAGCATGGCCGCCAACAAGAGCCCGCAGCCGGCGACTTGCCGGACGTCCAGGATCTCGTCCAGGAACAGCCAGCCCGCCAGCGCGGCAAAGACCGCCTCGGCGCTGAGGATGACGGCCGCGTCGGTGGGCGGCGCCCAACGCTGGGCCACCGCCTGGAGCGTGTACCCCAGCCCCACCGAGACGACACCGGTGTAGGCCACGGTCCACCAGGCGGCCTCCAGCCCGCCGGTCTCGCCCTCCAGCCAGAGGCCCAGGAGCAGGCTGAGGGCCCCGGCCACCAGGAGCTGGGCCGCGCCCAGCCGCAGGCCCCCGGTGCGGCGCACCACGCGGCCGACGACGATGACGTGCAGCGCCCAGAACAGGGCCCCCGCCAGCTCCAGAACGTCGCCGGGGGCCACGCCGGTGCCCGCGCCGCTCAACAGGTAGAGGCCCGCCACGGCCAGGATGGCGGCCGGCCAGGCCCCCGCCGGCGGCCGCTGGCGCCAGCCCAGGGCCAGGAGCAGCGGGACGAGGACGACGTACAGACCGGTGATAAAGCCGGCCCTGCCCGCCGTCGTCGTGGATAGGCCCGCCTGCTGCAGCGTGGCGCCGCCAAAGAGCAGCAGCCCGACCAGCAGGCTGCCGCGGCGGTCGCGGGCATCCATGCCCCGCCACGGCCAGCCGGCAAAGGGCAGCAGGATGGCGCCGCCCAACAAGAACCGTATGCCGGTGTAAAAGAACGGTCCCATGTGGCCCGCGGCCACCCGCTGGACCACGAACGCCGTGCCCCACAGCAGGGCAACGAGCACCAGGATCAGGTCGCCGCGCAGCCGCTCGGGCCCCACACCTGCCCCACCCGCCGCCGCGCGGCGAGGGGCGTGGCCGGCCGTCACACCCGGTGGACGATCTCGCCGTCCAGGATCGTCATGGCCACCCCCACGCCGGCGATCTCCAATGGGTCCAGGGCAAAGGGGTCGCGATCCAGGACCACCAGGTCGGCCAGCTTGCCCGGGCTGATGCTGCCCAGGTCCGCCTGCCGCCCGGTGACCACGGCCGGGCCCATGGTATAGCCCCACACCGCCTGGGCCAGGGTCAGCCGCTGGGTAGGGTACCAGCCGCCCTCGGGCGTGCCGTCCCGCCGCTGCCGGGTGATGGCGGCCTGGATGCCCCACCAGGGGTTGGGGTTGGCCACGGGGCTGTCGGAGCCCAGGGCCAGGGGCACGCCTGCCTCCCACAGGTCGCGGAAGGGGTAGGTAAAGCGGCCCCGGGCGCCCACCGTCTGCCCGACCATGACCAGGTCGTCGACCAGGTGGATGGGCTGCACCGACGCCACGACGCCCAGGGGCGCCAGGCGCGGCAGGTCTTCAGGCCGCACGTTTTGCACGTGCTCGATGCGGTTGGGGATGCGCCTTCCCCGGAGCTCCGGGTGGCGCCCGGCGACGCGCTCCAGCGCGCCCAGCAGCTCGCGGATGGCCCGGTCGCCGATGGCGTGGATCGCCGCCGACAGGCCCGCCAGGTTGGCGCGCTCCACGTCGGCCTCGATCTCGGCCATGGGCCGCAGGGGCAGGCCGTAGCCGCCCGTGTCCTCGTAGGGCTCCAGCATCCAGGCGGTGTGGGCGCCCTGGCCGCCGTCGGTGAACATCTTGACGTGGCCCACCCGCAGCCAGTCGTCGCCAAAGCCGCTACGCAGGCCGAGGGCAATGGCCTCGGCCAGGTGGGCGCCCGAGACGTGCATCCACAGGCGCAGCGCCAGCGCGCCTTCGGCCCGCAGCCGCTGGTAGGCCCGGAACGCGGGCGGCCCGTCGTGGCCGTCCATGAGCCGGTAGTCGTGGACGCCCGTCAGGCCCAGGCGGTGGAGCAGGGTAAAGCCCCGGCGCATGG
>JAAYZQ010000053.1 GCA_012514775.1 Anaerolineaceae bacterium
AACAGGATCTCGTAGATGGCGATGCGCAGGATATTCCGATCCACGATGGCGATTTGGTCCACCGGCCACTCGGGAGCGTACTGGCGGATCAGCCTGTCCAGCTCCTCGCGATAGGCTTCGACGCCCTGGACCAGCTCGCGGGCAAAGCCCTCACCAGGATCAGGCAGCGGATTCTCCTCCAGCCGCCTCTCCAGCACGAGGGTTGGGTGATGCCCTGCGCAGTCGATTTCGAACAGCGCCTGCAGCGCCAGAACGCGGGCGCGATGGCGAATCTTCATCTAGCCCTTTCTTTCTTCTCGACGACATTTCCCCCCAATTCGGTTGCCACATCCTCGATGTGGACGTTCACCTCTCGCACGCTCATCCCCACGATATCCTCGATGGCGCGCGTGATCTCGGACTGCAGTTGGCGCCCCATCTGCAAAAGGTCGATGCCTCGCCGGGCAACCAGGTACACGTCGACGCTAACATTGCTCTCCACTACGCCCACCTGCACGCCGCGGGCCGCCGTCTCCAGGCCGAGGAAGCGCTTGACCCCAGGGACGTTGTCGCTGAGACGATCCACGCCCGGCATCGCCCCCGCCGTCTTCTGGACGATGGTCACCAGGACGTTGGGCGCGATCGAAACCTTGCCGAGATTTTCCTCCACGACTCCTCCCTCACGCGATCAAGAGGCCGCCGTCCACGGCCAGGATCTGGCCGGTGACAAAGCTCGCCTCGTCGGATGCCAGGTATGCGATGGCAGCCGCAATATCCTCGCCCGTGCCCGCCCGTCCCAGGGGCGCGCGCTCGATGGCCAACTGCACCAGGTCGTCGGGCAGCGAGGACGTCAGGTCCGTGGCCACGTAGCCGGGGGCCACCGCGTTGCACGTAATGCCCCGTGACCCCAGCTCCTTGGCCACGGTCTTGGTCAGGCCCACCAGCCCCGCCTTGGCCGAGGCATAGTTGGCCTGGCCCGCGTTGCCGTCGAGGCCCGACACCGAGGTGACGTTGACGATGCGGCCGTAGCGCTGTTTGACCATCGGGCGGCTCGCGGCCTTGATGCAGTTGAAGGCGCCCTTCAGGTTGGTGTCGATGACCAGGTCCCAATCCTCTTCCGTCATGCGCATGATGAGCGTGTCGCGCGTCGTCCCGGCATTGTTGACCAGGACATCCACGCGGCCGAACACCTCCCGGGCGCGGTCGATGAGTGCCTGGGCCTGGGCCACGTTGCTTACGTCGCACTGGGCGGCGATGGCCTGTCCGCCCGCGGCCTGAATCTCGCTGACCACTTGGTCGGCGGCGGCCTGGTTGCTCAAGTAGTTCACGACCACGCTGGCCCCTTCCCGGGCCAGCCGCAGGGCGATGGCGCGGCCGATGCCCCGCGCGCCTCCTGTCACGACGGCTACCTTGCCCTCAAAGCGCATGGCTCTCCTCCCCGGCCTCTATGCCAGTCCACCGTTACGCACCGCCTCCAGGCTGCCGACGCTTTGAGCCTCGACCGACCCGTCGATACGGCGCACGAGACCGGCAAGCACCTCTTTCGGTCCGATCTCGACAAACTTTTCCACGCCCTGCTCGACCATCCACTGCACCGAAGCGGTCCAGCGAACCGGCCAGGTAAACTGGCCGGCCAGCTCGTCGCGGATCTCGTCCACGGTCAGCAGCGGGCGAGCGCTGATGTTGGCAACCACCGGTATGACCGGCAGGCAAAAATTCGTGTCGTCGACCGCCGCCCGGTACTCGCGAACCACGCTGGCCATGAGTGGCGAATGGGCCGGGATGCTGACGGCCAGGGGCACGATCCGCTTTCCTCCCCGCTGGCGCAGCAGCTCGATGGCCCTGTCCAGGGCCTGGGCGTCGCCCGAAATCACGACCTGTCCCGGCGAGTTATAGTTGGCGATCTGCACCGGCCGCGACGTCTCGGCCGCGGCCTCCTTGCAGGCCTGCTCCACGTCCGCGTCGTCCATCTTGAGCACGGCAGCCATGCCGCCCGGGCTCTGCTCGCCGGCGAGCGTCATGAGTCGCCCCCGCTCGCGGACCAGGCGCAGGCCCTCCTCAAAACCCATGGCTCCGCCCGCCACCAGCGCCGTCAGCTCGCCAAGGCTGTGGCCGGCGACCATCGCGGCGGCCGGCAGCTTGCCTTCGGCCTTCAGGGCCTCCACCAGCGCCAGGCTGGTAACAAAGAGGGCCGGCTGTGTGTTGGCCGTCTCGTCCAGCAATTCCCGCGGGCCCTGGAAGCATAGTTCCGATAGGGCAAAGCCCAGGACATCGTCGGCCTGTTGGTACAGGCGGCGCGCCTCAGGATAGGCCTCCGCCACGTCCCGACCCATGCCCACGTCCTGGGAGCCCTGCCCGGGAAAGATCAGCGCTGTGTCAGCCATGAATGCTCCTCTGTCCTCGCTCCCATCCGCCTCACTTGCCCAACTGGCGGGCAATCACCATCCTCTGAATCTGGTTGGTGCCCTCGTAAATCTGGAGGAGCTTGGCGTCGCGCATCAGCTTCTCGACGGGGTTGTCCTTCATATAGCCCACCCCACCCAAGATCTGCACGGCGTCGGTGGTCACCTGCATGGCCGTGTCGGAGGCGAAACACTTGGCCATGGCCGACTTGGCCGTGGCCTTGATCCCCTGGTCCGCGCTCCAGGCTGCCTGCCAGGTGAGAAGGCGCGCCGCCTCGATCTTCATGGCCATGTCGGCGAGCATGAACGCCACCGCCTGATTGTTTATGATCGGCGCCCCAAACTGCTGGCGCTCTTTGGCATACTTTGTAGCGTGCTCCAGGGCGGCCCGGGCCAGGCCCACGCTCAGGGCCGCCACGCCCGAGCGGCCAAAATCGAGGGTCTCCAGGGCGATGCCAAAGCCCCGCCCCCGCTTGCCCAGGAGATTGGCCTGGGGCACCCGAACGTTCTCAAAGGCCAGCTCGGCGGTGTTGGACGCCCGCTGCCCCATCTTGTCTTCGACCTTGACCACCCGTATGCCGGGCGTATCGGCCGGCACGACGATTGTCGATACCCCCCGCGGACCCCGCTCCGGATCGGTCTGGGCAAACACGACCAGGACGCTCGCCAGGGAGCCACTGGTGACAAAGCACTTCTGGCCGTTGATCACCAGGTCGTCGCCATCGGGCAGGGCCGTGGTCTTGATGGAGCCGGCGTCAGAGCCTGCCTCCCGCTCCGTCAGGCAAAAGGCGGCCAGCTTGGCCCCTTCGGCCACGGGCCTCAGGAATTTCTCCTTCTGCTCTTCGTTGCCAAAGAGCATGATGGGCGTCAGGGCCAGGCCGTTGACCAGGATGGTGATGCTGATGCCGGCGCAGGCCGCGCCCAGCTCCTCGGCGATCATGGCGCTCTGCAGGGCGCCGTAGCTCATGCCGCCGTACTCCTTCGGAATGGTTACGTTCAACAGGCCGGCGGCCTTGGCCTTCTGCACGATTCCTGGAGGAACCTCGGCCTTGCGATCGTACTCGGCTGCTATAGGCAGGATCTCTTCCTGGGCGAATTTACGCGCGCGGGCCTGGATATCCCGCAAATCCTCGCTCAATGAGAAATCGATCACGGCTCTCTCCTTACAGCATCGTTGCCAGGCTCTGGCCCGGTACGCTCCCGGTCGACATGCCACCCCCGGATAGCACAACAAGGCCGTGTGCCTGGTAACAGTTCCCGCGGAATGTTGCCACGACACGGCCTCTCATTAACAGCATGCGAGCCGAGCACACCCCTGTGCTCGCCACTTATTCAGGCTTGACTTCGACGACTTTGATGCCCTTATAGTTGCCACATGCAGGGCAAACCTGATGGGGCAGTCGCAGTTCATGGCAATTCGGGCAGGGCACCAGGTTGCGGGCTTGGATCGCATCGTGGCTACGGCGCCGGCCTTTGCGCCCTTTGCCCAGTTTATGCTTTGGCAGTGCTCCCACTGGTCAATCGCTCCTTTCGTCGGATTCCGTCTCGTTGGTTATCAGTGCCTGCAGGGCAGCCCAACGCGGGTCGATGTCTGCCTGCTCGCACTGGCATTCTCCCAGATTGCGGTTTCCACCGCACTTCGGACAAAGCCCGAGACAATCGGTCCGGCAAAGCGCTTCCGTCGGCGCTACCAACCACAACCCCTGGCGGATGACCTCCGTCAGGTCGAGGATGTGGTGCTCATCGATGATGAGCGCTTCGTCGTACTCCTCGTCCGGTATTGGATCCATCGGCACGTCGGCAATGCTGACGCTGGGATGGAATTCCTCTTCAAGGTTCAAAGTCACCTGCACGTCGCAGGGCTCCAGGCAGCGCCGGCATTGGCCGCGGAGCACCGTCCGCAGTTTGCCGGTTACCAGGATACCCTGGCTCGTCCGCAGCAGGGTGATCTTGCCCTTCAGAGGACTCATCGGCTCCAGGTCCGGGTCCAGGCTGCTAACGTCTTCTTCCAGCTCGTAGCGTCGCTGGGCACCGGTGGGCCCCCTCAACAATTGGGCAACGTTATACTGCATCTCTTATCTATCCTAGCCGATCTGCTCGGGCAGGGTCGCTCCATTATAGGCGAGACCCTGTCCCCTGTCAAGATAACGACGCGATCGGGCAAGGGTCGCCGGGCTCCAGCCTACCGCTCCACGCGCACGCAACCGGCTGCCAGCTCCGCCGCCCAGAGCGCGCCAGATAGCGATTCCGCGCGAACTGATACGGCGGCAACCGGGTGAGCGCCGGCGTGCGAAAGCCGTGGAGCCCCGGCTAGGGGGCTTCTTGGAGCTCTTCCTCAACCGCCGGGGTAAGGGCCTCCAGGCCATTGCGGACGGTGGTCCGCAGGCCGGCAATCTGCCCCTCCAGGGTGCCGATCTGGCTGTCCAGCGAGACCAGGACCTGGCGGGCGTACTCGTCGGCCTCACCCTTCAGGACCTCGGCCTCGCGCTGGGCGCGCTCGATGATCGTCCTGCCGCGCTGCTCCGACATGCGGATGATCTCGTGCTGCTCCACCAGCTTGGCCGCGTCCTCCTGGGCGAGCTGCAGAAGCCGCTCGGCCTCCTCTTCGGCCTGGGCAACGATCCGCTCCCGCTCCCGCTGGATCTTTTCGCCCTCCTTGACCTCGCGGGGAATCGCCGTGCGCATCTGGTCGATGATGTCCAGAAAATCGTCCTCGTTGATGACGAGGAAGGCGCTCAGGGGCATGCGCCAGCTTTCGGTCAGCAACCGCTCCAGCCGATCGATCAGATGATTGATGTCGCTCAAAGCCAGTCCCCTCCTTTGCAAAGGTCGTCCATTGCCGGCGGTGGCGGCCCGTCGTCCGCAGCGTCCGCCGCCTTTTCAGGCGCCCGTGGTTCAGTCGCGCAGCGAGACGAGGCGCACATCGTTCTCCTCGCCGCAAGCTGTGCCGTCGAACTTGGCCTCCAGGGCCGCACGGACGTGTTCCGGTACCATGCCTTCGACACAACCGCCCAGCATGACAATCTCCTTGAGCGTGCTCGCGCTCAAGAAGGCATATTCCTGGCTGGTCATGAGGCACACGAATTCGATCTCGGGCGCCAGCTTCTTGTTGGTCAGGGCCATCTGGAACTCGAGCTCAAAGTCCGAGATAACCCGCAGGCCGCGAACGATGGCGTGAGCGCCCACCTCGCGGGCAAACTCCACGGTCAGTTGTTTGTAGGTGACCACGCTGATGTTGGCAATGTGACCCAGGGCCTCCTCCAGCATCGCCTTCCGCTCCGCCGTGGTGAACAACAGGTTCTTCATGGGCCTGGCGTAAACGGCGATGGTCAGGTGGTCGAACAACGTGGCTGCGCGCTTGGCAATGTCCAGGTGGCCGTTGTGCACCGGATCAAAGGTGCCTGGGTAAATCGCTCGTGGCATGCTATCCTCCGGGTTCTCAGCTGAGATCGCCCTTGTCGTGCCAGAAGCGCGCGACCTGCTCGGCCAGTGGGCGGTGCTCGGGCTGCATCAGGGCCGGGTCTTCCTGGTTAAGCTCCAAAGCTTCGGCCCGCGCCTCCTCGAGGATGCGGACGTTGCTCAGGCTCGCCAGGCGCAGGGCCGGCAATCCACTCTGGCGCACCCCGAAAAAGTCGCCGGGGCCACGCAGATCCAGGTCCTTTTCGGCAAGGACAAAGCCATCCTGGCTATCTTCGATTGCCTTGAGCCGTTCCCAGGTCTGCCGCGTGTTGGGATCGTCGGGCGAGGCGTTATCGGACAGCAGCAGGCAATAGGACTGGTGGGCACCGCGCCCCACTCGCCCGCGGAACTGGTGCAATTGGGCCAGGCCGAAGCGGTCGGCTCCCTCGATGAGCATGACCGTCGCGTTGGGGACGTCGATGCCCACCTCGATGACCGAGGTCGAGACCAGGACGTCGATCTCGCCGGCTCGAAAGCGAGCCATGATCTCGTCCTTCTCCCGGGCCTTCATCCGGCCGTGGAGCAGGCCCAGGCGCAGTTGCGGGAAGATGGTCTTTTGCAGGCGCTCGTACTCCTCCACCGCCGCCCGAGCCTCGATCTTGTCCGACTCCTGGACCAGGGGATAGAGGATAAACGCCTGGCGACCCTTCTCCACCTGGCTATGGACAAAGGCATAGGCCCGCTCTCGCTCCCTGGGCAGCAGCCAGCGTGTCACGATGGGCTGTCGCCCTGGGGGCAGCTCGTCGATGACCGAGATCTCCAGGTCGCCATAGAGCGTCAGCGCCAGGCTGCGGGGGATGGGCGTGGCGCTCATGACCAGCATGTGGGGCGAGCTGCCCTTGCCCCGCAGCGTGCTCCGCTGCAACACGCCAAAACGGTGCTGCTCGTCGACGATAACCAGGGCCAGATCGTGAAAGGTGAGGTTGCGCTGGATAAGGGCCTGGGTGCCCACCACGATGTCGGTCTCGCCCGAGGCCAGCGTAGCATAGACCCGGGTCCGGTCCGGCCTGGGGACGCTGCCGGTCAGCAGCTCGACCGAAACAGGCCTCGGGAGCCCGCCCTCGCCCATGCCCGCCAGCAGGTCCAGCACGGTGCGGTGGTGCTGCTCGGCGAGGATCTCGGTGGGCGCCATGAGGGCCACTTGCTTGCCCTGCGCCACGGCCATGAGGGCCGCGGCCGTGGCCACCACCGTCTTGCCCGAGCCCACGTCGCCCTGGAGCAGCCGGCTCATGGGCTCCGATCGGGCCAGATCGGCCAGGATCTGGTGCAGGGTGCGCTCCTGGGCTTCGGTCAACTGGAACGGCAGAGCGCCGAGAAAGGAGGACAACAGGGCATCGTCGGTGGGCAGCGGCGCCGCGGCCTGCTTCTGCCATTGCTGGCGCCGGTTAAGCATGCCCAGTTGGATGAAAAAGAACTCGTCGAAGGACAGCCGCCGCCGGGCCTCGGCGGCGGATTCGTGGCTGTCGGGAAAGTGGATCTCGCGGAGGGCTTTGTGGAGATCCATGAGCCCTGCCCGTGACCGCACCGCTTCCGGCAGGTAGTCCTGGAGGCGCGGAGTCCAGTGGTCCACAACCCGCTTGATGAGCTTGCGCAGCCAGCGCGAAGTGATGCCCCGGGTCAGGGGGTAGACCGG
>JAAYZQ010000450.1 GCA_012514775.1 Anaerolineaceae bacterium
AGTCGATCCTGTGCTATGATACCGGCTGCACTCTGACAGTCGGAAAGGACAATAGCACATCGTGATCGGCACATGGATCAACATCGCAGCAGTTCTGGTGGGTGGCGGTTTGGGCACGCTGTTGGGGCCACGACTGCCCGAACGGATGCGGCAGACCGTGTTACACGGGTTGGGCCTGGTAACGCTGGTGGTGGGTATTCATCTCACCACCGAAACGCAGAATATCCTGATCGTCATGGGGAGCATCCTGGTAGGCGCGATCTTGGGCGAGTGGTGGAAGATCGACCTGGGGCTGGAATGGATCAGCGAGCGCCTCAAGGAGCGCGTTTCCAGGGGACTCGGCGGGTCGCAGATGACCCACTTTACGGAAGGGTTTGTGACGGCCAGCCTGGTATTCTGCATTGGGCCGATGACCATCCTCGGTTCCATCGCGGATGGCCTGACGGGGGACATTCGCCTGCTGGCGATCAAGTCGGTGCTGGATGGCTTTGCCGCCCTGGCGTTTGCCGCCTCCCTGGGGGTGGGCGTGCTCTTTTCCGCGCTCACCGTGTTGATCTATCAGGGGGGGCTGACGCTGCTGGCCGGGCTGGCCCAGAGCGCGTTGAACCAGACGATGGTGGCCGAGATGACAGCTACCGGCGGTGTGATGATCCTGGCGATTGGGCTGCTGCTGTTGGACTTGAAAAAGATTCGGGTGGCGAACTTGCTACCGGCGCTGCTGATTGCCCCGTTGATCGTGGCCGCCTTGCAGTTGCTGGGCGTTATAGAGCCGGGCGTTCCGCTGAGTGGATGACGCCTAAAACGCACGAAAACGCGCCATTCTCGCGAGAAGGATACTCGCGGGTTATGGCGCGTCTTTTTGTCAGCTTTTCCAGGGTCGCATCTCGCGCTATCCCAGGCCGATGCCCCGCGTGTAGAGCAGCCACAGCCCGCCCAGATAGATCAAAATCAAGATCAGCGCGTCCAGGTCGATAAAGGCCACCCGCTGTTCGACCTTGGTCAGATTGCCGATTAGCGCCAGCGTCGTGAGCACCATCGCCAGTAGTCCGGCAATGGCCAGATTAGGGTCAATGGCAGTTAAAAAGTTCCCCCGTACATAGATTAGATCAGCCAGCCCCAGCGTGAACCCATTAAACATACTGCTGCCGAACAGGTTGCTCACGGCCAGGTCGTACGCACCGACACGGCTGGCCGTGACAGTAGTAACCATTTCGGGCAGCGAGGTGACCAGGGACACCAGAAGAATGCCGGTAAAGCTATCCCCCAGGCCAGTGGTCTCCGCGATGGTCGAGGCACTGCGCACGAGCAGCGGGGTGACGATCACCAGGATGACCGTGATGATGGCAAAGCCAATAAGAGAGCGGCGCAGGCTGGGAAGCTTGGACTCGGTAGTAACGGGCATCTCCTCGCCAGGGGGAAGCGCCTCCGAATTGCGTCGCAACAGCCAGACTCCTCCGATGTAGACGATAATCAAGATCAGGCCATCTCCGCTCACAAACCCCAGGGTGAAGCCAATATCCGCCAGAATGAACAGCGCCGCCAGGCCAAGCAGTAGCACCACCAGGCTGGCGGTCAGGGCATGGTTCAAGGCCACCCGGCGTAGAATGCGCGTCCGATGAAACGCCACCCCCAGCACGCCCAGGATCAGCATGTTGATCATACTCGCCCCAAACAGGTTACCCGCGGCTAGGTTGAGGTGATTTTGGCGGATGGAGTTGATCATGGTGAGGATTTCGGTGAGGGAGGTGGCAGCAGCCACGAGCAGAGCGCCGATTAGCACGCCGCCGAGGCCGGTGTGGTAGGCGATGGCATCGCCATATTGGGCCAGCTTGATGCCTGAAAGGACGATAATGATGGCGCTGAGCAGGAAAATTACCCAGATCACGAACGTTCCTCTCGGTCCGCGCCGAGCTTGGGGTAGCCATGCACAATGGGCAGCGGCCAGGCGGCCAGCACGGTGTTGGGGGAGGCTTGCATAGGGCCGAGCACCGACTCGGCCTGGGTAATGCACTGCTGGACGGTTTGCTCGTCGCGGACGATGGCGA
>JAAYZQ010000451.1 GCA_012514775.1 Anaerolineaceae bacterium
CCCCCGGGATGGGCGAGCAGTCGGCCGCCGAGCGGACAATGCCCTCCAGGACGTGGCCCTGGCCGAGGCTGTCCCGCTCCGGGGCGTCGGGCTCGTAGAACGGCCCAAGCTGGTCGGGGGCCGTCGGCTCGCAGGTTTGCGCCGCACCGTCCGCGCCGTACTGCGCCGCCAGCTCGGCCCACTCCCCGGGCGGAACCCGGGCAATCAGCGTGAAGCCGGCCTCGCCGATGCCGGGCGCCAGGACCGCGGCTTCGCCCTCGGCCAGCGTCATATTGGCCGCGGCGGCGATGACGTTGCCGTGGGCCACCAGGACGGTGTTGGTGCCGGGGGCGGGGCTCGCCGCCAGCCTCTGCCGGGCGCTGGCCGTCACCGCCTCTGCGCCGCCCACCACATCGGCGGCGCTCATGTTCATCAAGTCAGTCGTGGGCTGCACCGGCCCCAGGTCCATGAGCCGGGCCGTCTCCATGGTGCGGCAGTAGGGGCTGGCCCACACCTCGCCGATGGGAATCCCCAGGGCGCGGATCGCCTCGCCCATGGCCCGCGCCTGGGCCTCGCCCTCGGCGGAAAGCTGGCGCATCAGCCCGGGGTCGCAGTTCGTCCACCACGCGTCTCCCACCCGGTTGTCGCCCTGGCTGGAAACGGTGGCAGCGTGGCGGAAATAGAGCACGTACCCTCCGCCCCGCAAGGCATCGACCAGCGCCTGGCCCTCCCGGGGCGTGCCGTCGACTGTGGGGACGGGGCTGGCGGTCGGCGTTGCCGTGGGCTCAGGGGTCGCTGTCGGCTCGGGCGACGGGCTCGCCGTTGCCTGCTGCGTCGCCGCCGGGCTGGCCGATGGCCGGGGGCTGGGGGATGGCGGAGGCGCGGTCTCGGTGTTGGTCGCCTCGGGAGCCAGGGCCTGGAACGGGGTAGGGACCTCGGGCCCCTGGTTCGCGTTCCCATCGCTGCCGGGCGTCAGTCCCGCGCAGCCGGCAAGGAGAGCGACAACCATGAACAGGCCGGCCCACAGCAAGAGCCGGCGCGCCGGCCCGGAACGATCTGCGGTCACTCTTCACCTCCTGAAGTCAGTCTCATCCCGGCTTTCCGGCGCTGCAGGTGGGTCGAGGGAATGGGGGACGGAAACCGGTTCGATGGAAGCCGGTACAAAAAGGACCCGGGCAGCCGCTGCCTCTTCGGTCGCGGCATGGACCAGGTCCCACAGCAGAGTCGGTACGTATGCGGGCAAGGGCCGGCTAGCCGCCCGGCCCCTGCTTTCAGTGGTAGATCATACCACAGAGGGGTCCGGGCTGTCAAGGGTTTTCGAGAGCGGATGCCCGGGGCCACTCAGGGGCAGGCCCGGCGCCCTGCCTGGCTGACGGGATCGCTGCTGCTGGCTACCCTGGCTTGCGGGCCGTGGTTTGGACAGGGCGCTGAAAACGGCGCCTGCGAACCTACGCTGGAAGTGACCGAGACCCGGTATACGGCGCGGGGGGGCCGCCGTTCTTGCCGGGCGCCGGGACCTGGGCCACGGCGGCGTGCCAGTCCTGGGGTGTGTTGAGGTTGCGGAAGGAGCGGAGATCCGGGTCGAGGTGGGCGATCTCGGCCGGCGCCACAAAGCGCACCCGGATCTGATCGTAGAAGGCAAAGGCACAGCGCTCGCCGCTGCGGATGGTGGCCTCGATGGCCGGCAGGCAGGTCTTGCGGTAGACGGCGTGCAGCGGCTCCACCCCCTGCTCGTGCTTGAGCACCACCAGGTCCCAGCCCTCGGCGGCGGCGACGAACCAGGCCAACAGATCGGGATTGAGGAACGGCATGTCGCAGGCGACCACCAACGCCAGATCGTGGCGCGCCACCTGCAGGCCGGCGTGGATGCCGCCCAGGGTGCCCACGTCGGGGTAGACGTCGGCCACGCAGCGGTCGGCAAAGGGCGCGTAGCGGGCCATGTCGCGGCCTGTGCCGCCGGCCACGATCACCTCGCGGCCGACCAGGCGCACCTGGTCGGCGATGCGGGCGATGAGGGGCCGTCCCTCGAACTCCAGGAACGCCTTGTCGCGCCCCATGCGCCGGCTGGCACCGCCGGCGAGGATCACGCCGCTGGCGGGAGGGGTCATGGCCTACATCAGCCCTTCTACGAGGTCCGCCAGCCCGGCCGCGTCGTCCAGGTCAAAGCGGGGCACGCCGCAGTCCAGGGGCAGATCGGTGGCCAGAGCCAGCAACTCACCCGGCTCACAGATGGGCTCCGTGGCCCGGGCGGCCCGCACCACCTCGATCTTGTATCGGCCGCTGCGCAGGTAGCCCTCGGTCAGGACCACGTCAACGTCGGTCATGGTGGCCGTGATCTCGTCCAGGGTCGGCTCCCTGTCCACGCGCCGGATGGACGCCACCTTGTCGGGCGCGGCAATGACCACGTGGTCGCTGCCCGCCTCGGCGTGGCGCCAGGTGTCCTTGCCCGGCCGGTCGAGCTCAAAGCCGGGATGGGAGTGGTGCTTGACTGTGCCCACCCGGTAACCACGCTGTTTCATCTCCCGGACCATCTTTTCCAGGAGCGTTGTCCGGCCCGACTTGGACCGCCCTACGATACATACCACAAGAGGCATAAACACATTCCTTCCATAGGGGCGCACGGCGGTGCGCCCCTAGAGCCTATCGGAGAGCCCGTTCGTAGTGCGCGCTTCAGCGCGGTTCCTGGGCGATGAATCGCCCACTACGAACCGACAAGCGCACACACCTCTCCGACAACCTGTCGTTCGTAGTGCGCGCTTCAGCGCGGTCGTTCGTAGTGCGCGCTTCAGCGCGATTCTTGGGCGATAAATCGCCCACTACGAACGTACACACACCTCAGGGGCGCACCGCCGTGCGCAC
>JAAYZQ010000054.1 GCA_012514775.1 Anaerolineaceae bacterium
GCGTCGGCATGGTGAGCACGATGGACATCAAACCCGGCACCATGCTCAGCAGCGACTCCAGCCCGGCATTGTACCAGGCACGGGTGCGAATCTCCACCGGCTGCAGGTCGACCCCCGCGCCCTGGCTCCCCGCGGCGAGGACAAAGGCACTCGACCGGGCGGCCAGGAAGTTGACCACCTCCCGGCCGACCAGGGGATCGGCGCCGTCGACGACGGCCTGCACCGGCGCGGGCCGGCCCCGGTTGATGGCCTCGCCAAAGCCCGGGGGAATGACCAGCACGGCGTTGGCGCTGCCGTCCACCAGGAGCTCCTCGGCGAACTCGTAGCTGTCCACGCTATAGGTCAGGACCACCTCCCGGCTGCTGGACAGGCTCTCCAGGTAGCGGCGCGACAGGGGGCTGCGGTCCATGTCCATGACGGCCAGATCGAGGCGCGTGACCTCGAAGGAAAAGATATAGGCCAGCAGGAAGAGCAGAAACGCGGGCGAGATGGTCACCAGGAACAGGTTGCGCAGATCGCGGATGATGTGCAGCAGCTCTTTGCGCCCGATGGCCAGCAGGCGGTGGAGCGAAAACCACCGGGCGGGTGTCATGGCCGTCAGTGCCGGCTCTCCAGGCCGTCGGGCAGGATGGCCCCTCGCCGGGAAGCTGCCTGGGTGAGCTTGGCCTCGGTGACGGCCGCGCCGAGGAGGTTGGCGCCATCGAGGAGAGCTCCTTCCATGCGGGTCCAACGCAGGAACGCCCCCCGGAGGTCGGCCTCACGCAGATCCGCGCCCGACAGGTCGGCCATGGTCAGGTCGGCCGTCTCCAGGCTGGCGCCGCGAAGGCCGGCAGCCCGCAGGTTGGCCCCCTGCAGGTCGCTGCCGCTCAGGTTGATGCCCGACAGGTCCACCTCGCTCAGGTCGGCCCGGGCCAGGGTCACCCACCGAAAGTCCCTCTCGCCGGCCTGGTAGCGGCCGATCAGCTCCGATTCGTCCACGGCGACCTCAGGCCATCGTCTTCAGGGGAAAGCTCAAGGTGTCGGCGGTGGGCAGCGCCTCGACCAGCACGTCGTCGCGGGCCAGCGTCACCAGGAGGCCGGCCGTGCTGCCCAGCTCCAACCCCAGCCCCTTGAGCGAGGCGGCGATCTCGACCGTCCGCTCGCCCGCCGCCACGCTGGTCACCGTGGCCGCCGGGCGCCACACCTCCTGGCCGTCGGCCCGGTGCAGGGTGGCGTCGTGGTGCCCCGGCTGGACCAGGATCTCCCAGGTCCAGCCCGTGTCGCCCGGGGTCAGGAAGGGATTGGTGTCGGCCAGGCGGACGCGACGGTTCGTCCTCTCCCGGCCGGGCACGGCCAGGTAAAAGGCCACCTGGTAGGGAGCCAGGGGCTCGTTGAGCTCCAGCCGCAAGAAGAGGCTGGCGGGATTGTAGCCGTAGTAGAGCCGGCGGATGGCCGTGTGCCCGCGCTGCATGGCGCCCGCGGAGGGGGCAGGGTCCAGCCAGCCGGCGCCCGTCCACTCCAGGGAGATCTCCGGCCGGGCGGCCAGGTGCGGCGTGATGTAGGCGGCGGGCGGCCGGGAATGGGTCGGGATGCCCAGGGCAGGGATGGGCCTCTCCAGCCAGGCGGGCACGGGCAGGCCGACGGTCGTGTGGACGGCGGCCAGGTGGTCGCGAAAGGCCTGGTCAAAGAGCCGCTCCTGGTCCGAGGCGTTGCGGCTGTAGTACCACCAGAACCAGTCGCTGCCCTCGGCGACATAGATGGAGCGCCACGCCTTTTCCAGCGTCTCGTAGTCCAGGAGGGGATATTCCCGCTGCCACGAGGTGAGCCGGTCGCGGGTGCGGGCCAGGTACTCCCAGGCCGTGTTCTGCTGCGGCTCGCCGATCCAGGTCTCCAGGTTGTGGTTGATCCAAGAGCCGGTGTGCAGGCTCGGGATCTCGATCCGGGCCTCGTGCTCGGCCAGGTATTCGGCGACGGTCACGGCTTTGAGCGCCGGGTCCTTTTCCAGGAGCTCGTAAAAGCTGTGCAGGAACAGATCTCCGTTGTGCTCGTACTCTTCCCAGCAGTTCTCGCCGTCGAGGATGATGCAGGCCAGGTACGGCCGGCCGGGATCGGCCAGGTTTTCGCGGATGCGCTGCAGGCGGTGCACCAGGTCGCCCGCGGCGTCCTGACCCCGCCACTCGCGGTAGACAAAGCCGATGCGATCCGACAGCAGGCGGTCGCGAAAGACCACCGCCGGCGGATGGTCGCCCACCTGGGTGCGATAGGGCTGGTAGAGCATCTGCGGGTTCGTCACGTGGCCGTAGCCGTCGCGCTGCACCCAATGGCCCAACGACAGGGAGAGGACCGCCTCGTCGGAGGCGAACCAGGTGAGGCCCTCGGCCGCCAGGCGAAACACGATCTCGGGGCAGACGGCGCCCTCCGAGGGCCACAGGCCGCGCGGCCGGGAGCCGAACCTGGCCTGGTGGGCCTCGATGGCCAGTCGAATCTGCTCGCCGGCATCCTCCGGGTGGGCAAAGGGGATGCCGGGCAGGGCCAGGCCCGGGCTCGCGCGCCGGGCGTAACGGTTGTCCATGAGCAGGGGCAGGATGGGATGGTAGTAGGGCGAGACCGACAGCTCCAACTGGCCCGCGGCCTGGAGCTCCGCATAGAGGGGAAGGACCCGGGAAGTGATCTCGCGCTGCTTCTCCAGGACGGCCGCCACCTCGCCCTTGTCAAAGTGCTGACCCTTGGCCACCATCTCGCGCAGCAGGGGGTCCTGTTCCAGCCAGTTGGGGTCGATCCAGGCCAGGTTGAACCACATCAACAGGTCGCGGTAATAGTCCTCGGCAAAGAGCAGCGCTTCGTCGCGGGCGTTCTGGCGGAGCTGGAGCAACTGCCAGTAGCGGGGGTAGCGGCGGATGATATTGTTCCAGTGGATGCTAAAGCAGTTGGCCAGAAGGTAGGCCTTTTCCTCCGCGTCCCAGGAATCTTGCAGCGCCAGGTTCTGGATGCGATCCGTGGCCCGGCCGGAGACGTAATCTTCCAACTGCTCCACCAGGGAAGGGGCGAGGTTAAACGTAACGTGCACGCCCGGGTGCGCCGCCAGCACCTCGGCCATGTGCAGATAATCCTTGGCGGCGTGCAATCGCACCCAGGGCAGGATGTACTCGCCGGAGCGGCTGTCTTTGTAATAGGGTTGGTGCATGTGCCAGACGACGGCCACGTAAAGCGGGTGGGTCAAGGACACTCCTCAAAGAACCCAAAAAACCCGTTTCTCGGGCAACCAGTGGTCACCGAAAACGGGTCTGGGCAGATGCTGCCGGCACCAGCGGGGCGCCGGCAGGAAGGCTCAAGCGCTAGCTTGTTTGGCCTGGTTCAACTGCTTCATCAAGCGCGACTTGCGGCGCGCTGCGTTATTCGGGTGAATGACGCCCTTTTGCGCTGCAACGTCGAGGGCACTGGCTGCCTCGCGAACCATCGCTTCGGCTTCGTCGAACTTGCCGGCGGCGATCAGAACGCGCGTCTTTTTCACATAGGTCCTCGCTCGCGAGCGATGGACCTGGTTGATCTTGCGCCGGCGCTCCGAGCTTCGGACGCGCTTGATGGCGGATTTCGTGTTGGCCAAGGCTATAAAACTCCCTTCAAGTACGAGTGCGGGCGACATTATAGCGCAGGCAGGGGTAAAAGTCAAACGCCGGGGTGACGTTGGAAGATAGCCGCAGGGGGGGAATTGGCGTTGCTTGACAGATCTCGGAGGGCTGCATATAATGAATGCAGAGGCTGCTGCGCCGCCGGTAGCGCCGGCCGCGAGAGTCCAGCCTGTCCCACGTCCGGGCCGGGGTCCACTCCCGGTCCTGTTCCAGGCCGGCGGCAGTCCGCCTGCCCGGTGAGCGACCCATAGGAGGAAGCAGTGGCCGGAGAGCGCAGCAGGGAAAGTGAAGCGTTCGCGTTTGGCAGCTACGAGGGCGAGGGGCCGCGCTACAGGGGCACCACGTCCTACTCCGAATACATCCCCATGCGAGACGGGGTGCGCCTGGCCGCGGACGTCACCCTGCCTCGAAACCTGCCGGCCGGGGCCAGGATCCCGGCATTGCTGTCGCTGACGCGCTACTGGCGGGCCATCGAGCTGCGGGTACCCTTCAGGTGGTTTCTGAAACCCACGGCCCTCGATCCCGACTTTCGCGACCTGATCCCGTTCTTTACCTCGCGAGGCTATGCCATGGTGAGCGTCGACGTGCGGGGCACGGGCGCTTCCTTTGGCACGTGGGCCTATCCCTGGGCGCCCGATTCGGTGGAGGATACCCGCGAGGTCCTGGACTGGATCGTGGCGCAGCCCTGGTCCGACGGCCGGGTGGGCAGCCACGGCATCTCGTACCTGGGCACGACCGCCGAGCTGGCGGCCGTCGTCGGCCATCCCGCCCTCGTGGCGGCCATGCCCATGTTCAACCATCCCGACCCCTACACCGACATTGCGTTTCCCGGGGGCATCCTCAACCGGCGCTTTATCGAGGCCTGGGGGCGCATGGACGAGACGCTGGACCGCAATGAGGTGCCGGCCGAGTTCGGATTCCTGGGCCGCCTCGTCGCCCGAGGGGTTGCGCCGGTGGGTGGCGCGGCCGGGCGCGACGTGTTGGCTGCCGCCGTGCAGGAGCACCGCGCCAACGGCAGCGTCGGGGCCATGGTCCAGGAGATCGAATGCCGCGACGACGTCCCGCCGGGCAGTGACGTCTCCCTCGATTCCGTCGCCGTGCACCGCTACCAAGAGGCGCTGGCCGCGTCGCAGGCCGTTGTGTGCGGCTGGGGGAGCTGGATGGACGCCGGGACTGCGGACGCGGCCATCCGGCGCTTCTTGACGTTCGACAACGCGCGCTGTGCCGTCGTCGGCGCCTGGGACCACGGCGGCCGCTTTAACGCCAGCCCCTTCCGCACCTCCGACAAGCCGCCCAACCCCCCGCTGCGCGGGCAATGGGCCGAGATGCTGCGCTTCTTTGACGCCTACCTGAAGGACGAGGACAACGACGCCCGCGGCGAGAAGGCCCTGTATTACTATACCATGGGCGAAGAACGCTGGAAAAAGACGCCGGTCTGGCCCCCGGAGGGCACGCGGTACGAGTGCTGGTACCTGGGGGAGGAGCGCGCCCTGCTGCCCCAGGTGCCCCGGGCCGAGGACGGCTCCGACTCGTACGCCGTCAACTACCGGGCCAGCAGCGGCCTGCAAAACCGCTGGTGGGAGATGTCGGCCCTGTACAGGGAATCGGTGACCTACGGCAATCGAGCAGTGGCCGGCCGGCGGCTGCTGACCTACACCAGCCCGCCCCTGAGGGACGCCGTGGAGATCAGCGGCTACCCGGTGCTCACGCTCTACCTGGCCTCGTCGGCGAGCGACGTGGCGATCTATGCCTACCTGGAAGACGTGGACGAGGAGGGCAGGGCCACCTACGTCACGGAGGGGCAACTGCGGCCCGTCCACCGGCGGATGCCGTCGGAGGCGTCGCCCTACGACGTCCAGGTTCCCTACCGCTCCTTCCGCCGGCAGGACATGGAGCCCCTGGCGCCGGGCGAAGTGATGGAGCTGGCCTTTGGCCTGCATCCCACCTCGGTCCTCATCCGGCGCGGGCACCGCCTGCGCCTGAGCATCGCCGGGCACGACGAGGGCACCTTTCCCCGCATCCCGGCGCGAGGGACGCCGGTCCTGACCGTGGAACGGAATGCGGAGCGGGCGTCGCGCCTGGAGTTGCCCACCCGGCTGCGAGGGAGCTGACGGGCCGTCGCGCCTAGGCCGGAGCGGCCACCGCGCCTGCCGACAGCAGGTACTGGTCCACGAGGGCCAGGAGGCGGTCGGTGCTGAAGGGTTTGTGCAGGTAGGTGTTGATGGCCGGGTGCGAGGCCATGGTCTCGAAAGAAGGCGTGCCGTAAGCGGTCATGAGAATGACCGGCGTGCCCGGGTCGAGGATACGGATGGCTTCGGCGAGCTGCAAGCCGTCGATGCCCGGCAGAAGAAGGTCGACGATGGCCAGGTCGTAGGAGCGCGCCTGAAGCTTGGAAAGCGCGTCCCACGCGGCCCCCGCTGTGTCCACCCGGTGTTGCCGGGTGGTGAGAACGTTGCGCAACAGATGGCAAATCGCCGGCTCGTCGTCGACGACGAGTATCCTACTCAAGTTCATCTCCTTTGTGCTGATACCGCGAAGGCGGAGTGTGCCGCCGGCCCCATTGTAACAGGGAACCGGCCTCCACGCAAGAATGGACCGCTGTTTTCCCCGCCGGCCTGGCAATTGCTCGCACCGGCACCCAGAGGGCCTCCGGGATCGCCGAGCGCCAACTCGGCAAGCTGCGTGTGGAGAGGATGGCCGAGCGCCCGCTCGGCGACCCCAGGCAATAGGACCGACCTTCCAACAACCCTGCTAGCGAGCGGCAGGGCTGTTGGCAAAAGGCACGACCTGTGTTATACTCGGGGCATGGATGGCCGAATCGTTCTCAAGCGAGACCGCGAGAAACCGGTGCAGCAGCGCCACCCCTGGATCTTTTCGGGGGCCATTGACCGGGTCGAAAGCGACGCGCCCAACGGCGCCCTGGTGCAGGTGGTGGACTACCAGGGCAACTACCTGGCCACCGGCTACCTGAACCGTCGCTCCCAGATCGTCGTCCGGCTGCTGACCTGGGACGTAGATGAGCAGGTGGACACCGCCTTCTGGCAGCGCCGCCTGGAGCAGGCCATCGCCGCCCGGACGCTGCCCGCCGGCACCGACGCCTGCCGCCTGGTCTACGCCGAGGCGGACAGGCTGCCAGGCCTGGTGGTCGATCGCTACGGCGATTGGCTGGTCATGCAGTGCCTGACCGCGGGCATGGCCAGCCGCCGCGACGAGATCGCGGGCCTGCTGGCCGAGCTGCTTTCCCCGGCCGGGATCTATGCCCGGGACGACGCCGACGTGCGCCGCCAGGAAGGGTTGGCACTGGAGACCGGTCCCCTGTGGGGCGCGGAGCCGCCCGACCTGGTGGAGATCGAGGAGCACGGGCACCGCTTCCTGGTGGACGTGAAGCGGGGCCAGAAGACGGGCTTTTACCTGGATCAGCGGGAGAACCGGCGGGCGACGGCCGCCTACTGCGAGGGCGCCAGGGTGCTGAACGCCTTCTCTTACACGGGGGCCTTTGGCGTGTATGCCGGGCGGGCGGGGGCCGCTTCGGTGATCAATGTCGATTCCTCGGCCCAGGCGCTGACCCTGGCCCAGGAGAACGTGGCCCTGAACGGCTGCCAGCCCCAGGAGATGGTCGTGGGCGACGTTTTCCAGGTGCTGCGCCGCTACCGCGACGAGGGCCGGGAATTCGACGTCATCGTCCTGGACCCACCAAAGTTCGCGGTCTCCCAGGCCCAACTCGTGGGCGCCACGCGGGGCTACAAGGACATCAACATGCTGGCCCTGCAACTGCTCCGGCCCGGCGGGTTCCTGGTCACCTTTTCCTGCTCGGGCCGCGTCACCGCGGACCTCTTTCAGAAGATCGTCTTTGGCGCCAGCCTGGACGCCGGCCGCGAGGCGCAGATCGTGGAGTACCTGCGCCAGGCCCCCGACCACCCGGTGCTGCTGACCTTCCCCGAGTCGGCCTACCTCAAGGGCTTCGTCTGCCGCGTCGCCGACCGGTGACGCCGCCGGGCGGGGGGCCGCCGCCTAGCGGGCGATGCGAAAGAGGCAGGTGGCGTCGCCCGTGGCGACGCACGCCGTCTCTTCCACCAGGCGCTTCTGGCCCGTGGCCCACTCTATCGTCTCCTCGATGATGGACGCCGGGATGTGGCACACCGGCCTGGCGATGGCCTTGCCTGCCGCCCGGGCGCGCCGGGCAATCTCGGCGCAGAAGGGACAGTCCTCCATCTCCACGAAAAAGGCGGCTTCCTCTTCGTGCAGGTGGTGGGGGTTGCCGTATAGGTCCTCACCCTGCTGGACCAGCCGTTCCAGCACCAGGCGCATGCGCGTGGCGGCGGGCAGGAACCTCAGGGCCGTGCCCGTGACGGCGAACTGGGCCGGGCGCTGCCGCCGCATCTCGGCCGCGCCCAGGCGCCCGGCCCGCAGAAAGATGGGCCGGGACCCGCGGGCGCCAAAGAGGTCATGGACGTTGGCCAGGAGGTCCGAGTAGTCGGCCACGGCGATGCTGGGGGTTTCGTTCATGGGCGGCAGCTGGTCCACGTACTCGTCCAGGCCGGCCTGGCGCAGGAGCATGATCAGGCTGCGGTGGCCCATCGTTTCGTCCACCTGGGCAAGGAGAATGTTGAGCAACAGCGACGGGACCCGTTTCTCCTCCTCCATGGCTCCTCCTGTTCCTTGGATGTTGCGACTGCCGGGCTATTATACCACAGAACTGGAATCCGGGGGGGTGCCGGATTCGCAACGGCGTCCCCTTGTGGTATAATAGTCCTGCCGACCAAGTTGACGGAGGAAAAAGGCCGATGAAAAGCTTGGAAGAAGCCGCACACGCGGTCCTATCGCACCCCACGCCCCAGGCTCTGCTCGACTTGCAGGGCGCGCTCCTGTCGCTGGGCCGCGACGACGAGGCGACGGCCCGGGCGCTGGAGGTCGCCGGGCGGTTTTACGGCTACCTGAGCGAGCTAAAGACCAAAATCGCGGCCCGGGAGTACAGCGAGCTGGCTTCGCGCCTGGACATCGGGGCCGTCGGTGCCGTGGCCCTGGAGAACGTCATCGCCGGGCAGAAGGACCACCTGTGGCAGAGGCTGCTCATGGGCAGCCTGGGCGAGGGACTGATGGTCGCCGCCAGCCGGCAGTACGTCCGCGCCTGGAAGGTGGAGACGGGCCTGGTGCACACACAGGCTGCCTGGTACCTGACCGAGGCCCTGTGGCGCGCGTCACACCAGGCGCAGCCCGACCTGGACCCGGGGGAGCGCTGGCAGGCCATCGCCTCGCTCCTCGCCCCGGCCAACG
Source organism: Anaerolineaceae bacterium (assembly GCA_012514775.1). The sequence continues at coordinate 8,883 of JAAYZQ010000054.1, forward strand.
AGCCCCAGGTGCCGGCCCCGGAAAAGGCGACGCTGCTCGGCCGCGTCTTTCAGATCCTGCTCCTGACCCACCTGGCGCGCCTGTTGCCCGCCGCCTGAGGCACCGCGCGCCCGCGCACAGGGATCTACTTTCCCAAGGAGAGATACGTTGATGACACCTGGCGAAAGCTCGCGCTACGACGTGGTGGTTTTCGACGTCGGCGGCACGCTCCTCGGCTTTCACGACCAGGCCCCGTTCCAGGCGTTCCTGGCCGGGGCCGGCCTGCCCGCCACGGCCGACGACGCCCGCGCCCTGCACGCCCGCCTATCGGCTGTCATCCGGCAAGAGCGGAACAAGGCCCAGGGACTCGGCGCCCGGGGTCAGGAGCTCTCGGACTGGTGGCGCGGCCTCTTTCGCCTGACCTGGCCCGACCGCCCCGACCTGGCCGACGAGATGCTGCGCTGGCTGTTCGACGGTCGCTTTGACCAGCTCTACGACGACGTCAAGCCCACGCTGGCAGGCCTGCAAGCCCTGGGGCTGCGCCTGGGCGTTATCTCGAACTTTGGGACCCACCTGCCGGGCGTCCTGGCGAACTTTCAGCTCGACGGCTACTTTGACTTTGTCATCGTCTCGGCCGCGGTGGGCGTGGCCAAGCCCGACCCGCGCATCTTTCATATGGCCGTGGATGCGTCGGGGCGGCCGCCCGAGGGGCTGCTGTACGTCGGCGACCACGTGGGCGACGACGTGGAGGGCGCCCGGGCGGCCGGCGTGGATGCCGTGCTGATCGACCGGGGCGACCGGCAGCCAGGGGCGCTTTGCCCCCGCATCGGCAGCCTGGCCGAGCTGGTGCGCTACGTGCAGGTGCCCCGGCAGCCGGCCCGGGCCATCATCCTCGACATGGACGGGGTCGTCCTGGACTCCATGCCCCACCACCTGGCGAGCTGGCAGGAGGCGCTGGCGCCCCTGGGCATCGCCCTCGGCGCCGAGGACCTCTATCCCCTGGAGGGCGTGCCCACCGTCCGCACCGCCCAGATCTTCACGGAGCGATTTCTGGGGCAGGCCTGCTCGGAGGAGGATGCCCGCCGCCTGGCCGCGGCCAAGCAGGCGGCCTTCCGCCGGGCGTTTGTCCCGCGCCTCGTGCCGGGCATGGGCCCCCTGATCCACGACCTGGCGGGACGCGGCTTTGTCATGGGCCTGGTGACCGGCAGCTCCCGCAGCGTCGTGGAGGAGAACGTCACGCCGGCCGGGGTGGCCGGTCTCTTCCAGGCCGTCGTCAGCGGCGACGAGGTGGCGCGGGGCAAGCCCGATCCCGAGCCGTACCTCCGCGCCGCGAGCCGGCTGGGCGTCGAGCCGGGCGAGTGCCTGGTGGTGGAAAACGCGCCCCTGGGCATCCAGGCGGCCCGGGCGGCCGGCATGGCCTGCGCCGGCCTGGCGACCACCCTGCCCGCCGAGCGCCTGGCCGCCACCGGCGCAGACCCCGTTTTCGGCACCACGGCCGACCTCCGCGGCTGGCTCCTGGCCCGCTGGCGCGGCGATTAGCAGCCTTTCTACGATGATGGGTGGCTGCGCGCTGAAGCGCGCACTACGAACGGGCTCTGCGATGGGGTGCCAGCAGGTTGTTGGAGAGATGCTTGCGCTTGTCGGTTCGTAGTGGGCGATTCATCGCCAAAACACCGCGCTGATGTTCTTTCAATTATCAACAAGGTAATAGGCCACGGCTCTATTACCGAAGCATATTTTGAAAGTTCATAAGCCGTCACTACCTTCACATCGTTTGTCTTGACACGGTACTAGCAATCTGGCAGAATCCGCTGCCTGGGCAAGCTGCGCTCTATCTCCTCCCACCCGGAACTTTTTTCGGGGAAGCGGCGTCTATGGCACAGTGCGGCAATGATGGCCCGCGAATTTTCAAGAACCTGGGAGGTAGAAAAATGCTCAAGCGAATTGTATTGGTCGGTCTTGCGATTGCTCTGATGGTGCCCCTCGGCCTGGCGGCCATCTGGCTGTGGGGCGAAGCGGCAGCGCCCGCCGCCGCGCAGACAGAGGATGAACCGGCCTACAGCCCGAACCAGACCATCACCGTCGTCGGCAACGGCAAGGCAAGCGTGGCGCCCGACATCGCCCGTGTGACCGTCGGCGTGGAGATCCTGGCCCCCACCGTGGCCGAGGCAGTGGAAGAGAACGAAACTACCATGGCGGCAGTCCTGGTGGCCCTCCGGGCGGCGGGCATTGCCGACAGGGACATCCAGACCACCAACTATAACATCACCCTGGAGCGCTACGGCGAGCCCATTCCCCGCCCCGTCGACGCGGCCGGCCAGGAAGAGGCTGGCCAGCAGACGCCCAACTATAACTACCGCTTCTCCAACATGGTCACCGTCACCATCCGCGACCTGGACGCCGTGGCCGAGGTGGTAGACGCGGTGGTGGAAGCCGGCGCCAACAACATCTGGGGTGTGTCCTTTACCGTCGAAGACATGTCAGAGGCCCAGGCGGCTGCCCGCGGCGACGCCGTCGAGGATGCCCGGGCCCGCGCCGAAGCCCTGGCCGAGCTGAGTGGGGTCACCCTGGGCCCCGTGATGTCCATCAGCGAAGTGGTGGGCGCCAACCAGCCGGTGTATGCCATGGCCGAGCGGGCCGCGCTGGACGCCGGCGGCAGCATCAGCCCTGGCGAGCTGGAGGTCGGCTACCAGGTGCAGGTCACCTACTTTATCGAGCCCTAGCAGGTTGTCGGAGAGGTGTGTGTACGTTCGTAGTGGGCGATTTATCGCCCAAGAACCGCGCTGAAGCGCGCACTACGAACGGGCTCTCCGATAGGCTCCTAGCGCCTGACCGCGAACTCGAGACCGCGAAAATGAACAAGGTGCAGCTCCCCGCGAGCTGCACCTTTTTTGCTGTCCGTCTGTATGGGCGCCGGCCCGGCGCTCAGTCAGGCAGGCCCCCGTAGTACTCTTTATTCAGCACGGCCACAAATGGCAGGTTACGAAACTTCTCGTCAAAGTCCAGGCCATAGCCCAGGACGAACTCGTCGGGGATGTCGAACCCCACGTAGTCCAGCGTCACTTCCACCGTGCGGCGGCTGGGCTTGTTGAGGAGGGTGCACACACGCAGGCTGGCCGGGCCCCGGGCGCGGAACAGGCGCAGCAGGTAGTCCATGGTCTGCCCCGTATCCACGATGTCCTCGACGATGAGCACGTCCCGCCCGGCGATGTCGGTCTTCAGGTCGAGGATCAGGCGCACCGCGCCGGTGCTCTCCCGCTGGCCGGAGCCGTAGCTGGAGATGGCCATAAAATCGATCTCGTGGGGAACCGTGATGTGGCGCATCAGGTCGGTCAAGAAGGTCACGCCGCCCTTGAGGATGCAGATCAGGACCAGGTCCTTGCCCTCATAGTCCGCCGACAGGGTTTCACCCAGCTCGGCGATGCGCCGCCCCAGGCTCTCCTCACTGACCAGGATACGATCGACGACGTCTGCGTGCATGGGTCCCTTCCGTGAGGGTTATTATCTGATCAGCTCGCCGCGGCGCACTTTCCGCAGGCTCCCCCTTCGGCGCCAGGTCGAGCGGGCCACAGACCGGAGGGGGTCCAGGTCGAATCGTGGCCCGATGGAGACGCGGTTGGGAACCGGCTCCGGCAGGGGGTAGGCCCGCCAGAAAAGCTCGGCGGCGCAGGAAAAGATGGCCAGCCCCGGCTGCCGTCGGTGTCCATTGGTCTTCAGGTAGAGACTGACGATCTCGATGTCTTCCTGGATGGCTTTGCGACAGTCACTTCGGGCGCCACATTCTTCCAGGCGGGCGCGTGCCTGGCGCAAGAATTCTTCGTAAGCGGCTTGTCTATGTTGGGGGGTATCCAGTTGTAGATAAGCGCTCAAAACTACATGCCCATGGCCGTTAAACGACTCGAGCAGTTCCAGGTCTCTCTCCGGGATCAACGGAACCTCCGCGTATGTTCCTGCTAATCAAGGGCCGTTGCAGCAAAGGTACGTGACAGGCAGCGTTGAAAGTATAGCATAGCGGCGGAAGGAGTGTCAAATTGGGAGAGAGGGTTGGCGGTCTGGCCCGGCAAGCCGGGGACCGGGAGCGGTGCCCTTGTGCAGCCCCGGCGTTTCACGGCGTCTGCTGCTGCCGGACGACGGGCAGGTAGGCCTGGTGCCCGATGACGTACAAAAAGTGGGCGCTGAAGGCGCCCCAGTGGCCCTCGGCGTCGCGGCCGCGCAGGTAAAGGACGTGGCGGCCGGGCTCCAGGCCGGCGGTGGACAGGCTGGCCCACACCTCCTCGACGCTGGCATCAAAGGCGCCGTCCAGCGGCAGCAGGGGCTGCGCGGCGGGTGTCGCGCCCTGGACCCAGGGCGGCAGGTCCACGTACAGCTCGCCCTCGGCGATGTTCTGCGTGGGCTCGTTGCCGCCCAGGGTACTGTAGCGCGTGTCGTCCAGCGTGGCCCGCACCTGGATGGTGGCATCCACGCCCACCACCTCCGGCAGGAGCGCCAGGTCCCGGACGTCGGGCCCGGCCGGCGCCTGGTAGGGCGTGCGGGCGACCTTGGCGGCATAGAGCAGGGCGGGGAGATTGCCGGGCAGGATCGTGCCCTCGAAACGGCCGCACTCCTCGAAAAACTCGGTGCCGACCTCGAAGGTAAAGGCGGCCAGGCCCAGGTCGCCATAGGCGAAATCGTCCGTCGTGCCGTCGGTGGGGTAGCGGTAGAGGTACCAGGCCTGCTCTGGAATGGCGCCGTTCCAATAGGCCATCTTGCGCCCCAACGTCTGCAGCGCCGTGCCATTGGGTGCCACGGTATCGTCAAAGCCCCAGGGCCAGAGGACCAGGTCGCCGTAACTGTGCAGGTCGACAAACACGCCCGTGGCGTCGGCGGGCGCGGGGGCGTCCAGGCCGGGCAGGCGCTGGTCGGGGAACTCGGCGCGGAGGTAGTCCTGCACGGCCACCGTCTCGGGCTCCGAAGCCGGGCCTGGCCCGTGGTAGGTCTCGCTGCACGGGTAGTCGCTCGAGCCGCCGCAGCAGTCCCAGGCAAACCCAAAATTGCGGTTCAGGTCCACCCCCCAGACGGCCGGATTGGTGCAGCCGTCGTCCGAGTCGGTGTTCTTGCGCCACAGGTCGCCCGCTTCGGCCATCTTGCGGCCGTCGGGATTGCCCTGGAGCATCAGGTGGATCTCGTGGTGGTCCAGGAGCCAGGTGACGTCGGCGTCCAGGCCGTAGCTGCCCACCAGGTGCTCGGCAAAGCGGGTTGCCAGCTCGGCCGGGGCATATTCCCGGGCATGGATGGAGGCCAGCACAAAGAGCTTGGGCTTCGGGCCGGGCAGTTGGGCGTTGGTCAGGCGCAGCACCCACAGGTCATAGCCCGGGGCGCCGCCGGGCTGCTGCTTATCCCACGAGTCGCCGACGTCGATCCATGTCGCCAGGTCCGGGTGGGCGGCGGCCAGCGCCGCGGCCGAGGCATAGGTCTCTTCTACGGTGCGGTAGCAGGGAAAGCCGGGAATGCCGGCCACCTGCCCTTCCAACGCGACGCGGGGCGCAAGCAGCTCGGCCGTCCGGGCGGCATCCACCTCCAGGCGAAAGCCGAGGTCAAGGAGGGCCCGGATCTCTCGCGGGCCGCCGGCGGCCAGCAGCCAGCCTTCGTCGTGGTGCACCTCCCACGGCTCCAGGACGGCGGCCAGCGAAGCGACCATTCGCCGGTCGTCATAATAGGCGCGCACCACCCACGGCCCCCCCTCCTCCGTCGACAGATCGCCCGGCAGGTCGGGTGGCTGCCCGCCGGCAGCCGGGGCCCCGGGGGCAAGGGTAGCGAGGAGCAGGACGGCCGCCAGGAGCAGAATCAGAGATGGCCGGACGGTGGTCGCCATCATTCCGCCGCCGGTTCGTGAAAAATGACGGGCAGGTAGTAGTTGTATGGCCCGGCGATACGCACGTCGTGCACGGCCGTGGCCTGGCCCAGGCCCCAGTTCAGTTCGGCCGTGTTGCGGATCACCTGCCCCAGGCCGCCGTCGAGGAGCACGTCAAAGGAGACAATGACCCGGTCGGGCAGGGCCGGCAGCAGGGGGAGGTCCAGGATTTCGCCGGCGTGGCTCTGCCAGTAGACGGCATTGCCCTGCTGCCAGGCGGTGCCATAGGTTGCCGTCAGGTTGCCGGCAAAGGTCATGCCGGCCGGCAGCGTGTCGGTCATCACCACCAGGTCGCGCACGGCCCCGTCGCTGCCCACGGCCAGGAACAGGGCGGCCTGCTCCCCGGCCCGAGTCTCGGCCGGGCCTGCCTTGGCCAGGGTGAGGGGCGGCTGCACGTGTCGCAGCTCGACGGCCGTGGCCGGGAGCTGCGCCGCGGCGCCGTCCACGGCCAGGCTCTCGGCCACCGAGGTCGTGATCCAGCCGCCCGATCCGACCTGGAAGGTGGTCGTCAACGGGTGGGTGCTGTTGGGCGCAACCCCCTGCAAGCTCCATGCCAGGCTGTCCCCGCCGGGGCCGAATGTGACCGTGCCGGCGGCGGCCTCTGCGGACACCAGTGCCAGCTCGGCGCTCCAGCTCGCCGCCAGCGTCGCCGTGATGGTCTCTGAGAAGGTGGCGCCCACGCGGTCCACGACAGCGACGGTGTCTCCCGGGCGCACGTCGAGGGGGCCGGCCGGATGGGCTACGGGTTGGCCGTTGACGGAGACGCTCTGTTCCCAGCGGGGTACCGGCTCGGTGGCCATGCACAGGAACGACAGGTCGACGCTCAACGGATCCTGGCTCGGATCGTCGTGCCGGATGCGGACCGTGCCGCGCAGGGGCTGGACGGGAAGGGTGCTGGTGGGGGTGCACTGGAAGGTGACCTCCACCGTGCGCGACTGGCCCGGGGCCAGGGTGTCGCTCACCGGCGCCGTGCTAACCCAGGGCACGATGAGAGAGCCGGCGGCGGCGTAGCAGTCCAGGTAGCCCCAGCCGTATTCGTAGTTGGGATACGGGCTCGCGCCCGCGCAGGCCGGCCGGCCACAATCCCCGGCGTTCCAGGTGGCCAGCAGGCTGCGGTCGGCCGTCTGTTCCAGGATGGTGAACGTGGCCCCCAGGTCGCCGACGAGGGCCGGCTGGAGCGACCAGAGAAGGGCGGCGCAGCCCGCCGCGTGAGGGCTGGAGGCCGAGGTGCCGGTCATGGTAGTGTAGTAGCCCGCGTTCCTGCTTGCCGTCTGGGCGTAGGTTGGGGCGTTGAGGTTGGGCTTGACCTGGTGCAGGAAGGGATCGCAGCCCGGCGGATTGGCGTGGCAGCTCGGACCGCCGCCATAGGGGTTCTTGCCCGACGGGTAATGGGCCGCCGCGGCCAGGGCGGGCATCATGTCGCCGGGGTCGCCGAGGCCGCCGCACAGGCTGCTGTTGCCGGCGGCAAAGACGGGCAGTATGCCGGCCGCCTGCCAGGCCTCCACGTAGGCCAGGTACCAGGGGTCGCAGCCGTCGCCACCCCAGGAGTTGTTGACGATGTGGGGCCGCAGGTCGGGGTTGGCGCCGGTGACGCCGTCGGTCCGCGTGGGGGCGATCATCCAGTCGCCACAGGCCATGAGGGCGTCTTCGGTGCAGGTGTTCGTGTCCTTGTCGTCGCAGCCCTGGCAGGCGATCCACCGGGCGCCGGGCGCCACGCCGATCTGTTCGACGAGGTCCTCGGTCTCGCCCACCGCCAGGCCCGCGGCGCCCGTGCCGTGGCCGCTCCAGTCGCAGGGCGCCGATCCATCGCCGCAGGCGAGCAGGTTCGGCTGGAGCCAGCTGTAGTCGTGGACGAAGGTGCCGTCGCCCACGTTGCCGCGGTACTGGCGCACCAGGGCCTCGTGCTCGTAGTTGACGCCCGTGTCGACGATGCCTACGACGACGGACCCGCCACGCACGCCCAGCTCCTGCCACACCCGCGCCGCCTCGGTACCGAACAGCCCGCGGTTGGGATCCAGCTCACCCAGGTTCCAGCCAACGCTATCGGGCGCGGCGGCCTCGACGGCGGCCTCCGCATCGGCCAGCGGATAGGCGCGCACGGCCCGCAGGCGGGCCACGTCGCCCCGGGCGGCCAGCCACGCCACGTCATCCGCGGAGCCGTCCTCGATCAGCACCGCGTTGTTGACGAGAAAGGTACGCGCCGGCAAGCCGCGGGTATGGGCATAGCGGACCACGGGCTCTTGCGCCCGCGAGGCGGCCAGGAGCGTCTCGTAGACGTACCTGCCCCGCTCCGTCCAGTCCAGGATGCGGTGGGCGGCGCTGAGGTCGGCCTGGGCGCGCATCTGCACAAAGAAATCGACCGTGCCCACCGCCCGCAGCTCGGCCCCGATGCGGGGATCGACCTGCACCGGGCCCTCCAGGGCGCGGAGGGCCCCTGCCGCGCTGGTGACAGCTGCCGGGCCGTCCAGGGGGATCGCGGACTCGAAGACGTAAAAGTGCAAGGGGCCGCTGCCAACGTTGGTCAGCGTCAGGGTGCGGGTGACGGTGCCGGGCTCCACCGCCGTGGCGCTGAGGGCCAGGGAATCGATGGCGATTTGTGGCTGGGAGCCTGCCGGCTGGAAGCCTGCTCGAGCGGGATGGCCGGGCACCGCCAGCAGGAAACACAGGAGCATGCCCAGCGCCAGGACCACGACGGCCAAAGCCGGACGTCTCTCTTCCATTTCCGCCTCCCCCTCAGGGTGCTTGTGGCGCTCTGCCCGCCGGGCCGGTCGGTGGGAGGACGGCGGCAAGGGCCCGGATCAGGACAGGCTTTCGGAGATGGCTTGCAGGGCAGCGATGAGCGATGTACGCCAGCGATCCTCCTCGTCGAGGGGGATCCAGACGGCCCGGCGCGAGACCCGCCCGCGATCTCCCAGGCGGCGCTGCAGGCGCTCGCGGTCGACTTCTTCCAGGCTGTCGGCGCGGATGACGACCTGGCCCTCCTCGATGACGATGGCCTTTGCCTCGGCCCGCAGGGCGTGGAGCTTGAGCTGAAGGAGGAAGAAGAGGTTCTCGGCCTCGGGTGGGAGGGGGCCAAAGCGGTCTTTCAGCTCGGCCTCCAGGTCGTCGACCTCCTGCTGGGTAGCCAGGCTGGCCGAGCGGCGATAGAGCTGGAGGCGCAGGTTGCTGTCGGGCACATAGTCAGTGGGCATGTAGGCCGCCAGGGGCAGGTTGATCTGCACCGTCGATTCCAGGGGCTGGACGTAGGCCGCGGCCTCTTCGGCCGCCGGGCCGCCCCCGCGACCGTCGCTGCTTGGGCGCTGGGAGCGGGCCCCTTGTACGGCCCGGGCCAGGAGCCGCGTATAGAGGTCAAAGCCCACGGCGGCGATGTGGCCGTGCTGCCGCGCGCCCAGCAGGTCGCCGGCGCCCCGGATCTCCAGGTCGCGCATGGCGATGCGCATGCCGGCGCCCAATTCGCTGGCCTCGGCGATGGTCGCCAGGCGCTGGCGCGCCGTCTCGCTCAACGTCGACATGGCCGGGTGCAGGAAATAGGCATAGGCGCGCCGGGCGCCGCGACCCACCCGCCCGCGGAGCTGGTAGAGCTGGGCGAGGCCAGAGTGGTCGGCGCGGTTGACAATGAGCGTGTTGGCGTTGGGAATGTCCAGGCCGCTCTCGATGATGCTGGTGCATACCAGGACGTCCACCTTGCCTGCCGCAAAGTCGAGCATGACGCGCTCCAGCTCCCGCTCGGCCATCTGGCCGTGGCCCACCGCCACCCGGGCCTCGGGCACCAGCTTGCGCACCCGCTGGGCCATCTGGTAGATGCCCATGACCCGGTTGTGGACAAAATAGACCTGGCCGCCCCGGTCCAGCTCGCGCAAGATGGCCTGGCGGATGAGCGTTTCGTCGTACTCGCCCACGTGGGTGCGCACCGGCAGCCGCTCGTCGGGCGGCGTGTCGATGGTGCTCATGTCGCGCACGCCCGAGAGCGACATGTGCAGCGTGCGGGGGATAGGCGTGGCCGTCAAGGTCAGGACGTCCACCTCCTTGCGCATCTGCTTCAGGCGCTCCTTGTGGCCCACACCAAAGCGCTGCTCCTCGTCAATGATCAGCAGCCCCAGGTCCTTGAACTGAACGTCGTCGGACAGCAGCCGGTGGGTGCCGATGACAATGTCGACCCCTCCGTCGGCAACCTTCTTGACCACGTCCTCCTGCTTCTTGCGGGTCAGGAACCGGGAGAGGACCTCCACCGAGACGGGAAAGGAGCTGAGGCGCTCGGTAAAGGTCTGGTAATGCTGCTGGGCCAGGACGGTGGTGGGCACCAGGATGGCCACCTGCTTGCCATCCATGACCGCCTTGAAGGCCGCCCGCAGGGCCACCTCGGTCTTGCCATAGCCCACGTCGCCTATGATGAGGCGGTCCATGGGCCGGCCTTGCTCCATGTCGGCCTTGATCTCGTCGAGGGCCTGGGCCTGGGCGTCGGTCTCGATGTAGGGGAACGAGGCCTCCAGCTCGGCCTGCCACAGGGTGTCGGCGGCAAAGGCGTGGCCTTCCACCACTTCGCGGGCGGCGTACAGCGACAGTAGCTCGCCGGCGATCTCTTCCACCGCCCGTTGCGTGCGGGCCTTGACCTGCTCCCATTCGGCCGTGCCCAGGCGGTTGACCTGGGGCTGGTGGTCCGACACGCCCACGTAGCGGCTGAGGCGGTCGGCCTGGTAAACCGGCACGTACAGCTTGTCGCCCGCTGCGTACTCGACCAGGAGGTACTCGCGCTCCGAGCCGTCAAAGCCCATCTTGGTGAGGCCGCGGAAGAGGCCAATGCCGTGCTCGACGTGCACCACGTAGGTGCCGGGCTGCACGTCGGCGAAAAAGGTCTCGGGGGCCGTGGGTCGCGAGCGGCGGGCGCGGCGCGGCGCGGGCCTGGCCCAGCCAAAGACCTCGGCGTCGGTGAGCAAATCCAGCACCGGCGGCGCCTCTTCTTCCAGGTGCAGCTTCCAGCCCTCGGCCAGGGTGCCCCGCACCAGGGCCAGGCTGCCGGACGGGGGCGGCTCGTCCACGTTCTCCAGGGGTGGCGCGGCCACGCCCCGCTCTTCCAGCAGCTCGCAGATGCGGCTGGCCTGGCGGCTGACGACCACCAACCTGCGGCCGGCGGCGCGCATCTCCTGGAAGCCGTCCAGCACGCGCTTGAGCTGCCCGCCGTAGCGCTCGCCATAGCCAAAGAGCTGGCTCAGGAGCCCCTCTTCTTCGCGCTGCCCGCGCCCACCCAGAGCCAGCAGGGGGCGCGCCAGGAGCGATGCCTTCACCTCGTCCCAGGTATGATACGGTGCCGGGAAGTTGGTGGGCAGCTCGCCGGCCTTGATCAGGTCGGCCTGGAGCGCCTGCGCCTGGCGGTCCATGTCCACGGTGGTGGCCATGAAAGCGTCCCAGTCGTCCACCAGTGTCAGGCCCCCGGCGGGCAAATAGTCCAGGAGGGTGGCCGGGAAGGAGTAGAAGAAGGGCAGGTAGAAGGCAATGCCCCGGAAATAGAGCCCCTGCTCCAGGTGGGCCAGGTCCTCCTGGTATTCCATGCGTGCCGGCGGATGGCACAGGCTGAGGTCCAGCTCGGCGACACGGGGGCTGGTCTGCACCGCCAGGCGCGGTAGGGCTTCGCTGGCGGGGGCCAGCACAAAGCGGTCGATCTGCTCCAGGGTGCGCTGCGTGGTGGGATCAAAGATGCGCAGGCTGTCGATCTCGTCGCCAAAGAGCTCGATGCGCACCGGCTGCACCAGGTTGGGCGGAAAGACGTCCACCAGCCCGCCGCGCCGGCTAAACGTCCCCGGCTCGTCGACGACGGGCTCGGGCCGGTAGCCGTGGGCCACCCAGGTTTCGACGGTGCGCTGGAGGTCGATCTCCTGGCCGCGATGATACTCGCGCAGCCCCTGGCGAAATTCGCGCACGGGCAGGGTCTTGTGCATCAGCGCCCGCGCCGAGGCAACGACCACGGGCGCCTGCTCGTCGCCCGGGCGCAGCAGGGAGGTGAGGGCCAGGATCCGGTCGCTGATCGTCTCTCGAGACCAGGGAACCCGCTCGTAGGGCAGCGCGTCGGGCTCGGGGAAGGCATAGATCCGGTTGGCGCCGGTCCATACCCGCAGTTGCTCCGTCCACTGGCTCACCCGCTCGGCCCTGGTGGTCAGGACGATCAGGGGCAGGTTCGCCTGCTGGTGCAGGGCCGCGGCCAGGTAGGGCCGGGCCGGGGTGATGACACCCAGCCCCTGGGATGGATCGCCCTCCGGGAAGAGATCCCCGAGCCGGCCCTCCTCCAGGGCCCGGGCCAGGCGCTGGTAGGCCGGGGCCTGCCGGACAAAGGGCAAAAGGCCGGAAAGGTTCATGCCGGCCGCTCCTCGCCGGGAGTCCGCCCGGCTTCCCTCACGGTGGGGGGCGGGTCAGCCTCGCCCTCCTGGACGAAGGGCCGGTTGTAGCGGTCCATGGCCGCCACGATCCCCTCCGCCAGCCAGGTCTCGATGGCGGTCACCGCCTGGTCGATGACCGGGGCCACGATCTCGGCCTCCTCCTGGGAGAAGGGATGCAGGACATAGTCGGCCGGGTCCATTTTCCCCGGGGGGCGGTCGATGCCCACCCGCAGCCGGGGGAACCCCTGGCTGCCCAGCGCCTCGATGATGGAGCGCATGCCGTTGTGCCCGCCCGCGCCGCCTTCGGGCCGCAGGCGCAGGCGCCCCAGGGGCAGGTCCAGCTCGTCGTATACGACCAGGATCTGCTGCGGCGGGACCTTGTGCCAGCGGGCCAGGCGACCGACGGCCTGGCCGCTGCGGTTCATAAAGGTCTGCGGCTTGGCCAGGATCACCCTGCGGCCGGCGATGCGGCCCTGGGCGGTGTGCGCCCGGGTCAGCTTGGCGCGCGAAAAGGCCAGGCCGTGGGCCCTTGCCAGGGCGTCCACCACCCGGAAGCCGACGTTGTGACGGTGCCGGGCATATTCCGCTCCCGGATTGCCCAGGCCTATCACGAGGGCCAGTGACTGCGTGGCATCTCGCTGGGACACGTCAGTCCTCGTAGACCCCCATGCTTTCCCTGCCGCGGCGGACCAGCCCGCGGACCAGGGAGACGATCCCGCCCTTGAGGCCAAAGAGCAGCCCGATGGCGACAAAGGCCGCCAGGGTGGCGCCCGCGCCCCAGCAGGCCGCGCCGCTGACGCTGGTGAAGGGCATGTCGGACGGCTCCGGGGTGTCGGTGGGCGAAGAGGTGGGCAAGGGCGTGCTCGTCGGCCGTGGCGTGGGGCTGGACACCGTCGGCACGGCAATGAGCACCGTCGGCGTCGGCGCCGGAGTGTCTGTCGCCCGCGACGGGGTGGGCGTTACGGCTGCCTCGGGGGTGGGCGTGTCGGTGGGAAAGGTGTTGGACACCTGGACGCCCCGCACAAAGTATTCGTCATAGTTGCCGTCGAGGCGCACGACGCGCAGGCGCAGGCTGTAGACGCCGTCAGGGATCAGGGTCGTGTCCCAAAGCCCCAACCGGCCCTGGATCACGGGCACGCCAAAGGGAGAGCCTCCGATGGGTGTCCACGAGTCGCCGGGGTTGGGCTCGGGCCCGTAGTGAAGCTCGTATTTCTGAAATTGTTCGTGGGCGGCGCTGCCTTCAATGGGCACCTGGCCCCGAACCTGTGCGCGGTCGCGGGGTGAGGTTATCTGACCCACCGGCTGAGCCAGAGCGAGCCCCGCAGGGATCGCCAGGCAGAGCAAGAGCCACACGATTGGTACGATGCCGGCAATAGTCCTCTTCATCAATCATATCCTCCGCACGATGGGAGCAGCTTACAAGTGTAGCACAGAACAGGTGGTATGACAAAACGGGAGGTGTTTAAAGGACAACGGCTACAACAGGTCTAGGGCCAGCTTGACGGCAAATCCGAGGAGAAAGAGGCCCACGGCGCGGTTGAGCCACAGGCTCAGGCGCGGCGAGAGCGCCCGCTCCAACAGGTGGCCCGCCAGGGCTACGCCCGTGAGAAAGAGCAGGGTGGCGACCACGCAACCGGTGGCAAACAGCACCACGCCGCCGGAGCCGCCCTCGAAAGTGCGGGCCGACATCATGGCGCCCAGCACCCCGGCCCAGAAGAGGATGGTCAAGGGGTTCGTCATGGTCAGGCCGGCGCCAAAGCTGAAACTCCTGGCCAGCGAGCCGCTGTGTTGCTGGCGCTCCACCGGCCCGGGGCGCGATAGCAAGTAGCGCATGCCAAAGAAGAGGAGCAGCGCGACGCCCGCCAGGCCGACAACGAGCCGCGCGGCCTCCAACTGGAGGAGCGCCGAGACGCCGAGCACCGACAACAGGATGTAAAAGGCATCCACCAGGGCCACGCCCCAGACCATGGCAAAAGCGTGGCGAAAGCCCTGGGTCAGGCCCTTGTGCAACACGGCGACGCACACCGGCCCGACCGAGATCTGCAGCAGCAGGCCGAAACCCAACCCCTCGAATAGTTCTTTCATGCCCTGGCTCTCCGTGGCCGCGGCGCGTTCCCCTGGCCGCGAGGCGGTCGTTGCCCCGCACTGCCGGCCATGCAAGGTGGGCCGCTGCAAGGCCATCTCGCAGCGGCCCACCCCGCGGCAGCCGTGATCCTATCCGTGAATGACGACCTCGGTGCCCACCGATGCCCAGGTATAGAGCCAGGCGGCGTCGGCCTTGGTCAGGTTGATGCAGCCGTGGCTCATGGGCCGGCCAAAGTTGCTGTGCCAGTAGGTGCCGTGGAGGGCATAGCCGCGGTAGAAGAACATGCTGTGCGGCACGCCCGTCAGATAGTAGCCGGGGCCCGACATGGTGATGCTGGGGTATTTGGCATAGATGCGAAAGCGGCCGGGAGGCGTGGGGTACTGGGGCAGGCCCGTGGAGACGATCATGGCCCGCACCACGGTGTTGCCCTCGTAGGCCCGCACCGTCTGCTCGCTGAGGTCGACGTCGATCCAGCGGGTGCCGCCGGTCGATGGTGGGGTCCAACCGCCGCCACCGGTCGACGAGCCCGACACCCGCAGCCTCTGCCCGACATAGATCAGGTTGGGGTTGCCCAGGCCGTTGGCCGCGACGAGGGCCGAGACGCTGGTGCCATAGCGCCGGGCGATGCTCGCCAGCGTCTCGCCGCGCTGCACGACGTGGATGCCGCCGCTCGACGGGGCGGACGTTCCGCCGCCACCGGCCGACGAGCCCGACACCCGCAGCCTCTGCCCGACATAGATCAGGTTGGGGTTGCTCAGACCGTTGGCCGCGGCCAGGGCCGAGGCCGTGGTGCCATAGCGCCGGGCGATGCTGTACAGCGTCTCGCCGTAGCCGACGACGTGCACCCCGCCGCCCGACGCGGCCGGCGCGCCGCCCCCGGGGATGGACAGGCGCTGGCCGACCCAGACAAAGTTGGCGTTGCGTAGCCCGTTGGCCTGCACAAAGGCCTGTACTGTCGTGCCGTAGCGAGCGGCAATGCTCGAGAGGGTTTCTCCGCGCTGGACCACGTGCACCTGCCCCTGGGCAGCGGCGGCCGGCGGCAGGAGCAACAGGCAGGCGATCAGGGCGATGGCGGTGGCGAGCCGGGCTCGCGTACTCGTGTTGGTCCTCATGCTGCAATCTCCTCTAGAGGTCAGGAGACCTGGCAGGTGGGTCCTGTCAGGTCTCTATGCCGGAATGAGCGGCGACGTGCGGCTGCGATGTCGATTGCGGCAAGTATACCTCAAAGCGGCCAAAAAGTCAACATAAGGGTTCTACTCGCGATGCTTCTTTTCGGCGGGTCGCGCTCCGGCGCAGGGCGGGACGGGGGCCATTACTCCCCCATGTCTCCGGCGTTGCGGGGCAGGCAGACGAGGGCGCCTGCCAGGGTAAAGAACAACTGGCGTACGTGCTCGAAGGCCTGTTCCTCGGGCCAGCTCATCTCCCGGGCCAGGCGCCTGGCGGCGCTGTCGATGGTACGGTGCCCGTCCAGGAGGTTCAGGGCCAGGACGTTCTCCTTGGAGGCCGGGGCCAGGTCGAGGACGACGCCGCTCTCTCGTCCGCGGGCCACCAGGCGGTCCCCCTCGACGTGCAGGGCCCAGCCCGGCTGGACCTCGGGCACGAGGCGGGCAAGCCCCTCGGCCGGCAGTTCCTGGAGGGCGGCCAGGGAGAAGGAGGGTGTGCCGCGCAGAGAGGCCGTGGCCTGGCGGGCCTCGACGAGCAGAGCCCGGAAAAAGGCGCGCCGAGTCAGGCGGGGGTCGTGGGGCCTGTCACTCACCTCCCGTCCTCTCTCCCTCCGTTGCCGCCCCGCCACGCACCGTAGCAGCTCCAAGACATCTCCCTGCCAGGCAGTGGTGCGTAGACCAGGTACCGGTCCAGAACCGGCAGGGCATACAGTTCCGCCAACAAGACGTTTGCACGTGGCCCCGGCCAGGCGACTACACGGGGGGCCAATCCCCTCTCCTTGGCTCATCTTACCACACCTTGTCGGCCAAGTCAACAAGCCGCCGCGGGCGATTGAGCTGTTTTCTTATACGGCCTTAACGCCCGGCCCTTGACAGACGGTGGTCCCTTTGCTATAATTTAGGCGTGACTAAATTTAAGGATGAACAATGGAAAGCATATCCGTCCAGGACTATTTACAGATGATCTACCGCCTCCAGGAGGAGCAGGTGCGGGTGTCGACGTCCGCCCTGGCGGGCCGGCTGGGCGTGGCGCCCGCGTCGGTCACGGGCATGATCCGCAAGCTGCACCGCGACGGCCTGGTGGAGTATGCGCGCTACCGGGGCGTGGTGCTCACCGCCGAGGGCCAGAACGCGGCGCTGCGGGTGTTACGCCGGCACCGTCTCTGGGAGCTGTTCCTGACAGAGGTCCTGGGCCTGTCGTGGGATGAGGTGCACGTCGAGGCCCATCGCCTGGAGCACGCCACCTCCGAGCGGGTGGCCGAGCGGCTGGCAGCCTTTATGCAGCAGCCGGAAGCCGACCCCCACGGCCAGCCCATCCCGGCCGGCGACGGGCAGTTCCCGACCCGCGAGACGGTCGCCCTGCTGGACGCGGAGGTGGGGCGCAGCGTGCGGGTGGTGGAGGTGCCCGACGGCGACGCCGCCCTGCTGCGCCGCCTGGCCGATTGGCGCCTGGTGCCCGGCGCCAGCGTGACCCTGCTGGAGCGGGACGAGGCGTCCGGCGCCGTCCGGGTGCAGGCCGGGGGCAAGAACAGGCGCCTGGAAGAGGGGCTGGCGGCCAGCGTGCAGGTGACGTCCGGAGATCCCGGCGAGGAATGAGATCTACTGCCCGTCCCCCCGGGCAGCCACGAGGAAGCCATGATCAGAACCCGAGTTCGAAGCGTCATCCTGCTCGCCCTGGCCGCGCTCTTCCTGGCCGGCTGCGGACGTCCCCCGGGCCACCTGGGCGACGTTGCCGGGCGCCAGATCCAGGCCGTGGCCACGGTGGGCATGATCGCCGACATCGTCCAGCGCGTCGGAGGCGAGCGGGTGGCCGTCGAGGGGTTGATGGGGCCCGGCATCGACCCCCACAGCTACAAGGCCAGCGAGGGTGACGTCATTGCCCTGGCCGAGGCCGACGTTGTCTTTTACAACGGCCTGCACCTGGAGGCCAAAATGGCCGAGGTCTTTCAGAAGATGGGTGGCGCCATCGTGACCGTGGCCGTCACCGACGGCATCCCCCGGGACAGGCTGCTGACGCCGCCCGAGTTCGAGGGCCAGTACGACCCCCACGTCTGGTTCGACGTCACCCTGTGGCAGTACGCCGTCGAAGCGGTGCGCGACGCCCTGGTCGAGATCGATCCGGGCCACGCGGACGGCTACGAGGCCCGCGCCCGCGAGACGCTGGCCGAGCTGGCCGAGCTGCACCGCTACGTGCTGGCCCAGGCGGCGCGCCTGCCCGCAGATCAGCGCGTGCTGGTGACGGCCCACGACGCCTTTAACTACTTTGGGCGGGCCTATGGCTTTGAGGTGCGCGGGCTGCAGGGCATCAGCACCGCCACCGAGGCGGGCATCGGCGACGTGCAAGACCTGGCGGACTTTATCGCGGAACGGCGCATCGGCGCCATATTCGTCGAATCCAGCGTGCCGGTGCGAAACGTCGAAGCCCTGCAAGAGGCTGTGCGTGCCCGGGGATTCCAGGTGCGCATCGGGGGCGAGCTATTTTCCGACGCCATGGGCGACGCGGGCAGCCCCGAGGGCACCTACCCCGGCATGGTGCGGCACAACGTCGATACGATCGTGACGGCCCTGTTGGCGCCGGCGGACGACTAGGGCGCGGCGGGCTTCGGAGGAACCGATGAACGGAAACCACCAGAACGGAAACAACCTGGCAGTCGAGGTCACGGACCTGACCGTGGCCTATCGGGAGCAGCCCGTGCTGTGGGACGTGGACCTGGAGGTGCCCGAGGGCGTGCTGATGGGCGTCCTGGGCCCCAACGGCGCGGGCAAGAGCACGCTCGTCAAGACGATCCTGGGCCTCATCCGGCCCGCGGCGGGCAAGGTGCGCATCTACGGCCGGCCCTACGGCGAGCAGCGGCGGCTGGTGGGCTATGTGCCCCAGCGCGGCAGCGTCGACTGGGACTTTCCGACCAATGCCCTGGACGTCGTGACCATGGGGCTGTACGGCAAGCTGGGCTGGGTGCGCCGGCCGGGCCGCGAAGAGCGGGCGCTGGCCATGGAGGGCCTGGAGAAGGTCGGCCTGGCCGACCTGGCCGGGCGGCAGATCAGTCAGCTCTCGGGCGGGCAGCAGCAGCGCGTCTTCCTGGCGCGGGCCCTGGTGCAGGACGCCCAGGTATATTTCATGGACGAGCCCTTTGCCGGCGTCGACGCCACCACGGAGCGGGCCATCATCGATCTGCTCCGCGACCTGCGCTCGGCGGGCAAGACGGTGGTCGTCGTCCACCACGACCTCCAGACCCTGGAGGAGTACTTTGACTGGGCGACGTTCCTGAACGTGCGCCGTATCGCCAGCGGCCCGGTGCGCGAGGTCTTTACGGAAGAGAACCTGCGCAAGGCCTACGGCGGCCGCATTGCCTTCCTGGGCAAGAACTGACGGCGCCGAGCTTGTGGATGTGACGAGGAACAGGCATGGATCTGGCACAGATTTTATACGATCTATTCTTTGACTACACGTTGCGCACGGTGGCCCTTGGCTCGGCGGTGTTGGGCCTGGTCGGCGGCGTGCTGGGCGCCTTTGCCGTGCTGCGCCAGCAGAGCCTCCTGGGCGATGCCATCTCCCACGCCGCCTTGCCCGGCGTGGCCCTGGCCTTTTTGCTGACCAGCTCCAGGGCGCCCCTGGTGCTCGTCCTGGGAGCGGCGGTGGCCGGCTGGCTGGGCACGCTGGCTGTGCTCCTGGTGATGCGCCACACGCGCATCAAGGAGGATGCGGCCCTGGGCATCGTGCTGTCCGTCTTTTTCGGCTTTGGCCTGCTGCTGTTGACCTTTCTCCAGAAGCGGCCCGACGCCCGGCAGGCCGGACTGGACCGCTTTCTCTTCGGGCAGGCGGCCACGCTGATCCAGCGGGACGTGGCAACCATGGCGGTCCTGGGGGCCATCGCCCTGGCCGTGGTTTTCGTGTTGTGGAAAGAGTTCAAGCTGCTGAGTTTTGATCCCGACTTTGCCGCCAGCCTGGGCTTTCCCAGCGGCCGGCTGAGCGTCCTGCTCACGTCGCTCATCGTGGTGGCCATCGTCGTCGGCCTGCAGACCGTGGGCGTGGTGCTCATGAGCGCCATGATCGTCGCCCCGGCGGCGGCCGCCCGGCAGTGGACCGAGCGGCTGCACGTCATGGTTCTCCTGTCCGGCGCTTTTGGCGCAGTGGTGGGCCTCCTGGGCGCCCTGACCAGTAGCTTTGTGCAGCGGCTGCCCACGGGTCCGACCATCGTCTTGTACATGAGCGCCATCGTCCTGCTGTCGTTGCTCTTTGCCCCCGAGCGCGACATCGTGGCCCGCATGCGGCGGCGGGCGCGCCAGCGCTGGCAGTTTGCCGCCGAGGCGCTGGCGGTGCACCTGCTGAACCACGAGGGCAAGGCCGGCGAGCGGGAAGAGAGCGCCCTGGGCCACATGCGCGCCCACATGCGCTGGGACGAGGAGCGCACGCGTCGCGTCGTCCGTTGGGCAGTGAGCCATGACCTGATCCAGCGCACCAACGGCCACCTGGAGCTGACGGATCATGGCCGCGACGTGGCGCGGAAAGTGATGGTGAGATAAGATGTCACAGCCACAGATCGAGATCATGCTCATTGCCGCCGTCGTGGCGGCGAGCTGCGCCCTGGTGGGCACCTTCCTGGTGCTGCGGCGCATGTCGCTCATGAGCGACGCCATCAGCCACGCCATCCTGTTGGGCATCGTCCTCATGTTCTTCCTGGTGGAGAGCACCGCCTCGCTGCCCATGATCGTCGCCGCCACCCTGACGGGGGTCCTGACGGTGACGCTGGTGGAGGCGCTGCACCGCACTCGCCTGGTCAAGGCCGACGCGGCCATCGGCCTCGTCTTCCCGGCCATGTTCGCCCTGGGCGTCATCCTCATCAGCCGCTACGCGGCCAACGTCCACCTGGACACCGACGCCGTCCTCCTGGGTGAGATTGCCTTCGCGCCGTTCGATCGCCTGGTGGTGGCCGGCAGCGACCTGGGGCCGCGGGCCCTGTGGCTGGCCGGCGGCATCGGCCTGGTCAACCTGCTGTTCATCGTCGTCTTTTTCAAGGAGCTGAAACTGGCGACCTTTGACGCCGGGCTGGCCGCCGCCCTGGGCTTTTCGCCGGCGGTCGTCCACTATGCCCTCATGACCCTCGTCTCGGTGACGGCCGTGGGCTCGTTCGAGGCCGTGGGCTCGGTGCTGGTCGTGGCGCTCATGATCGCCCCGCCGGCCACCGCCTACCTGCTCACCGACCGGCTGCCGGTGATGCTGCTGCTGTCCGTGGCCCTGGGCGCCGGGGCCGCCGTGGCCGGCTACCTGGTGGCCCGCTGGCTCGACGCCTCCATCGCGGGCAGCATGGCGACCATGACGGGCGTGCTCTTTGCCCTGGCGCTCCTCTTTGCGCCCGGGCGGGGCCTCGTCGCCCAGTGGCTCCTGCGCCGGCGGCAGCGCTGGCAGTTTGCCGGCGAGATGCTCCTGGTGCACCTCTCCCACCACGAAGGCACGCCCCAGGAGGCGGCCGAGTGCTCGCTGGAGCACCTGACGCGCCACATGCGCTGGAACCCGGCCTTTGGACAGCGGGTGGCCCGCCACGTGACGCGCGAGGGCCTGGCCAGGCAGGCGGAAGGGGCCTACCTGACCCTCACCGATCGGGGACGCGACGTGGCCCGGCAGGTCATGCTCCGCTAACCCCCACCGAGCTGTTGACAGCGCGGCCCACTTGAGCTATACTGCCCTCATCCTTAATGACAAGGTTTTTCAATTATGCTTTCGGAAGAGAGACTGCTCTGGCAGTTGAGCCAGGCCGGCTATCGGGTCACGCGGCCGCGGCGGGCCGTGATCCGCGCCCTCCTGCAAGATGGCAGCTATGCCAGCCCGGCCGAGGTCTGGGAGCGGGCCCGCGCCCACTGCCCCACGGTGGGGCTCGTGACGGTCTATCGCACCCTCGACCTGCTGGCGGGTATGGGCTTTGTGCGGCGCATCCACGCCGACGACGGCTGCCATGGCTACGCGGCCGCCGAGCACGGCCATCGCCATCACCTGGTGTGCCGGGTGTGCGGCGCTACCGTCGAGTTCGAGGGCTGTGACCTGTCCCGGTTCCTGGCCCAGGTCGGGCGCGACACCGGATATATCGTCGAGGATCACCTGCTGGAGCTGGTGGGCCTGTGCGCGGCCTGCCGCCCGCAGGGGCCGGACAACAAGGGGGAAGGGAAATGAAGACCATACGGAGTGGCCTGTTGTGGCCGGGGACGCTGGCCGTCCTGCTGTTGCTGCTCCTGGGGGCCGCGGCCTGTGGCCCGTCGGGGCCGGACGGGGCCGCGGCCATCGCCGAGCCAGGGCCGGCCGCCCTGGGCGCCGGCGAAAAGCTCCAGGTGGTGGCCACGACCAACATCGTGGGCGACGTCGTCGGCCGGGTGGGGGGCGACAGGATCGAGCTGATGACCCTCATGGGCATCGGCGTCGACCCCCACAGCTACGTGCCCGCTCCCTCCGAGGTGGCCGCCATCCACGACGCGGACCTGGTGTTCCTGAACGGCGGCGGCCTGGAGGACGGACTGGAGAACGTCCTGGAGAGCGCCGGCGGCGAGGCGCCGCGGGTCGAGATCTCCCAGGGGATCCAGTTTCGGCCGGCTGAGGGTGAGGCCCACGCCGGGGAAGACGACGACCACGGCGAGGTGGATGCCCACGTCTGGTTCAGCGTTCCCAACGTCATCCAGTGGGTGGAAAACGCCCGGCAGGCCCTCAGCCTTCGGGACCCGGGCAACGCGGACGCCTACCGGGCCAACGCCGAGGCCTACACGCAAGAGCTGGAAGAGCTGGACGCCTGGATCCAGGCCCAGGTGGAGTCCATCCCCGTGGAGAACCGCAAGCTGGTCACCAATCACGCCAGCTTTGCCTACCTCGCCGACCGGTACGGGCTGGAGCAGGTGGGCACCGTCTACACCTTTAACCCGTCGGCCGAGCCCTCGGCCCGGGCCATCGCCGCGCTCCAGGAGATCATCCAGCGCTACGGCGTGCCGGCCATCTTTACCGAGAGCACGGTCAATGTCAAGCTGGCGGAGCAGGTGGCCGCCGATACGGGCGTCCGCCTGGTGTCCCTCTACACCGGCTCCCTCGGCGGGCCGGGCAGCGGGGCCGAGACGTACGTCGAGCTGATGCGCTACGACGTGACGGCCATCGTGGAGGCGCTGCGATGACGGACGAGATCTTGCGCGTTGAGAACCTGACCGTGGGCTACAACGGCAGCCATGCCCTGGAAGAGGTGAGCCTGGCCGTCAACGAGGGCGAGCAGGTGGCCATCGTCGGCCCCAACGGGGCGGGCAAGAGCACGCTGTTCAAGGCACTGGTGGGGCTCATCCCGCCTGTTTCGGGCACCATCTCGACCAACGGCGCCGAGATGGCCTACGTGACCCAGCGCTCGGCGGTGGACTGGAGCTTTCCGGTGACCGTCCACGACGTGGTCATGATGGGCCGCATCGGCAAGATGGGCTGGCTGCGTTGGAAGCGCCCCCGCGACGGCGAGATCGTGGAGCGCTGCCTGGAACAGGTGGGCATGGCCGAGCTGGCCAACCGCCAGATCGGCGAGCTTTCGGGCGGGCAGCAGCAGCGGGTCTTTATCGCCCGCGCCCTGGCCCAGGAGGCGCGCATCCTGCTCATGGACGAGCCCTTCAGCGGCGTGGACGCCGCGGCCCAGGAGACGATCCTGGATCTGCTGCAAACCCTGCCCCGCCAGGGCGTCACCGTCCTGGTCTCGACCCACGACCTGAACCTGGCCGTGGAGCGCTTTGACCGCATCGCGCTGCTTAACCGCCGCCTGGTAGCCTATGGCCTGCCAAGGCAGGTCATCCGGCCCGAGACGCTGGCGGCGGCCTATGGCGGGCAGGCGGTGTGGCGCGGCGAGGACTATGCCCTGGTGTTGGGCGACATCGACTGCTGCGGAGAGGGAGGACACCGTCATGGCTGATCTGCTGGAGATGCTGCTCGAACCCCTGCGCTACCCCTTCATGGTCCGCGGGCTGCTGGCGTCCGTCATGGTCGGCACGCTGTGTGCCGTGGTGGGCAGCTATGTCGTGCTGCGGGGCATGGCCTTTTTTGGCGACGCCCTGGCCCACGCCATCTTGCCCGGCGTGGCGGCCAGCTACCTGATGGGGGCCAACCTCTTCTGGGGCGCGCTGGCCATGGGCCTCGTCACCGCCCTGGGCATCGGCTACGTCAGCGGGCGCGGCCAGGTGAAGGAGGACACGGCCATCGGCGTCATCTTTGCCGCCAGCCTGGCCCTGGGCGTGGCCATGCTCTCCACGGTGCGCGATTACAGCGTCGACCTGACCCATATCCTCTTTGGCAACGTCCTGGGCGTGTCGGCGCAGGACCTGTGGCTGGCGGCCGGGCTGAGCCTGGTGGTCCTGGTCCTCGTCGTGGCCCTGTACAAGGAACTGCTGCTCGTCTCCTTCGACCCCATCCTGGCCGCCACACTGCGCCTGCCCCTGACGGCCCTCCAATACCTGCTCCTGGTGCTCATCGCCCTGACCGTCGTCGTCTCGCTGCAAACGGTGGGCGTGGCGCTGATGGTGGCCATGCTGGTGACGCCGGCCGCCACCGCCTACCTTCTTACCCGGCGGCTGTGGCACATGATGATCGTCGGGGCCATCATCGGCGTGGTCTCGTCCGTGGGCGGCCTCTATCTCTCCTTTTACCTGAACATTGCCTCCGGCGCGGCCGTCGTCCTCGTCTGCACCGCCTTTTTTGTCGTCGCCTTTCTCTTTGCGCCGCGGCGCGGTGCCCTGTGGGAGCTGTTTCAGCCGCGGCGCGCGCCGGCCACTCAGCGCCGACCGGCGTGAGGCCCGGCCCGGCAATTCCTCGCGCCGGAGTAGCCGATTGTTGCAGCTTTACTGATTGAACCGGATATGCCCACATCGCTCGCGGCGGATAACAATCCGCAGCTGTTGCCACTTTGCGCCTGCTGGACTAGAGCGCGGACTGTTGTCTGCGCCGAGCAGGTGATGGCCAGATTCGTGCTATTCTGTTAAGTAGCAATAATCCGCCACGAGCAGTGGTAGGGAAGAGAAACGCGACATTTACAGAGCCCTGGAGAGCCGGGAACCCAAGTTGCCAGCCGGGGAGAACCGTGGTATACTGATCGAACATTTGTAGGGCTGTGCCGCGTCGCGGGAAGGAGGCGGCCGGTTGGAAGTAGAGGTCAAGTTCGCCGTCCCCGATCGCCCGACATTCCAGCGCTTGCTGGAGGCGCAGACCCTTGGCGGTCTGTCGCTTGGCGAAGGCGCCGTGGCCCGGGTCCGGGACCATTACCTGGATACCGCCGAGGGCGCGCTACGCGCCCAGGGCTACGCCTGTCGCCTGCGCCAGGAGGAAGACCGTACCCTGGGCGGCCTCAAGGGGCTGGGCCAGGCGGCGGGAGCGATCCATCGCCGGGAGGAGCTGGAGGTCGAGCTGCCGGGGCTCGTCGGGCCGGCGGACTGGCCTCCCGGCCCGGCGCGGTCGCTGGCCCTCGATCTTTCCGGGTCCCGCCCTCTCTTGCCCCTGCTGACCATCAGCCAGACGCGCCACACCCGCCCCGTCCTGGCATCAAGCGGTACCCTCGCCATCCTCTCCCTGGACGACGTCCGTGTGTGCCGCGACGGCGCGCTCCTGGCCACCTACCTGGAGGTCGAGGCGGAGCTGGCGCCCGGGCAGGCCGAAGACGACCTGAAACGGCTGGCGACGGCTATCCAGGAGGAGTGGGCCCTCGCGCCGCAGCCCCGGTCCAAGTTCGAGCGGGCGCTACTGCTCCTCCAGTCCCTCCCACCCGGCGAGGGCGACGGCCGGCCCGCCAGGGGGGGCAAGGCGAGGCCGGGCCTCACCCCGGACGATACCATGGGCCAGGCTGCGGTCAAGGTGCTGGCCTTTCACTACGGGCGCATGTTGCGCAACGAGCCGGGCACGCGCCTGGGGCAGGACCCCGAGGCGCTCCACGACATGCGCGTCGCCACGAGGCGCATGCGGGCTGCCCTGCGGGTCTTTGAGCCGGCCGTCGATCCGAAGGCCCTCGCCTCTTTGGGCAAGGGGCTGCGGCGCACCGGACGGGCGCTGGGCCCCGTGCGCGACCTGGACGTCTTTCGCCAGAAGACCCTGGCCTACCGGGATTCGCTGCCCGAGGGGCAGCGCGGCGGCCTCGACGAGTTCCTGGCGCTGCTGGAGGCCCGGCGGGAAGCGGCCCGCGAGGAGATGATCGCCTACCTGGACGGCGGGAAATATGCCCGCTTCAAGGCGGCCATGTACGGCTTTGTCGACGGCGGTGGCGCGAGCGTGCCGGGCAGCGGCCAGGGCGTGGGCGAGGTGGCACCCGCCGCCGTCGAGGAGCGCCTGGCCGCCGTCCTGGCCTATGACGGGGAAGTGAACCACCCCGACCCGCCCCCCGAGCGGCTGCACGCCCTGCGCATCGATTGCAAGCGGCTGCGCTACACCCTGGAGTTCTTTGAAGAGGTGCTGGGCCCGGAAACCCGGGCCGTCATTGGCGAGGTCGTCGCCTTGCAGGACCACCTGGGCGCCGTGCAGGACGCCGTCGTGGCAGGCGACATCCTGCGCGATTACCTTGCCACGGGCACGTGGGGTGCCGGGCCCGCCGCGCCCCTGCCGGCCGGCCAGGCGCCGCAGGCTCCCGGCGTCGAGGCGTACCTGGCCGCCACCCTGGCCGAGTTCCGGCACCTGGTGGCCACCTTTGCCGCGGCCTGGCAGCGCGTCGCCGGCCCGGAGTTCCGCCGCCTGGTTGCCAGGGCGGTTGCTGCCCTGTAGGAAAAAGGAGCGGTCGACATGCTGGAAAAGATCGATCTGACCCGGTCCCTGGACGAGGGCGAGTACAAGCGGCAAAGGCCCCTGCTGCAGCGGCGCCTGTACGACCTGCAAAAGGCCTGCTGGGACGCCAAGATCCCGATCGTCATCCTCTTTGAGGGTTGGGATGCCTCCGGCAAGGGGACGGCCATCAACCTGCTCACCTCGCGCCTCGACCCCCGCGGCTTCAAGCTCTATCCCATCCAGGCGCCCCGCACCTTCGAGACGCTGCTGCCATGGCTGTGGCGCTTCTGGCTCAAGCTGCCGAGCTATGGCGAGATGGCCATCTTTGACCGGAGCTGGTACGGGCGCGTGCTCGTGGAGCGCGTCGAAGAGCTGACGCCGGTGCAGGAGTGGCGCAAGGGCTACCGCGACATCGTGGACTTTGAGCACACCCTGGCCGACGACGGCGTCGTCATCGCCAAGTTTTTCTTGCACATCAGCAAGAAGGAGCAAAAGAAGCGCTTCAAGGAGCTGGAACGGGATCCCCTGGAGAGCTGGCACGTGCAGCCCGAGGACTGGGAGCACCACGAGAAGTACGATGCTTACGTGGTGGCTATCGAGGAGATGCTGGAGCGGACCGACACCGAATGGGGTCCGTGGACCATCGTCGAGGCGACGGATCGACGTTGGGCGCGGGTCAAGATCCTGAAGACCATCATTCGCCGAATGGAGGAAGCGCTGCAGGCGCGGGGCCTGCCACTGCCCGAGGAGGCCGGCTCGGAGGCGGTCGAGGCCGAAGAGGAAGACGAGCCGGAAGCAGAGGCCGAGGTGGCGCCTGCCCCGCCCGTGGAGGCGGAGCCGGTGGCTGCCCCCGCGGAAGCGGCCTGACGACAGGCACAGGAGTAGGAGGACCCCATGCTCGGTACTGTGGACCTGGAAAAGAGCCTGACCCGCGAGGAATACGTCCGCGATCTGATCCGCTACCAGTTGCAGTTGCGCAGCCTGGCCTATCAACTGTA
>JAAYZQ010000055.1 GCA_012514775.1 Anaerolineaceae bacterium
CCCTCAACCCGGTGCAGGTTTCATCGGCGGACATGGACACGGCGGCCCTGAAGGCCGAATTCGGGGAGCGGATCAGCTTCTGGGGGGCCATCGACACGCAGCGTGTCCTGCCCCGGGGCACGCCCGAGGAGGTGCGGGCCGAGGTGCGGCAGCGCATCGCCGACCTGGGCCCGGGCGGCGGTTACGTCCTGGCGCCCGTGCACAACGTCCAGGAAGACGTGCCGCCGGAGAACATCCTGGCCATGGCCGACGCGGCCATGGAGTTTGGAGGCCTGGGGGACCATGTTTAGCACGACGTTCGCCTATCCCGAGGATCTGGCCGGCAAGGGCTATGTCATTGCCACCTACTACCTGGAGGCGGACCCCGCCGTGGACATTGTGGCCAAGGCGGCGTCTTTTGCCGTGGGCCAAAGTGTCGGCACCTGGCTGCCGGTGCCGGGCATCACTCCCGAGATGCAGGAGCGGCACACCGGGCGCGTGGTGGCCATCTATGACGTGCCGCCCCTGGAGCTGGCGCCCGATCCGCCGCCCGCGGGCCGGCGCTCCTTTTTCGTCCAGATCGCTTTTCCCGAGGTCAACTTTGGCTCGCAGATCCCCATGTTGCTGACAACCCTGCTGGGCAATGACGTCTCGACGGCCACGCAGCTCAAGCTCGTGGACCTGGCCCTGTCGCCCAGCTTTGTCGCCGGCTTTGGGGGGCCCAAGTTCGGCATCGAGGGCCTGCGGGCCGCCCTGCGCATCCCCCGGCGGCCCATCCTGCTGAACATGATCAAACCCTGCACCGGCTTTGGCCCCGAGGTGGGCGCCGGGTTCTTTGCCGAGTCGGCCCGGGGCGGCGTGGATATTATCAAGGACGACGAGCTGCTGGGCAATACGGCGTTCAGCCCCATGCTGGAGCGCGTGCGCGCCTACACCGCCGCCGCCGAACAGGTCTACCAGGAGACCGGGCACCGGGCCGTCTACTGCCCCAACATCACCGACCGCCCGGAGCGGATCCTGGAGAATGCCCGGCGGGCCCAGGAACTGGGGGCCGGCATGGCCATGATCAACGGCGTGGCGGCCGGGCTGGGGATGGTCCAGGCCGTGGCGGAGGACGCGTCGGTGACGGTTCCCATCCTGAGCCACTATGCCGGCACCGGTACCCTGACCGAGAACCCGAGGGCCGGCATCTCATCGCCGCTGCTCCTGGGCAAGCTGACCCGGTTGGCCGGAGCCGACGCGGGGGCCCTGGGCTCGGTGTATAGCAGCTACCCGCTGCTCCGGGACAAGTACTTGCGGATTGTGCACAATCAGACCATGCCCTTGTTCGACCTGAAGCCCACTCTGCCCTGCGTGGGCGGCGGAATCCACCCCGGCAACACCCCGCGCATCGTGGAGGACGTGGGCCTGGACGTGATGTTGGGCGTGGGTGGCGCCATCCAGGGGCATCCCGGCGGGGCGGCGGCCGGCGGCCGCGCCATGCGCCAGGCCATCGACGCTGCCGTGGAGGGCGTGCCCCTGGCCGAAAAGGCCCGGGAGCACCCCGAACTGCAGGCCGCTCTCGACCTGTGGGCTTGATCGGAAGGTGACGCAATGGCACTGAAAACCGGTGACGAATACCTGGCCTCCATCGAGGCCCTGGACCTGCGTGCCAACGTCCTGGGGGGCGGGGCACAGTCCACCGCCGGGCATCCCCTGGTGCGGCCCTCCCTGCGGGCCGTGGCGGTGACCTACGACTGCGCCCACGAACCGGAGGCCCGCGACCTGTTTCGGGCCCACTCGTCGCTTACGGGCGGCGAGGTCAACCGCTTCACTCACCTGCACCGCAGCGCCGACGACCTGGTGAAAAAGGTGCTGATGCAGCGCCACTGCGGCAACCTCACCGGCTGCTGCTTTCAGCGCTGCGTGGGCATGGACGCCGCCAACGCCGTGTACAGCGTGACCTACGAGTGCGACGCGGCCCACGGCACCGACTATCACCGGCGCTTTTGCGACTACTGGGCATGGGTGCAGCGGGAGGACCTGGTGGTGGACGGCGCCATGACCGATCCCAAGGGCGACCGGAGCAAGCGGCCGTCGGAGCAGGCCGATCCCGATCTTTATCTGCGCGTCGTGGAGCGCAGGCCGGATGGCGTGGTGGTGCGCGGGGCCAAATTCCACCAGACGGGACTGCTCAACTCCCACGAGATCCTGGTCATGCCCACGGCGGCCCTGCGCCCGGGCGAGGAGGCGTGGGCCACCTGCTTTGCCCTGCCCACCGACAGCCCGGGCCTGCGCTACCTGCTGGGACGCCAGGCCAGCGACACGCGCAAGATGGAGGAAGGCCTGCCTGATGTGGGCAACCCCCTCTTTGGCGGGCAGGAGGTGCTGGTCGTCTTTGACGACGTGTTCGTGCCCGCCGAGCGCGTCTTTCTGGACGGCGAGGTGGACCAGAGCGGCGCCCTGGTGGAGCGCTTTGCCGCCTACCACCGCCAGAGCTATGGCGGCTGCAAGGTGGGCGTGGGCGACGTCCTCATCGGCGCCACGGCCCTCGCGGCCCGCATGAACGGCGTCGACGGCGCCTCCCACGTGCGCGACAAGCTGGTGGAGATGATCCACCTCAACGAGACCATGTTCGCCTGCGGCATCGCCTGCTCGGCCCGGGGCGGGGCCACGGCGGCGGGCAACTACCTGGTGGACCTGCTCCTGGCCAACGTCTGCAAGCTGAACGTCACCCGGTTCCCGTACGAGCTGGCGCGCCTGGCAACGGACGTTGCGGGTGGGCTGCTGGGCACCCTGCCCTCGGCCCGGGAGCTGGACGACCCGGAGCTGGGCCCCTACGTGCAAAAGTATCTGGCCGCCGCCGCGGGCTGGGACCCGGCCGACCGGGTCAAGGTCCTGCGCCTCATCGAGAACCTGGTGGCCGGCGCCGGGGCCGTGGCCTACCTTATCGAGTCGATGCACGGCGCCGGCTCGCCCATGGCCCAGCGCATCGTCATTGGCCGCCAGGCGGACCTGGAGGGCAAGATGTCGCTGGCCCGCCGGCTGCTGAGTTTATCATCGTGATCACGAGGGAAGGAGAGCAAGTATGGTAGCATTCGAGGATATTCGCCGCATGGCCATGATCGGTGCGGGCACGATGGGCGCCGGGATGGCATTGTGCTATGCCCAGGCGGGTTACGAGGTGGCACTGTACGACGTCCGGCCCGAGCAGCTCGAGTGGGCGCAGGGGCGCATCAAGAATAGCCAGGCGGTGTTTATCGAGGAAGGCCTGATCGAGGCCGGCGCGGCGCGGGAGGCCCGGGAGCGCATCGAGATCACGCCTGACCTGGCCGTGGCGCTCAAAGGTGTGCAGTTTGTGCTGGAGGCCGCCCCCGAAAAGCTGGACCTCAAGCAGGCGCTCTTCCGGGAGATAGAGGACCTGTGCCCTGCCGACACCATCCTGGCGACCAACACCTCGGGCCTGAGCATCACGTCCATCGCCCGCGCCTGCCGGCACCCGGAGAGGGTCGGGGGGCAGCATTGGGCCAACCCGGCCGAGATCGTGCCCCTGGTGGAGGTGATTCGCGGCGAGCAGACCTCGGACGAGACGGCGGAGACGATCTATCAGGTCACGGAAAAGCTGGGCAAGGTGCCGGTCATGGTCAAAAAGGACGTGCCCGGCTTTGCCAGCAACCGGCTGCAGTACGCCGTGCTCCGCGAGGCGCTGCACTTGGTGGCCGAGGGCGTGGTCAGCGTCGAGGACGTGGACCGCACCCTCAAGAACGGCGTCGGCTTTCGCTATCCCTGGCTCGGCCCCCTGGAGACCGCCGACCTGGGCGGGCTGGACGTCTTTCACAGCGTGGGCCAGTACCTGCTGCCCGCCCTGAGCGCCATGCAGACCACGCCCGAGTTCTTTGACCGGCTGATTGAGGAGGGCAAGCTGGGCATCAAGACAGGGGCCGGGTTCTACGACTATCAGGATGCCGACCGGGACCAGATCCTGCGCAAGCGCGACCTGTACTTTATCCGCCAGCTCAAGCTGCGGCGCGAGGTGCAGGAGAGCTAGTGCTGCAGTCGCCATTCCCGAACAACCAAAGGGAGGGAAGGAAAGAAAGATGGCCGACAAGGTTGTCATAACCGCTGCCCTGTCGGGCAGCGTGACCATGAAGGAGCATAACCCGGCGGTGCCCTACACGCCGGAGGAGTTTGCCCGCGAGGGGCGCCAGGCGGAGGAGGCGGGGGCGGCGGTGGCCCACGTGCACTTTCGCGACCCGGCCACGGGCCTGCCGACGACCGAGCCGGCGCTCATGGCCGACGTGGTGCAGGCCCTGCGCGAGAACACGGGCCTGCTCCTGAACCTCAGCACGGGCGTCAGCCTGGAATCCACCCTGGCGGAGCGCAAGCGCCCCGTAGAGCTGCACCGGCCGGAGCTGGCGTCGCTGAACCCGGGCACCATGAACTTTTGCACGGTCAGCCACAAGGACGGGCGCATCATCCACGACAAGACCTACTACAACCCGTTGCAGGCCACGCTGGAATTTGGCACCATCATGCACCAGAACGGCATCAAGCCCGAGCTGGAGTGCTTTGCCATCTCGCACGTGCACAATGCCCTCTTTTTCTTCGAGCATTACGACTTTCTCGTGGCGCCGTTGCACTTTTCCTTCGTCTTTGGGGTGATGGGCGGTGTGCGTTTTAACTCGGACATCCTGAACAGCTAC
This sequence comes from Anaerolineaceae bacterium, assembly GCA_012514775.1. Next base: position 4,662 of record JAAYZQ010000055.1, read on the forward strand.
ATCCACGCCATTCCTCCGGGGTCCACCTGGCAGGGCATTGGTGTCGGGCCGTTCTCCTTCCCCGTGGCCATGGCCTGTGCCATCTTTGGCGGGCACGTCCGCGTGGGCCTGGAGGACAATGTCTACGTCGACCCCGCGCACAAGACTCTGGCCCGGGGCAACGGCGACCTGGTGGCCAGGGCCGTGCAGATTGCCCGCCTGGCCGGCCGCGAGCCCGCGAGCCCGGAGGAGGCGCGGGGCTTGTTGAACTTGAGACAGAGAGGATGACAGCATGCGAAGCGACGCGATGAAAAAGGGACCGCAGCGGGCCCAGCACCGGGCGCTCTTTTATTCCATGGGCTACACCCGGCGGGAATTGGAGCAGCCCATGGTGGGGGTGGTCAGCAGCTACAACCAGATCATCCCCGGGCACGTACACCTGGACGACCTGGTCGAGGCTGTGGTGCGGGGGGTGTCCATGGCCGGCGGCACGCCGGTGGTCTTTCCGGCCATCGGCATCTGCGACGGGCTGACCATGGGCCACGATGGTATGCGCTACGTCCTGGCCAGCCGGGAGCTCATTGCCGACTCGGTGGAGGTCA
>JAAYZQ010000452.1 GCA_012514775.1 Anaerolineaceae bacterium
CTTGCCCATCTCTCGGGCCGTGGCCAGCCGCCAGGCCCGCAGCCGCTCGAACAGGCCGCCGTCACCCTCGGACTGGGCCGCCGGAGCTTCGGCCCCCACCGGCGCCGCCTCGGGCTCTGCCGGTAGCTCTGCCACCAGCGCCTCTCCCTCGGGGGTCAGGCGCAGCATGGGATAGCCGTTTTGCTCGAACTGCTCCAGGAAGCCCTTGATCAGGAGCTCGTCGGCCAGGTCCATGATGCCCTTCTGGGTCAGGTTCGCCAGGGCGCCAAATAGCGGAAAACGATCGGCCTGGAGCTTGCTGCTGGCTGCTCCCTGGAGGGCGCGCGCCAGGCCGCTGCGGCCCATGGGGTATGGGACCTGCGCCACGCCCTGGAGGATCAACCTGGCCGGGTCGCCCCGCTGCGCACCCTCGGTGCGCAGCGGGGCGCTTTTCGTCCGGGCCGGGGCATGGGCCACGGGCAGGGGAGCCGAGGTCCGGGACCTGGTGGCCGCTCCCCGGCAGTTGTCGCAGGCCTGGCAGCCCTCCATCCCGGGGCCGCCGAAATAGACGCTGATGGTGCCGTGACGGCAGGCCTGGCTGTAGGCGTAGGCGCGCATCTCGGCGATGCGGGCCTCCTGGCCGGCGTCATAGTCGGCCACCATGGCCGCCACCCGCTCGCGCGAGTCGGCCGGCGCAGGAGGCAGCGCCAGGAGCATGTCGCGGCCCACACCCCGGTACTCGAGCCAGCCGGCGTCGGCCCAGGCCAGCAAGCGCCCCTCGATGTGGCGCGGGTCCAGGAGGGACGCCAGCGAGGCGTCGTGACCCGTCTCGCGGGCCAGCCCCGCCAGATCCCGGGCCAGAGTCTGCCCGGGGCGCAGCCGGGCCACCTCCACAAAGCGGGCCAGGTCCTCGTCCCGGCCCGCGGACGGGCCCGGCTCCTGGCGCAGAACGAGGGTCGCGGTGCGGGGCAGGTCAAAGCCCCGCCATACCAGCCCGGCGTTCTCCAAAAAGTGGATCGCTACCCGCACCCGGGTCTCGTCGACGCCCAGGTCCCGTTCCAGGTCGGCGGCGGTCACGATGCCGGCCTGTTGCCCGCGGAGGCGGGCCCGGACGGCGGCATAGGTCCGGCGCAAGAGGTCGATGCCCAGGCCGCCCTGGCGCGCCCAGCGCCGCAGGTTGGTCCAGTCGCCCGTGCTGTGAAAAAGGACACATCGGGCGGGCTGGCCGTCGCGACCGGCGCGACCTGCTTCTTGGTAATAGTTCTCCAGGGCCTTGGGCGGGTTGTAGTGGACGATGAAGCGGACGTCACTCTTGTCCACACCCATGCCAAAGGCCACGGTGGCCACCACCACGCGGGCCTCGCCCGACATGAACCTGTCCTGGGCCGCGGCCCGATCGGCGATACCGGCGTGGTAATGAATGGCCTCGACGCCCCGCCGCCTCAGCAGGGCAGCCAGGTCCTCGCACTTTTCCCGGGAGGTGGCGTACACGATGCCACTCCCCTGGTGCTGGCGGCAGACGATGGCCAGCGCCTCCCTCTTTTCCGCCTCGTTGGCAAAGCGGCGGGCCTCCAGGTGCAGGTTCGGGCGGTGGGTGCCGGTCGTGACCAGGCGCATGCCGCCCAACGCGGCCTGCACGTCGTCCTGCACCCGGGGAGTGGCAGTGGCGGTCATGCCCAGGATGCGGGGACCGCCGAGCTCCTGCCAGGCCTGGGCGATAAAGCGATAGTCGGGGCGAAAATCGTGACCCCATAGGGAGACACAGTGCACCTCGTCCACGACAAGGAGCGAGACGCCGGCACGTTTGAGGGCGTGCAGGAATGGGCGCTGGCGCAGGCGCTCGGGCGCGGCATACACCAGGCTGTAGCGGCCGGCGGCTGCGCCGGCCAGGCGCGCCTCCAGTTCGGTGCCGTCCAGGGTGCTGTTGAGCGCGGTGGCGCGCTGCTCCATACCGGGTGGCAGGCCGTCGAGCTGGTCTTTCATCAGGGCGATGAGGGGCGAGATGACCAACGTGGTGCCGGGGAGCAAGGCCGAGGCCAACTGGTAGCAGAGCGACTTGCCCGCCCCGGTAGGCATCACCGCCAGGACGCTCTCGCCTCGCAGCACGGCAGCGATGGTCTCTGCCTGTCCCGGGCGGAACGCGTCGTGGCCGAAATGCTGCCGCAGTTCCTCCTGCAACCGGCCCGCTTCCTCGGCCGTCACCAGCACCGGCTCGGGAGCCGGCCGCGCCGGGGCGCTGGCTACCGCGTCGAGGACCACAGGGCTGGGGGAAGC
>JAAYZQ010000056.1 GCA_012514775.1 Anaerolineaceae bacterium
CGTTCGTAGTGCGCGCTTCAGCGCGCTTCTTGGGCGATGAATCGCCCACTACGAACCTGCAAGCAAGCACCTCTCCGACTACCTGCCAGCGGCCTGTCGAGAACCCGTTCGTAGTGCGCGCTTCAGCGCGCTTCTTGGGCGATGAATCGCCCACTACGAACCTGCAAGCAAGCACCTCTCCGACTACCTGCCAGCGGCCGGGCTCCCCCTTTTCGACCCCGATCTATATCCCCGTCTATACCCCCGGCCTGTATCTCGATACATGGACAAGGCCGGGGCATTGTGGTATGTTAACTTTATGGCGAGCCCCGCCTCGTGGCGCGGTCATTGTGCTGATCTGCCTGCCGCACCCCGTGGGCCGGGAGGCAGTCGAAAGGAGCGAGATGGCAAAGCTAACTGATAGACAAAAAAGACGAGAGATCGTGTCTCTGGAAGAGTCTCCCGTGTCCCGGGCTCTGTTCGCGGACGTCCGCTGGTCGTGGATCTGGCTTTTCGTGCGGCTGTACGTGGGGTTGACCTGGCTCCAGTCGGGCCTGGGCAAGCTGAACAACCCGGCCTGGACGGGGAACGAGGCCGGCAGGGCCCTGACCGGCTTTATCCAGGGCGCCCTGGCCCAGACCGGGGGTCAGAATCCGCAGGTACAGGGCTGGTACGCCTGGTTCCTGGAGAACCTGGTGCTGCCCAACGCCGCCCTGTGGGGCCGTGTCGTTGCTGCCGGCGAGACGCTGGTGGGCGCGGCCCTGATCCTGGGCATGTTCACCGGGATCGCCGCCTTTTTCGCCGCCTTCATGAACGTTAACTTTTTGCTGGCCGGCGCCGTCAGCCTCAATCCCATCTTGCTCCTCCTGTCCATCCTGCTGATCCTGGCATGGAGGACGGCAGGCTGGTGGGGCGTCGACCGCTGGCTGTTGCCCGCCCTCGGCACCCCGTGGCGGCCGGGACTGATATTCCGGGACGAGCCCAGGCCCGAGACGCCGGTGCAAGATAGAAGGACGACGGTCACCTAGAAGAGCGCCGGAGAACCGGCGGAGGAAAAAAGATGGAACGAGACGAGTTTCGGCTTCCGGCCGGCACCCACATCGGATACGTACACCTGCAGGTCTCGGACCTCGAGCGCTCGCTGGGGTTCTACGAGGGCCTCCTGGGCTTCAAGCGGGCCCTGGAGACCGAGCGCCCGGCCGGCGTCGCGGAGACGGTGGCCCTGTCGGCGACGGGTGGAGCGCCCTATCACCTGCTGTTGACCGAGCGGCCCCAGGCGCGCCCCAAGCCACCGCGGACCACGGGACTGTATCACATGGCCATTCGCTTCCCCACGCGCGTGGCCCTGGCCCGCGTCTTTGCCCGCCTGGTGACGCACCGATACCTGCTCCAGGGGGCTTCGGACCACAAGGTGAGCGAGGCCATCTACCTGGCCGATCCCGACGACATCGGCATCGAGCTGTACGCCGACCGGCCCGAACAGCAGTGGCCCCGGGAAGGGGACCAGGTCGCCATGGCCACCGATCCCCTGGACGTCCAGGCGCTCCTGGCCGAGGCGTCCTTTGACGACGAGCCCTGGCACGGCATCGACCGCCGGACGGACATCGGCCACGTGCACCTGCACGTCTCGGACCTGGCCCACGCCGAGGCATTCTACCAGGGCATCCTGGGGCTCGAGGTCACCCAGCGCGGCTATCCGGGCGCCCTTTTCCTCTCGGCGGGGGGCTACCACCACCACGTGGGCCTGAACGTCTGGGCCGGGCAGGGCGCACCGCGCCCGCCCCTGGATGCCGTGGGCATGCTGTCCTTTGCCCTGCGCATCCCCGGCGAGGCAGCGTGGCGCGCCGTGCTGGCGCGGGGCGAGGCGGCGGGCCTTGAGTTTGCCGCGCGGACCAGCGAGCAGGGCACCAGCGCCACATTTGTGGACCCCGACGGCAATAGCGTCGAAGTGGCCCTGGAGGAGCACGTCGAAGAGGCATTGCAGGCCGAAACGGAAGAAGAGGTAGCCTGAGGTCATGGAGCTGGACGGCGGGTTCGACGCCTGGCGCGCGGCCGGGCACGAGCTGCTGAACGACTAGGCCCTCGCCAGGATCTCGGCGGCGACGCGCATGCCGCCCAGGGCCACGGCCGGAATCGACTGGCCGGGAAAGATGCTGTCGCCCACGAGCCACAGGCCGGGCGCCAGGCGCGGCGACCAGGCGCGCCACAGGCTCGTCTGGGGAAAGCCCCCAACCCAGCCCCAGGCGCGGTGGGTAAAGCGCTGGAACGTGACGGGCGTGCCGGGCAGCACCAGGCCGGCGGCCTCGCGGAGGCCGGGCATGGCCACCTCGGCCGCCTGCCAGACGCGCTCCATGTACGCCTCCTTGCGCGCCTCGTAGGCTGGGCGGTCGGCGTCGTGCAGGTCCCACCACGGC
>JAAYZQ010000453.1 GCA_012514775.1 Anaerolineaceae bacterium
CTCCACTGGACCCCGACCGGGATCCTCGTGAAGAGATCGTGGAGCAGATGAGGCGCTGCCTGCGCCCCCTGCTGAGAAGCTATGGTATCGAGCTCATCGGGGGAGGCATCAGTAACCTTGTTCCCAGGGAAAAGGCCGTGATGCAGAGGCGCCTGGACAACTGGAAAACGGAATGGGAGCGCCGGATCCTGCTCGCTATGGGCAAGGGCAGATCCGATCGCGCGCGTCACATCGAGAAGGCCCGCGCAAAAGCCGAGTTGCAGATACTACACCGCCTGAGCGACGTGGCCAGGCAGGCGAACCTGGGCGATGAAGCGTCACAGACGGCACTGACGTTACGCTTTATCGACTGTCTGGGCGAGATCGTCAGTGAGACAGATGCTCAGTGGCCCCTGCCCGAGAGCTGCCGGAAGACGCTAGCCCGCCTTCGTGGCGAGATAGAGGAAGGACAACGGTAGTGGACACCTGCGTGGTGCAGAGAGGCCGCCATGTTCAGGCTTGACAGGCTCCTGCGCTTTGCTGGGAAGGTGCTGTGGGCCGTCGTGCCTTCTCTGGTCGTTGTCCTCGTTCTCTCGTTCCTCACCCAGGTGCTGGCCTGGGGCCAAGCGCTGCCCGAGATTCTGAAAACATGGAAGTTCTGGCTGCGAGTGACCCTGGGGGTTGTGCCCTTGCTCCTGGCCATTGCCACTGCCTTCATGCTGGCGGCCCGCTTTCTCAGGGCCGTCTATCCCAAGCTCAGTAGGGGCGAGGCCATCAAGTTCATTATCTACAGCCGCTTTGGCCGGCCCTCCTTTGGCCCCTGGATCAAGGTCCAAGGTGGCAGGATCACCGCCAACGAGGATAGCGTCCTGGCCCGCATCGGTGGCCCGGGGTCTCTCATCATCGGAGGCGACAATGCAGTGGTCCTCGAGCGGGCCGGCGTATTCACGGCAGTAGAGGGGCCTGGCTTCCCGTCGCTCAGACCCTTTGAGAAGATCTATGACATTGTCGACCTTGGGCCCAAGAGCTACTCTTATACGGTCAGCGCCATGTCTCGCGAGGGCATCCTCCTGGACTGGGAAGTGGAGGTGCAGTACCAGATCGCGGACGGCGGACAACCGCTTGAAGCTGGAGCCTTCTATCCGTTGTCGCTGAAGGACGTGTTTCGGGCTTCCACCTGCAAGTGGATCCGGGAGCCGAGCTGGAAGTTTGAGCAGGACATGGACTGGGAGGGCTTGATCCTCGTCTCTTGCACCGAGGGCAAGCTACGCAGCATTCTTGCCAGGCGGCCTTTGGACCAGTTGATTGGGCTCACGGAAGGTGAGGACGAGGCGGCCAGGATCGCGATTCAAAGCGAGCTGGAACAGGAGCTGCAGGCGTATGCGCCCGAGATAGGTGCCAAGATCCTGCGCGTGCGCCTCGACAACCTGAAGGTCCGCGACGATGTGGCCAAGCAGTGGATCGAGACCTGGAAGGCCGAGTGGCAGAGCTGGTCGGCCGAGCGGCTGGCCCACGGCGAAGCGGCGAACATTTTCCAATACGAGAAGGTCAAGGCAGAGGCGCAGGCCGAGATGATCCTCGAGATCTCGCGAGCGCTAAGAATTGGCCTCGAGAACCGTTCGCTTCCCCGGCAGGCCATCCCTCAGATGTTGCTCCTGCGTCTCTTTTCCGTGCTGGACCGGGCGGACTTTGCCGCGTCTTCCAGGATATTCTTCCCGACAGAGACGATGAAGGCTCTGAAAAGCATCCGGGAGCCAGTTCAAGGGGGCCCCGAGTACGCGGTGACGGCTCTCATCGCCAGCCCGAGCCGTATCGTAGCCGGAGGGTCGACGACCGTTGTGGCGACCCTTGCTGACGGAGCAGGGGACTCGGTTCCCGACGGCACAGAGGTCGTTTTTGACGCGAGCGGAGGGGGAGTCCTGTCGAGTCACAAGGTCGTGTCGGCCAACTCGGTTACGCAGACAACGCTGACGGCCAGCAAGAAGGCGGGCAAGATCCAGGTCGGGGCACGGGTGGCCGGCCAC
>JAAYZQ010000454.1 GCA_012514775.1 Anaerolineaceae bacterium
CCAGCCCCGTCTGGGATTGGGGGATCAAGTACAGCGACATCGTCCAGCGCATCATGGACGGCACCTACAGCACCGAGTCCTACTGGGGCGGCCTGGAGACCGGCGTCGTCGATCTGGCTCCCCTCTCATCCAGGGTCCCGGCCGAGACCGTCGCCCTGGTGGAGAACTACCAGACCAAGATCCTGTCCGGCGAGTGGGATGTCTTCTGCGGGCCGGTGAAGGGCCAGGGAGGCGAGCTCGCCGTGCCCCTGGGCACCTGCTTGACCGATGAAGAGATGCTGAACCTCGAGTGGTTCGTCGACGGCGTCGTCGGCGAAGCCCCGTCAAGCCCGCCCGTGGCCGAGAGCCCCGACCTGCCCAGCGCTGCCTTTGTGTACGTCGGGCCGACCGGCGACATGGGCTGGACCTACGCCCACGACCAGGGTCGCCTGGCGCTGGAAGCCATGGGCGTCGAGACGGCCTATGCCGAGCTCGTGGCCGAGGGCCCCGATTCCGAGCGCGTGGTGCGCGACTTTGCCGAAAAGGGCTACGACGTCATCCTGGCCACCAGCTTTGGCTTCATGGACTCGGTCATTGCCGTCGCCGAGGACTATCCGGACATCATCTTTGAGCACTGCACCGGCTACGAAACGGCCGCCAACGTCGGCATCTATGACGGGCGCGGCTACCAGCCCTGGTACCTGGCGGGCATCGTGGCCGGCGAAATGACCGAGAAGAACAAGCTGGGCTACATCGCGCCCTATCCCATTCCCGAAGTAGTGCGCAACATGAATGCCTTCACCCTGGGCGCCCGCTCCGTCAACCCCGACGTGGAGGTGCATCCCGTCTGGCTATATTCCTGGGTAGATCCGCCCAAGGAGCGCGACGCAGCCGTGGCCCTGGCGGCCGAGGGAGTGGACGTCATTGCCCGCGAAAGCGACTCTACCGAGGCCGACAAGCTGGCCCAGGAAGAGGGCATCTATGTCATCGGCTACAATTCGGACGTCGCCCGCGACCAGTCGCCCGACGCGTTCCTGACCGCACCCATCTGGCATTGGGACGTCTTTTATACCAAGCTCATCCAGGACGTGGCCGCTGGCACCTGGACCAACGAGCCGGTGTGGTGGGGCATGAAGGAAGGCATCCTCGACCTGGCGCCCATCGCCGGCTTTGTGCCGGACGACGTCAAGGCCCTGGTCGAGGTCGAGGAGGCTCGCATCTTGAGCGGCGAGTTCGACGTGTTCGAAGGGCCCATCAACGACAACGAGGGCACCGAGCGCGTGGCCGCCGGCGAAGCCATGTCCGACGAGGAAATGCTGTCCTTCGACTGGCTGGTCGAAGGCGTCATCGGACAGATTCCGCAGTAGGAAGGAAAAAGCAGGCATCAAGGTGGCCCTGATCGTCCCGGCAGCCGCCGAGGAGGATCGGGGCCACCCCATTGCCGGGTAGTCTATATGAGCGCGAACGCAGCCGCTGTCTCGATGCGTGGTATCGTCAAGCGTTTCCCCGGCGTCGTGGCCGTCGACGGCGTCGATCTGACCGTGGAGCCGGGCGAGATCCACGCCCTGTTGGGCGAAAACGGTGCCGGCAAGAGCAGCCTCATGAACGTCCTGGCCGGGCTCTACCGCCCCGATGCAGGCGAAATCTCGGTGCATGGTCGCCCCACCGACGTCCGCTCGCCCCGCGACGCAACCCGGCTGGGGATCGGCATGGTGCACCAGCACTTTATGCTCGTGCCGACGCTGTCGGTGGCCGAAAACATCATCCTGGGACTGCCCCAACCCCGCTTTCGCCTCAACATGCCTGCCATCGAGGGCGAGGTGCGCGACATCTCGACGCGCTACGGCCTGCACGTGGATCCCAGCACCTGCATCTGGCAGCTCTCCGTCGGCGAGCAGCAACGGGTCGAGATTTTAAAGATGCTGTACCGCGGAGCCAACATCCTCATCATGGACGAGCCCACGGCCGTCCTGGCGCCCCAGGAGATCGAGGAGCTGTGCCAGAATCTGCGGGCCATGGCCGCCGAGGGCAAGTCGGTCATTCTTATCTCCCACAAGCTGACCGAGGTGTTGGGCATCGCCGACCGCATCACCGTGCTGCGCAAGGGGCGGGTCACCGCCTCGGGCATTCGCCCCGCCGAAACCAGCCGTGCCGGACTGGCGCGCCTCATGGTCGACCGGCCGGTTCTCTTTGCCCTGGAGCGCGAGGCCCAGGAGCCGGGCGAGGAAGTGCTGGTGGTGAAGGACCTGTCGGCCCAAAACGACAAAGGACTGCCCTCTCTGCAGGGCATCTCCTTCCACGTGCGGGCCGGCGAGGTGTTAGGCCTGGCCGGGGTGGCCGGCAACGGGCAGCGGGAGCTGGCCGAGGTCATCACCGGGCTGCGTCCGGCCACGGGCGGCCGGGTTCTGCTGAACGGGCAGAACGTGACCAACTGCTCGCCGCGCCGCAGCCTCAACCTGGGCCTCAGCCACGTCCCCGAAGATCGCGTCCACGTGGGCCTCATCTCCAACATGACCGTCAGCGACAACCTGATCCTGAAGGACTACCGGCGCCCACCCCTATCGCGCATGGGGTTTCTCGTAAAGCAGGCCATCGCCCGCTTTGCCGGCCGTCTCATCGAGGACTATCAGATCGACACACCGGGGCCCGAAACGCAGATGAAGGGACTTTCTGGCGGCAACCTGCAAAAAGCGCTGCTGGCCCGCGAGATCTCGGGAGCGCCCCGGGCCATGATCGCCATGCAGCCCACGCGCGGGCTGGATGTGGGCGCCATCGAAGCGGTACACCGGCTGCTCATGGACCTGCGCAAGTCGGGCGCGGCCATCCTGCTCGTCTCCGAAGAGCTGGACGAGATCACATCCCTCAGCGATCGCATAGCCGTGATCTACGAAGGGCGCATCATGGGCACGATGCCCGTCGAGGACGCAGACCTGGAAAAGATCGGATTGATGATGGCCGGAACCCCCATGCTGGCACCGTCGGCCGGGTAGGTCCGGTGGGCCAAGCGAGGTAGTCGTGTCATGAGGATCGTATTCGAACGCCGGCTGGAGCCATCGCGCAAGGTCGCGATCCTGGTGCCCATCGCCTCCTTCGTGCTGGCCCTCATCGTGGGAGGGGCCCTGCTCCTGGCGGCCGGCGCCAACCCCATCGAGACGTACAAGGCCATGTTCGAGGGTGCCTTCGGCACCGATTATGGCCGCTCGGAGACGCTGGTCAAGGCCATCCCGCTGATGCTCACCGGCCTGGCCGTGTCTATCGCCTTTCGCATGCTCTTCTGGAACATTGGCGCCGAGGGACAGCTGGCCATGGGAGCCCTGGCCACGGCCTGGATCCCTCTCTTTGTCCTGAACGACAGCAGCCTTCCCCCCGGTGTGTTGCTCCTGATCATGGGCGTCGCTGCTTTTGGCGCCGGGGCCATCTGGGGGCTCATCCCGGCGGCCCTCAAGGCCTACCTGCGCGTCAACGAGATCATCACCACGCTGATGCTCAATTATATCGCCATCCTGCTCATGGACTGGCTGTACACCGGCCCGTGGAAGGACAAGGCGGGCTATGGCTTTCCCGGCACCGCCAGCTTCAAGGAGGTAGCCGCCCTGCCGCGGCTGCCGGAATGGATGGGCGCGGGGCGCGTGCACGTGGGCATCGTCATCGCCATCGTCGCCGCGGCCCTCATCTGGCTGATCCTCCTCAAGACCCGGTGGGGCTACGAGATCCGGGTCATCGGCGAGAACCCCCAGGCGGCCCGCTACGCGGGCATCAGCCTGGTGCGCAACATCCTCCTGGTCATGCTCATCAGCGGCGGGCTGGCCGGGCTGGCAGGCTATGGACAGGTGGCAGGCATTGCCTACCGCCTGCAAAAGGGCATCGCCGTGGGCGACGGCTTCACAGCGATCATTATCGCGTGGCTGGCCAAGCTGCACCCGGCGGCCGTCCTTATCGTCGCCGTCCTCATGGCCGGCCTCAGCACTGGCGGAGACCAGATCACCATCACCATGGGCCTGCCGGCGGCCATGTCCCGCGTCCTGCAGGGGGCCATCCTCTTTTTCGTGCTGGGCGGCGAGATCTTTGTCCGGTATCGGCTGCGACTGATCCGCACAGCCGAGGCTCCGCAAGCCTGACCGCCAGGGTCCGGCAGCAGGGAAGGAACCGATGGCAACACTCCCGTTCCCGACGGAAAAACGCTCCAAAGATGAGGTGCTGGCCGAGATGCGCACCGCCCGCGATCACGACGTTCGCTGGCGTAACGGGCGGGTCTTTGGCCTGATTTACCACGGCGGCGACGAGATCGAGGAACTTTTGCAAGAGGCCTACACGCTCTTCTTTGCCGAAAACGGCCTCAACCCTGCGGCCTTTCCCAGCCTGCGCAAATTCGAGACCGAGGTCGTGGCCATGTCCGCCTCGCTCCTGGGAGGTGACGAGCGGGTGGCAGGCACCATGACCTCGGGAGGCACCGAGAGCCTGCTGCTGGCGGTCAAGACGGCGCGCGACTGGGCCCGCGCCCACCGGCCCGAGGCCCAGGCCCCGGAGATGGTGGTGCCCAGCACCGGCCATCCCGCGCTGGACAAAGCAGCCCATTATTTCGGCGTCCAGGTAGTGCACGTACCCGTCGGCGACGACTTCCGGGCCGTTCCCGGCGCCATGCGCGCCGCCATCACCCCCAACACCATCCTGATGGTCGCCTCGGCCC
>JAAYZQ010000455.1 GCA_012514775.1 Anaerolineaceae bacterium
GTACACGTCCTGGCGCTGGTCGAGGGTATAGTGGAGCAGCTCCACGCTGCCCGGGAAGGCATCGCCCGTGGAGACGCACAGAAAGGGACCCTGCCCCTCGCACGGCTCCACCGTCCAGCCGGGCGGGGCTGTGACCGGGCCCAGCAGGGCGGTGAAGGGATTGCCGGAGATGGGGCCCGGTTCGGGTGGCGCGCCCGTGGGCGGCGGCGCAGTGGCCGTCGCCGGTAGCGCCGCGACGGTAGCGGTCGCAGCCGGCGCCGGCGTCGTTCCGCAGCCGGCCAGCAGGGCGGTGAGGAGGACGAGGATGCCCGGGACGAGCCAGGGACGCGTGCGGGTCATACCTTCCCCCTCATACGACCACCACCGTTCCTCGCAGCTCGGCTTCCGCGGGATCGTGTGCCCGCAGATAGCGGCGTAGAGCGGTGATGGCATCCACGTCCAGTTTCTGGCGGTCCGTGCCATACTTCTGGGGCACGCCCTGCTCGGTCACAAAGGCCGCGCGGTAGCTCCCATCGCGCTCCAGTGGCTTGCCCGCGACGAACAGCTCCTGAAGGCGTTCCCCGGCGGGGTTCTCCAGCTTCACGTAGGCCTTGATGCCCAGCGCCCGCTTCACATAACCACCCATTTGCTCGTAGGGATCGCGGGCAAAGGTGTGCTCCAGGTTTTCCTCTATCATGGTCCACATCTCGTCGCCGGTCATGGTGGTGACCGACACCGGCGGATTGACGGGGATGATGTTCCACAGATCGTTCAGGGTGATGGGCCCGGGCGGGATGGGGGCGCCGTAGCGCCATCCATTGGAAAAGGCCACCTCGGCGCCGGTGGCCTCCAGGAGGGCCTGGAGCAAGAGGTTATCCATGGTCGCTTCCAGGACGGTGTTCCGGTTCAAGCCTGTGGCCGTGTGGCCCACCACCTGGTTCAGCTCCTGGCGATGGGGGTCCAGTGCCTCGTCGACCAGGGCCTGCACCCCTGGGTCGGGCTCGATCTCTGGACCCACAACGCGTAGCTCGTGGCGGTAGTCGACCACGCGGCCGTTTTCGACCTCCAGGTCGAGCCGCCCCAGGAACGAGCCGTGGCAGCCCGATTGGATGACGAGGGTCTCGCCCACCCTTGCCGGCCGGCGCACCCGGTTGTGGGTGTGGGCGCTCAACAGCACGTCGATGCCGCTCACTTCCCCGGCGAGCTTCAGGTCCTGGGCGTAGCCAAGGTGCGTGATGGCTACGATGAGGTCGGCGCCTTCCTGCTCTCGCAGCCGGGCGATCTCGCCGGGCAGCTCCTCATTGCCCAGCGTGAGGCGCAGTCCCTCGCTAAAGTGGGGCGGCATCGTCTTGTCGACGATGGTCGCCGCAAGGCCGACGACACCCACCCGCAGCCCGCCCATTTCGCAGGCCGTGGTGGCAGGGAAGGGTCGCTCGCCCGTCGTTTTGTCGTAGGCGTTGGCGGCCAGCATGGGATAGGGCAGTTGGCGCGCGACCTCGTGCAGGCGCTGTGGCCCGTAGGCAAAGTCCCAGTGGGCCGTCATGCCGTTCATGTCCATCGCCTGGAGGATGGGCACCAGGGCCTGGCCTTTGGTCTGGACCGCGGGATAGGTGCCGTGAATGGTGTCGCCGCCGTCAAAGACGAGAACGCGGCCCGGCCGTTCCTGGCGCACCTGGCGCACGAGGGCTGCCAGCCGGCCGTAGCCGCCGGCCGGGCGATAGTCGGCCCCCCTGGCCGTCCAGAACAGCTCGGGGTGCAGGTCAAGGTAGGCGTGGGTGTCGTTGATCTGTAGGAGTGTAAGGGATTTGGTCATGGTCTCCATTCTCTCGAAGTGAGCGTGGGCCTCACAGATTCAGGGCAGGCGCGTTGTGCGTGCGTGAGATTTCGATGCGACGCACGTCGTCTCTTACAACACTAGCACAGAAGGACGAACTTTTCCTCGCCACACGCATTGTAATCGTACCTGCCCCCTTTCATGACGCAAGCCGCCCGGGCGGCAAGGGTCGCTGCCCAAGCAGCACGCAGCACGTGGCGCTCGTTGTTCGCCACTTGCTGCATCAACTCTCGATATCTTCCAAACTCGTGGGAAAATAAAAGCCTCGGGGCTCTTCTCAGCCCGAGGCTCGACCCCGCCGCGGTGCAGGTGCCAAGGCGAGCCCAGTATACCACAAGAGTCCGTCCTGCGCAAGGGTGAATTTTTCGCGAACCCAGGGAGATGGCATTTAGGCGTAGGGGAAGCGGCTCTATCCGGGTTTTCTCTCCTCATAGAGAGCGACCAGGTTGCCGCTCGGATCAGCAAAGTAGGCCGCATGACCGGCGCCAACCGGAATCCTGAGTCCGACCACCTCGCCTCCGAGCCTTTTTACCTGCTCCAGCGTTGCCTCGATGTCATCCACCAGGACATAGACGACAAAGCCGAGCCGTTCTCCCTCGGGCCGGAGCCAGATGCCGCCTCTCCGGAGGTTCTGGATGCGGGGCTCGCTTCCCGTGTCAAAAATCCAGACGTCAGATCCATCTGCCGTTTCCCTGTCGGTCGTTTTCCAGCCGAACAACGACTCGTAGAAAGCAGCAGTTGCCTCCATGTTGTTCGTCCGTATCTCGATCCAATCGAATGTGTTTGCCATGGCAGTCCCTCCTTGTACGAACTCAACCACGTCATTCAGGCGCAGCACTCGAAACTCGAATGCCTCAAAGGGCACGGACTTGATCCAACAGTTTCTTGGGACGGTGCTTTTCCACGGGACGGCTCTTCCCTTTGACAAATGAGAAATTCCGGTGCATAATGTCGTCGCCGCCGGACTTGCCAGATTGCTCACCGATTACAGATATTATAGTCGGGATTGAACAAGAGTCAACCATTGCATTAGCCCGATGAGAATCCCTGGCAAGAGAGAATGGTGCCATGCAAAAGGTCAATTTGAAGGCAAAGCTCACACAGTTTTCGGAGCATTGGAGCCCCCGCATTGTGGGCGAGCTCAACGGGCAGCACGTGAAGCTGGCCAAGATGCAGGGCGAATTCGTCCGGCACCATCATGAGCACGAAGATGAGTTGTTCCTCGTCCTCAAGGGCACGCTGCTCATGCGGCTGCGAGAAGGCGACGTCGTCATCAATGAAGGGGAGTTCTTTATCGTGCCGCGCGGAGTGGAGCACCAGCCGATTGCAGAGCACGAGGTGCATGTCCTACTCTTCGAGCCAGCGAGCACGCTGAACACCGGCAACGTGCGGAATGAGAGAACGGTAGAGGATCTGGAGCGAGCCTAAACTGGGCGGCTGCTTCTCTTTCTAGAGGAACGATGACCGGCCTCGCGCCTGATGCCTGCCGTCAGGTGCACGTTATTCACAGCAGGACCAGGAAATTCGATGAACCACAACGCAGAAATCTCGCCAATTGAAGTCTTGTTTCGGAGCCAGGTACGCAAAGACCCGAATGTTCGAAATGCCTATTTGCTCGTGCACTCGGACAAGACGGGACTGCACGTCAACCTGGCAGAAGGTGCGGGAGAAAATGGCAAACCGACCCCGCAGCAGCCCAATTACATGGCCAGTGTCGGCAAGCTGTTTACGTCCACGATTGTCAGCATGCTCCACGAAAAGGGACTCCTGTCGTTTGAGGATGGCATCAGCCGCTACCTTGACTCCGGGTTAATGGATGGCCTGCATGTCTACAAGGGGAAGGACTATTCCTCAGATATTCAGATCCGGCACCTTTTGAATCAAACGTCCGGGCTGCCGGACAACTTTTATCCCTTGTTCGACAAGCTGCTCGCCGACCACAGCTTTGACATTGGTCCGCGAGAAGCGGTCGAATGGGCAAAAAGGAATCTGACGCCCCAGGCGGTACCGGGCAAGAAAGCGTATTACACCGATACCAACTACCACCTGCTGGGTTTAATCGTCGAGAAGGTATGCGGAGAGCCGTTCCATGTCGTTCTGAAGAAACTGATTTTCGAGCCTGTTGGGATGAAACATGCCTATATGCTTCACTGCTCCGAACCTGAAGAGGCCTCTCCGCAGCCGGTTGCCGGTTTCTATATCGGTCAAACCCGCCTGAATGATCTCAAAGGGTTTGCCGGCATTGACTATGCCGGCGGTGGTGTGGTGGCACCATTGGAAGACCTCCTGCTCTTCATGAAAGCGTTGGTGGGCCATCAACTGGTATCGAAAGAGACTCTCGCAATCATGAAAAGCGACAAGGCCAGGCTTATGCCCGTATTTGATTACGGTTACGGCATCTGGCAACTACGAACCATTCCGCTGCTCGTTCCTGCAAAATACAAGTCTTGGGGGGTACTGGGGGCGACAGGAGCGTATATGTTCTACCATCCGGAACTGAACGCGTACGTGATTGGAAGCTTTAATCACGTGGCCTGGCAAAGGAAGTGCGTGCAGTTCATGTTCAGGGTGATGGGCAAATTGCGGGAGTAATCCAAGGAGTATACCATGGGCAGCACATCCGGCCCCACCGATCCCAAGCGAGTGGTCGAGCAGGGTTATGACAAGGTTGCGCACGAGTACGCTCGTCTCGA
>JAAYZQ010000456.1 GCA_012514775.1 Anaerolineaceae bacterium
CCTGATCCTGCCGGCCCTCACCTGGTTCGACGACCAGGTGCAGCCGATCCTGGACCTGGCAACCGACGTGCAGGCTAACGAGGACGCGACCGAGTACACCTTCACGCTGCCTGCCGAGGCGACGTGGAGCGACGGCGAGCCCCTGACGGCCGAGGACGTGCTCTATACCTACAAGGCGGCCATCCATCCCGTCGTCGGGCAGTCGGTGTGGGCGCAGAACTTTACCAGCATCATCGGTGCCGTCGAGTACCAGGCGGGCGACGCAGACGAGATCGAGGGCATCGAGGTCATCGACGACCACACGATCACCTTCCACCTGAAAGAGCCCAACGCGTCGTTCCTGTACGGCACCTACCTGGGCATCCTGCCCGCGCACGTTCTGGCCGACACGCCCTGGGAAGAGCTGGAGCAGCACCCCTACATGGACGCTCCCACGGTCACTTCGGGTCCCTACGATTTTGTCGAGTTCGTGCCCGAGCAGTATATCCACATGAAAAAGAAGGCCGACTACTGGGGCAAAGAGGTCACCATCGACGAGGTGTACGTCAAGCTCTTCGAGTCGACCGCCACGTCCCTGGCCCAGTTGGAAGCCGGCGAGATCGATCTGACCACCGTCTCTCCTGACGAGGTGGAGCGCTTCGAGATGGTAGCGCACACCGACATACTGCGCGCCACGGGCATCGGCTATTACGTCACACACTTTGATTTCCGCACATCCGAGCAGATCGCCACGCTGAACCTGCCCGCCGAGGAAGGCGGCAAGGGGTACAGCATCGTAAAGGAGCCCAAGCCCTACCTCCAGGACAAGCGGTTCCGCCAGGCCCTGGCCTTTGCCATCGACAACAACGCGGTGATGCAGGTTGTGGCCGGCGGCGAGGCAACGCCCATCTACAGCTCCATTTTCGGGCCCGAGTGGGCCATCAACCCTGACCTGGAGACCTACGACCAGGACGTGGACAAGGCCAAGGAGCTCATGCAAGAGGTCGGGGTTACCTTTACCGAGGATGGCATCGCCCAGTGGGAGGGCCAGCCCATCAACCTGGTCTACCTGTCCAACACCAGTGAAGAAGCCCGCATGTTGGGCGAGGTTCTCCAGCAGCAGTTTACCGCGGTGGGCATCCGGCTGGACATCAAGCTGGTCACCAGCTCGGCCTTCTTGACCTCCGCCATCAACGGCGAAGCCGATCTGATCCGCAACGCCGGTGGCCGCTTTGGCGCCGACCCCAGCGTCACCAAGCTGTACTACACCTGCACGGCCGGCTGGTCCGATCTGGTCATCGGCTACTGCAATCCAGAGTTCGACGAGCTCATGGCCGCCGGAGCGGCCACGAGCGACATCGACGAGCGTCAGAAGATCTACTGGCAGGCCAGCGCCATGCTCAACGACGAGCTGCCCAGCCTCTTCTTCTACACTCCCAATGTCTTTTTCGGGGTGAACAAGGGCCTGAAGGGCCTGGCACCCAGTGCCGATCCCGGCTACATCACCTGGAACATCGAGAACTGGTACCTGGAACAGTAGGGCATCGACACAAACGGACCGCGGTGCGGCAGGACGGGGGCCTGCCGCACCCGGTCCCTCGTCGGAATAGGCCATGACCAAGTACATCATCAACCGTTTTCTGGTCTCTATACCGGTGCTCCTGGGCATAACCCTGGTTACGTTTGCCCTGATTCACCTCGCCCCGGGTGACCCGGTTACGGGCATGATCGATCCCACCCTGGGCGATTTCAGCCCCGAGCTCATCGCCCGCGAGCGAGCCAAGCTCGGCCTCGACCAGCCCCTGCCGGTGCAGTACGTGCTCTGGCTGGGCCGCATCGTGCGGGGCGACCTGGGATATTCCCTCATCAACCGCCAGCCCGTCTCCGACCTCATCGGCCAGCGCATCTGGTCGACGCTGCAGCTCACCATCTCGGCACTGATCGTCGGCGTGATCATCGGCATCGTGATCGGCGTCCTGTCGGCCGTCAAACAGTACTCGGTCCTCGATTATTTAACCACCCTCTTCTCCTTTGCCGCCGTGAGCATCCCGGGCTTTTTTCTGTCGCTCGGCCTCATCTATATCCTGGCCCTGAAGCTCAAGTGGCTGCCCACGTCCGGCATGCGCACCCTGGGCGCGGACAAATCGGTGTGGGACCAGCTCGTACACATGATCATGCCCGTCACCGTCCTGGCAGTGAGCATCACCGCACCCATTGCCCGTTACGCCCGCTCGTCCATGCTGGAGGTCCTGGGCCAGCCCTACATCAACACGGCCCGGGCCAAGGGGTTTCGCGAGTGGGCGGTCATCGCGCGGCACGCCTTCCCCAACGCCCTCATCCCCCTGGTGACCGTCATCGGGCTGCGCCTGCCCAACCTCTTTGCCGGCTCGGTCATCGTCGAGCAGATCTTTCACTGGCAGGGCATGGGCACCCTCAACATCTCGTCGGTGCTCAACCAGGACTATACTGTGCTCATGGGCCTCAACATGATCTCGGCCACGCTGGTGCTGATCGCCAACCAACTGGCCGATATCGCCTACGCCATCGTAGACCCGCGGATCAGCTATGACTAGCACCCAGACCGAACACGAAGGATTGATCCCCGGCACGCAGACGCGCGCTGGGAAACAGGCCGAGATGCCCGCTCCTGCGGCCCGTCCGACCCGGCACCAGAGCATGTCTCACCGTGCCCTGCGGCGCTTCACACATCACCGCCTCGCCGTCCTGGGCGCGGCCGTCCTCCTGCTGCTCATCGTCACGGCCGTCCTGGCGCCCATCATCGGCGGCCAGAACCCCTACTACCAGGACTATTCGGCCATCAAGGCGCCGCCGGGCCACGGCCACATCCTGGGCACCGATGCCCTGGGCCGGGACGTGTGGGCGCGGATCGTGTTTGCCACGCGCATCTCGCTCTCGGTCGGCCTCGTCGCCGTGAGCATCTCTACCTTGATCGGCACAATCCTCGGCGCCATCGCCGGCTTCTATGGCGGCCTCGTCGACTCGGTCATCATGCGCATCACCGACGTGGTCATGTCCTTCCCGCTGCTCATCATCATCATTACCGTCGTGGCGCTCATCGGTCCCAGCCTGTTCAACATCATGACCGTCATCGGCCTCATCGCCTGGCCCAGCATCTGCCGCCTGGTGCGCGGCCAGTTCCTCAGCCTGCGCGAGCAAGAGTTTGTCACCGCCGCCGAGTGCCTGGGGGTGCCGTCGTGGCGCATCATCTTTAGCCACCTGCTGCCCAATTGCGTCGGCGCCATCACCGTGGCTGCCACCTTTGGCATGGCCGGCGCCATCCTGACCGAAGCCAGCCTCAGTTTCCTGGGGCTCGGCGTTCCGCCCCCCGAGCCAAGCTGGGGCCAGATGCTCACCGAAGCCCAGAAACTGTCCATCCTGGCCGACATGCCCTGGCTCTGGATTCCGCCCGGCGTGATGATTGCCCTGACAGTGCTCGCAGTCAATTTCGTCGGCGACGGGCTGCGCGATGCCCTGGACCCCCAATCGCGCCTGGGATAAAACCATGAATGACCTGCAACATACCATCGTCCATTATGATCCCGGGGCCTATAGCTGCTTTCCCGACATCCTGCGCGCCACCGGCGGCAGCCTGTGGGTGACCTTTCGCCGCGCCGGAGGCTTTAGCCTGGAGGCGCTGCGCCGCGGCAAGTACGACCACGTGGACAAGGGAGCCCGCATCGGCCTGGCCCGCTCGACCGACGGCGGGCAGACCTGGGCGCTGGACCGCATCTTCCCGCCCTTTGATCCCGAATGCGGCGAGCAGGACCCTTCCATTGCCGAGGTCGCCCCGGGGACGCTGCTCGTCAACTTTTTCCGGTGGCGGGTCGTACCCGCCGGCCAGGAGGGCCGCCTGGGCTATCCCGCCCGCCAGCAGTACGATGGCTCCTGGTCCGACGTGGAGGGCCCGTGGGTGATTCGCTCCTTCGACGGGGGCAGCACCTGGGAGAGCCAGCCCCACCTGGTGGACAGCAGTCCGCTGCCCCGCGCGGGCACATCCGACGCGGTGTTGGCTCTGCCGGATGGCACGCTGCTGATGGGCATCTATGGCGCCGATTACGGCTCCCACGCGTGCCGCGCCTACACCGTCCGCTCGGAAGACGGCGGCGCGACCTGGGGCGGGCCGGCCCTCATCGCCGCCGACCCTGCCGGCCGCCTCAGCTTTGAGGAGCCGGCCCTGGCCGCGGCCGGGTCGGGCCAGCTGCTGGCCATGCTCCGCTGCGGCGAGCCGGGCCGCTACGAATACCTGTACCAGGCGCGCTCTGCCGATGGCGGCCACACCTGGACCGACTTGCAACAGACGCCCTTGTGGGGCCACCCGGCCCACCTCCTGCGCCTGGCCGATGGCCGCCTGCTGTGCAGCTATGGCTATCGCCGGCCGCCCTACGGCGTGCGCGCCTGCCTCAGCCACGACGGCGGCGCCTCGTGGGACGTCGAGCGCGAGTACGTCCTGCGCGACGACGGCGCCTCTCGCGACGTCGGATACCCGTCGTCGGCTCAACTTGCCGATGGCAGCCTGGTTACGGTATACTATATCCACGGCGAGGACGGCGTCCGCCACATCGCCGCCACCCACTGGCGGACGGACTAGGCAGCCCGGGGAGCAGATCGCGTGGATCTCATCATCGACGGCGCAACCTTGGTGGATGGCAGCGGCGGGCCCGCGTCCCGGGCCGCGGTGGGCATAGTCGCCGGCCGCATCGAGGCCATCGGCGACCTGGACGGGGTGGACGCCGGCCGGCGCATCGACGCCCGTGGCTTCCTGGTGTGCCCCGGCTTTGTCGACCCCCACAGTCACGCCGAGCTGGCGCTGCTCACCGGCCGCGAGATGCCCGGCCGCCTGGCCCAGGGCATCACCACCGAGGTCGTGGGCCAGGATGGGTTGTCGTTCGCACCCGCGGACCCCACGAACCTCCAGGACTGGCGCCGCTACCTGCGCTGCCTCTATGGCGACGGGCCGGACGAGATGTGGAGCTGGCGTTCGGTGGGCGATTTCGTGGCCAGCCTGGACGGGCGGGCAAGCAACGCCGTCTACCTGGTGCCCCACGGCGCGCTGCGCGTGGAGGTCATGGGCTGGGCACCGCGGCCCGCCACCGGCGACGAGCTGGCGGCCATGGCCGGGCTGCTGCGCCGTGGCCTGGACGAAGGGGCTGCCGGCCTGTCCACCGGGCTGAACTATGTGCCCTGTTCCCACGCCACAACCGACGAGATGGTGGCCCTGTGCCGGGTCGTCGCCCGGGCGGGCGGTGTCTATGTCACCCACCTGCGCTCCTATGGCGCCCAGGTGCTGGCGGCCATCGACGAGGCCATCGACATCGGGCGGCGCAGCGGCGTGGCAGTGCACATCTCGCACCTGCGCGTGGCCGACCCTTCCAACCACGGCCTGGCGCCGGCCATGCTGGAGCGCATTGACCGCGCCCGGGCCGGCGGCGTGGACGTCACCTTTGACCTCTATCCCTACACCTGGGGCTGCGCCCCTCTGCTGGTGGTGCTACCCCCCTGGGCCCAGGAAGGAGGCCCGGCGCCGATCCTGGAACGGCTGGGGGACCCGGCGACGGTGGCGCTTCTGGACGCGGAAATGTCGGCCGCGGGCATCGATTGGAGCGCCTGCAACGTCTCGAACCTGCCACCACTGCCCTGCGGCGACTGGGATGGCGCCTCGCTGCCCCAGGTGGCGGCTGCCCTGGGCCTGCCGCCCTCTCGCGCAGTTTTGCGCCTCCTGCTGGAGAGCGAGCTGGATGCCACCTTTGTCGCCGGCGGGGGCAGCGAGGAGGACAATGCCCTCCTTCTGGCCCATCCCGCCGCCATGATCGGCAGTGACGGAGTGCTGGTGGGCCGCCATCCCCATCCCCGGGGCTATGGCTGCTTTCCCCGCGTGCTGGCCCGCTGCGTGCGCGAGTCGCGCTTGATGTCGTGGGAGGCCGCCATCGCCAAGATGACCGCCCTGCCCGCGGCCCGCTTTGGCCTGGAGGACCGCGGCCGGCTTCGTGCCGGCGCCGCAGCCGACCTGGTAGTCCTCTCACCTGAGCGGGTTGCCGACACGGCCACGTTCGAGGAAGGCCGGCGGCCGCCCGGCGGCATCGAGTGGGTGGTGCTCAACGGCCAGGTCGTGGTACAAAACGGAACCTACACCGGGGGCAACTATGGCCGGGCGCTGCGCCCCCTACAATCAAACTGGAGGCACGCTGATGCGTCGTCCTGAAACCTACGTGGGCCATCCGCTCGAGGAGCTTGACACGCCGGCCCTGGTGCTCGACCTGCCCGCCTTTGAGCGCAACGTGGCCGCCCTGGCCGCCTTTTTCGCCGGGCGACCCGCCGCCCTGCGGCCCCACAGCAAAACCCACAAGTGCCCGCAGATCGCGCTGCGGCAGTTGGCCGCCGGCGCCATCGGAATCACCTGTGCCAAGCTCAGCGAAGCTGAGGTGATGGCCGCCGCCGGCGTGGACGATATCCTGGTGGCCAACCAGGTGACCGGTGCCGTCAAGGTCGAGCGCCTGGCCGAGCTGGCCGGCCGCTGCCACCTGATGGTGGCCGTCGACGACGCCGAAAACGTGGACCACCTGTCGCGGGCCTGCGCCGCACGGGGTGTCTCGCTGCGGGTCCTGGTGGAGGTCGACGTGGGCATGGGCCGCTGCGGCGTAGCGCCCGGCCGGCCCGCCCTGGAGCTGGCCCGCCGCGTGGCCGAGGCCCCCGCCCTGGAACTGGCCGGCCTCATGGGCTACGAGGGCCACCTGGTGACCACCGCCGACCCCCGGGAGCGCGCCGCCAGCGTGCGGGCCGCCTTTGCCCCCCTGGGCGAAACGGTAGACCTGTTGCAGGCGAACGGGCTCCCGGTGCACATCGTCAGCGGCGGGGGCACCGGCACCTACGATGTTACCGGCACCCTGCCCTTTATCACCGAGGTGCAGTGCGGCTCCTACGTGTTCATGGATCTCACCTACGGCCGCGTCCGGCCCGAGTTCGAGCCGTCGCTGTCGCTGCTGGCCACGGTGGTCAGCCGGCCGGCACCCGGTCGCGTCGTCGTCGACGCCGGCCTGAAGGCCATGAGCAGCGAGTTTGGCTGGCCGGCGCCCCTGGAGGCCGAGGGGTTGCAGGTCCGCTACCTGTCGGAGGAGCACGGCGTCCTGGACCTGGCCGAAGGTGCCAGCTTCGAGGGACGGCCCGGCTCGCGGCTCCGCTTCCGGCCCAGCCATTGCTGCACCACCGTCAACCTGCACGATTGGCTGTACGTGGTGCGGAATGGCATTGTCGTCGACGCCTGGCCCATCGCTGCCCGGGGCTGCGCCCAATAATCCCAATCTCGTCAGGAGGATCGATCTTGTTATCGGGTGTTTTCGCTGCCTTGTTGACCCCACTGTCCGCGGGACTGACCGTCGATACGCGGGCCCTGTGCGCCCTGGCCGAGTTCCTGCTGGACCACGGCATCAACGGCTTTTACCTGTGCGGCACCACGGGCGAAGGCCTGCTGCTCGACGAAGGAGAACGACACCTGGTGGTCGAAACCGTCGTCCGCCAGGTCCGCGGGCGCGTGCCCGTCGTCGTCCACGTCGGTGCGCTGTCCACTGCCGAGTGCACCGGCCTGGCTGCCCATGCCCGCGAGGCCGGCGCCGATGCTGTGGCTGCCATCCCACCGTTTTACTATGCTGTCGGCCGCGAGGGGATCCTGGCCCATTACCAGCGCATTTCGGCCGCGGCCGGCCTCCCTGTTTATGTTTACAACATTCCCAGCGCCACGCAGGTTAGCCTCGGCGCGGTCCTGGTCCGCGAGCTGATGGACGAGGGCGCCGTCCAGGGCGTCAAATATACGTCCTACGACCAGCTCGGCTTTCGGGAGATCATCGAGAGCTGCGGTCCCCGGCTCAACGTCATGGCCGGCCCCGACGAGATGCTGCTGCCCTTTCTGATCATGGGGGCCCACGGCGGCATCGGCACAACCTACAACCTGGCACCCGAGCTCTTTGTGTCGCTGTACGGCGCCTGGAAGGCCGGCGACCTGGCCACGGCACAGGAGCTCCAGTACCAGATCGACCGGCTCATCCTGGCCATCCGCGATTTTGGGGTGGTGCCTGCCATCAAGGCGGCCATGAGCCTGCGGGGCATCGACTGCGGCCAGCCCCGGGCACCCCTGATGCCCCTGGCCGGCCAGGAAAGGGAACGACTGGCCGAGGCCCTGTCCCGGCTTGGCCTGCCGGGCATCGGAGGGCAGGCATGACCGGCAGGGAGCGCCTGCTGGCGGCGCTGGCGCACCGCCAGCCGGACCGGCCCCCGCGAGACCTGGGCAGCACGACTGCCACCGGCATTCACCCCGCCGCGTACGGTGCCCTGAAGGCCCACCTGGGCCTGGAGCCCGGCTGGTCCTACCTCAGCGCGCGGGCCCAGCTCGCCCGCGTCGAGCCCGCCGTGCTGGACCGGTTCGGGATCGACTGCCTGCCCCTCATCGATCCCGCCGCCGCCGAGCCGCCGGTCCTGGACGAGGAGCGCTGTTACGTCGACCGTTGGGGCGTCGAGCGCCGCCTGCCCCGCGATGGCGGCCACTACTATGTCAGCCACCCACCCCTGGCCCGGGCCACCGGCACCGCCGACCTGCGAGCGTTTCCCTGGCCGGAGCCCCGGACCGACTGGGCCGGGCTGGCGGGGAAGGCGGCCCGGCTGCGAGCCACCAGTGACCGGGCACTCGTCCTGAACCTGGAGGTCGGCTTTCTGCACCAGGCCCAGTTCATGCGCGGCTTTGACCTGTGGCTCATGGACCTGGCTTCCGATCCCGGCCTGGCGGCCGGCCTCATGGACGCCATCCTGGACGTGTGGCTGGCCGAAACCCAGATCGTCCTGGACGCTGTCGGTCCCTTTGCCGACGTGGTGGTCTATGCCGACGACGTGGCCTTCCAGGACCGGCCGATGTTTTCGCCGCGCATGTACGGCGCCCTCATCAAGCCCCGCCAACGGCGCGTGTTCGACCTGCTGCGAGCGTCAGGGATCAAGATCTTTTACCATAGCTGCGGCAACGTCTGGCCCCTCATCCCCGACCTGGTCGACATGGGCGTCGACGCCCTGAACCCGGTGCAGGTGTCGGCCGGCCCCATGGCCGACACGGCCGCCCTCAAGGCCCAGTGGGGCCACGAGATCGCCTTCTGGGGTGGCATCGACACCCAGGCGGTACTGCCCCGCGGCAGCGCCGGCGACGTGCGCCGCGAGGTGTGGCGGCGCCTGGACGACCTGGCTGCCGGGGGCGGCTACGTCCTGGCCGCTGTTCACGACGTCCAACCCGAGGTGCCCGCCGCCAACCTGTGCGCCCTGTTCGACGCCGCCGGCGAATGGCCTGGCCCGGGGGCCGGGAGGGAGGAGTGACCGTGGAAGACGCACTGGCACGCAAGGCCAGGGCCTGGGCCGCCATCGACGCCCGGCGCGACCGCCTGGAAACCCTTGCCCTGCGCATCCTGGCCCATCCCGAGCTGGGCTACGAGGAGGTGCAGGCCAGCGCCTGGCTGTGCGAGTTCCTGGCCGGGGAGGGCATGGCGGTCACCGCTCCCCTGGGCGGCCTGCCCACCGCCTTTCAGGCGCGCCGCGATGGCGCGGGACCGGGCCCCCACGTCGCTTTCCTGGCCGAGTACGACGCCCTACCCGAGGTCGGCCACGGCTGCGGACACAACCTCATCGCCGCCGCGGCGGCCGGGGCGGCCCTGGGCGTGGCTGCGGCCCTGGACGGCCTGCCCGGCGCCGTGTCCGTCATCGGCACCCCCGCCGAAGAGTTTCTCGGCCAGGTGGAGGGCAAGGTGCGGCTCCTGGAGGCCGGCGCCTTTGACGGCGTGGACGTGGCCCTCATGGTCCATCCCCAATACGCCAACCGGGTGCTGGGCAGCGATCTCGGATTCATCGCCTGCGAGCTGTCCTTTGCCGGGCGCCCGGCCCACGCGGCAGCCGATCCCTGGAATGGGGCCAACGCCCTGGACGGCCTGATCCTGACCTTTAACAACGTCAATGCCCTGCGCCAGCAGCTCCAGCCCGAGATTCGCGTCCACGGCATCATCACCGACGGCGGCCAGGCGCCAAACTGCATCCCCGAGCGGGCCGCGGCGCGGCTCATGGTGCGCGCCGATACCCCCGCCAGGCTGGACGCCGCCTTTGCCCGCGTCGAGGACTGTGCCCGAGCCGGGGCCCTGGCCTCGGCCACCGAGGTGACCATCAGCCGCACTACCACGGTCTATAACAGCCGCGTCAACGCCAGCCTCAACCGCCTGGCCTTGTACAACTGGGCCCTGCTCGGCGAGCCTGCCGATCCGGAGCCATTCCACATGGCCGGCTCGTCCGATTTCGGAAACGTAAGCCAGGTGCTGCCGGCGGCCATGTTCCTGGTGCGAACCCATCCCGAGGGCATCCCGTGGCACTCGGCCGAAGTGGCCCGGCTCTCGGGCGAGCCGCTGGCCCTGGCGGGCATGATGGCCGGTGCCAGGCTGCTTGCCGGGGTCGCCCTGGACCTCCTCGCCGGCGATGGTGCCCTGGCCGCCGTCCGGGAGGACTTTCGATGAGACCTGACCAACCTGCCCGGCCGGGCACGCCCCTTGCGGGGCCGGCCTGGGAGCCCGAGATCCCCCTCGAGCCCGACTTCCGGCGGCTGCGCCGCATCCTGATGCTGGAGGGCGAGCCCGATCGCGTGCCCAACGTCGAGCTCCACGTCGATTGGCAGATCAAGCAGGCGTTCCTGGGCCGTCCGGTCAAGACGGTAGAGGACGACGTCGACTTCTGGCACCGGGCCGGCTACGACTATATCTATCTGCGGGCCAACTACGAGTACCGCATGGTGGGCGATGGGCTGCGCGACGAGGATCATATCTATGCCGGCGACATGCAGGTCACCCGCTGGAGCGGCGAGGAGACCAGCCTGGTGAGCAACTGGGCCGAGTACGAGGCCTACCCCTGGCCACAGCTCGAGACCATCGACTACAGCAACCTGGCCGCCTGCGCCCGGGCACTCGTGCCGGGCATGAAGATCATCTCCGGGGTGGGCGGCATCTTTACCCGCGTGTGGCGTATCATGGGCTTTGAGCCCTTTTGCTACGCCCTGGTCGACCAGCCGGACCTGGTGGCGGAGCTGTTCCGCCGGGTGGGAGAGACCCAGATCGCCGTCTTCCGGCGCATCGTCGACATGGACGAGATCGCCGGCATGTGGTACGGCGACGACCTGGCCTACCATTCAGGGACGATGGTCAGTCCCCGGGTGCTGCGCCGGTTTCTCTTTCCCTACCTGGAAGAGATGGGCGCCATCTGCCTCCAGCGCGACCTGCCCTTCATCCTTCATTCCGACGGCAACCTGTGGCAGGTGCTGCCCGACCTGGTGGCGTGTGGCTTGAACGCGCTGCACCCGGTCGAGCCCAAGGCCATGGATGCCCGCGAGCTCAAGGCGCGCTATGGCCATCGCTTGTGCCTGCTGGGCAACGTGGAGATCGGCGAGACGCTGACCCTGGGCACGCCCGCCGACGTGGAGGCCGAGGTGCGTCGCCGCATCCGCGACCTGGCCCCCGGTGGAGGCTATGCCGTCGGCTCCAGCAATACGGTGGCCCATTACGTCAAGCTAGAGAACTTTCGGGCCATGATCCGGGCGACCCGGCAGTTTGGCCGCTACCCGATAGCCATTTGACGGCTGCGTTGGAGGCCCGGCCAGGAGTTACGACCATGACCATGACTGCGCGAGAACGTGTGATGTGCGCCCTTTCCGGGGATCAGCCGGATCGGGTTCCATTTTGCGAAGGGAACATCGCGGCCAACGTGGCCCGCGCCCTGGCCGGCAGCGACCGCGACCTCTCAGAGCGCGAGATCTCGGAGCTGACCGGGCGCGACGTGGTGGTGCCCATCCTCTTTCCGCCCTATTTCGCCGACACGGCCCCTGGGGTCGACGGCATCTCTTACGTGACCACCGGTTGGCTGCGGACGCGGGCCGACCTGGAGCGGATGGTCTTTCCCGATCCCGACGATCCGGCCCTCTACGCGGCTGCCCGCCGCGTGCTGGACGATCGGGGCGAGCACGCCTGCGCCGCGGCGGTCAAGCTGGGCGTGGCCCCCACCCTGGTGAGCATGGGCATCGACGGCTTTTCCTTTGCCCTGAAAGACGATCCGTGGCTCATCCGCGAAGTGCTGCGCCGCTACGTCGATTGGCAGGTGGTGGTCACCGGCCACCTCACCGCCATGGGCTTTGACTTCTTGTGGTTCTACGACGACATTGCCTACAAGTCCGGCCCCTTTTGCTCTCCGGCGGCGTTCCGCGAGCTGCTGTTGCCCGCCATGCGGCGCTCGGCCGAAGCCATCACCATCCCCTGGGTGTTTCACAGCGACGGCAACCTCATGCCCATCCTCGACGACATCCTCAGCCTGGGGTCGTGGGGCCTGCACCCCATCGAACCCGGCCCCATGGACCTGGCCGAGGTCAAGGCCCGCTGCGGAGACCGGGTGTGCATCATCGGCAACGTCTCGGTCGACACCCTCAGCGCCGGCACGCCAGCCCAGGTGCGCGAGGAGGTGCGACAGTGCATCGCCGCCGGCGGCCCCGGCGGCGGCTACATGATCTCGTCGTCGAACAGCATCCCATCCTACGCCCGCCCCGAAAACGTCCAGGCCATGGTCGACGCCATCCGCGACTATGCGCCCTACCCGCTCCGGGTGTAGCGCCGTGGAGCCACCCGCCGTGCGGCTCGGTTTTTTCGCCTATCCCTGGGATCTGGCCGACGAGGGCCCCGAAGAGGCCGTGGCGGCCATGGCCTCGCGCT
This sequence comes from Anaerolineaceae bacterium, assembly GCA_012514775.1. Next base: position 12,753 of record JAAYZQ010000456.1, read on the forward strand.
GCGGCTGCAACGCCCTGGCCGTCAACGCCGTCTACCACCACGCCCGCCTGCTGCGGCCCCGCCGGCCAGGCCCGAAAGTCTTCGAGCTGCCGGGCGCCGTGGCCGCCTTCCAGCCCCAGGCCGCCCTCTATCCCCCGGGCGGCCCCGTGCCCCTGCCCCACGCGCCCCTGGTGCAAGCCGGCGTCCTGGCCCGCACCCGCGACGCTTGTGCCCGCCACGGCATGGATCTGGGCCTGTGGATCGTGGGCCTTCACAACTCGAGCCTGGGCGAGCAGTTTCCCGGCCTGTGCGTGCTCAACTGCTTTGGCGATCGCTACACCTACAATCTCTGCCCCGCTGCCGCCGGCGACTATCTCACGGCCCTGGCCGGCGACCTTTGCGCCCAGTTCCGGCCCCGGCGGCTCATCCTGGAGGCAGCCGGCTACCTGGGCCTGCGCCACGGCGTGCACCACGAGCTTTTTTTCGGCACCTGGGACGAGGCCCAGGAGCTGCTGCTGTCCCTGTGCTTCTGCCCCGCCTGCCAGGCCCGCGCCCGGGCGGCGGACCTCGACGTCGAGGCGTTGCGCGGGCAGGTGGCCCTGTGGGCCGGCCGCCTGCTGAACGGCCAGCCGGGGGCCGCCCCCTTTGACCCGGCCGATGGGCGCCTATCCTGCCTCCTGGCCCAGGTCCCGGACCTGGCCGCCTACCAGGCGCTGCGCGCCGGCGCCGTCACCGATCTCGTCCGGCGCGTGCAGGCCGTGGCCGCCGCGGCCGGCGCCGAGCTGGACGTCATCCCGGCCAGCTTTCACCGGCCGGTTTCTCGTGCCTGGCTGGAGGGCGCGCACCTGGCCGGCCTGGCAACGGCTTGCAACCACCTGCTCATCCCCGCCTACTGGCCCGACGCCGACCAGGTTGCCGGCGACCTGGGGTGGGCCCACTGGCTCGCACCGGCGGCCGGCCTGGCGGCCGGCCTCAACGCCTGCGAGCCGGCCCTGGCCGGTGCCCCGGCCCTGGCCGCCCAGGCAGCCGCCTGCCGGAGGGCCGGCTGTCGCGGCATCTATTACTACAACTATGGCCTTTTGCCCGAGGCGCGCCTGGAGTGGGTAGCCCGGGCCAACGCGGAGGTGAGCTGATGGCGCAGCCGCTACAGGGACGGGTGGCGCTGGTGACCGGCGCGTCGCGGGGCATCGGCCGGGGCGTGGCCCTCTGCCTCGCAGAGCGCGGCGCCGCCGTCGTGGTCAACTATCGCTCCCACGCGGCCGATGCCGAAGAGGTGGTGCAGGCCATCGTCTCGGCTGGCGGCCGCGCCCTGGCCTGGCAGGCCGACGTGGCCGTCCGCGACGAGGTGGACGCCCTGGTCCAGGGCACCGTGGAGGCCTTTGGCCGGCTGGATATTGCCGTGGCCAACGCGGCCCATTCCATTCGCGGGCCGGTGGTTTCGGCGGCCTGGGAGGACGTGCTCCG
>JAAYZQ010000057.1 GCA_012514775.1 Anaerolineaceae bacterium
CCCACGGCGGCCATCTTGCCGGGGACCACCTCGATAAAGACGTACTCTGCCCTTTGCGCCAGGACCGGCGGCAGGGCCGTGACGAGGACCAGTAGTGCGATGACGAGTGCGAACAGCCGTTTGGATTTCATCTCTCCTCCTCCCTGAAGAATTGGGTTGCGACACGTGGGTTTGAGAGTTGGCCCGATCCCGGTGCGCCTGAGAGTGCCGGGGCGCAGGGCGAATACGTCCTACGGGTTCGAGACACACCGCCCCCATACTTACTAGACGGAATGGAGGCGAAAAGGTTACGGGTCGCCCGTATTGTGCCGACAGAGCGAAACGAGTATTTGCGCAGTCGGCGCGAATGTGGTAGAATGTCCCGGCGAATCGAGGTTCGCAGATGCGACGGGGCGTAGCGCAGTCCGGTAGCGCACTTGAATGGGGTTCAAGTGGCCGCCCGTTCAAATCGGGCCGCCCCGACCACAAAGAGGATGGTCGATGGTGTGTTGCCGTCGACCATCCCTTTATCTACAGACACTCCCGGTTCCGAGCGTGGAGTGGCCGCGCCGAGACGAATGGTTACAAGACCGTTCGTCTTGGACGAGACCTGAAGGGTGGTTTCTCGGAGTTGAGAAGAGGATGAGCTCTGTCGTTCAACGTTGCAGACATCTGAACAAAGAGGATCTCGCCATCCTGCTCAAGATCCAGGGTGATCTGGGCATCCTGGCCGACCTGAGTCGCGCCGACGTCTTGCTATATAGTGCCTGCGAGACAGATCGGGCAATGGTCGTGTTCCAGGCTCGGCCGCATTCCATCTTGCCCATCTACGATGAGTCGATGGTCGATCGCCAGATCACCTTCTCCGATGGCCCGGCCGTCCTGCGAGCCCTCACGGAAGGGCGCCGGGGGCAGATGGAGGTACGTCGCCCTATCGGCAAGCGCGCGGGCCAGGCCCGCACGGCAACCATCGTCCAGGAGACGTACCCTATCTTTGGTCAGGGTGGGCGGATCATTGCCGCAGCTTCCATCGAGACCAATCTTATCGAGCAAGAACGCCACCGGCGCCGCAGCAAGGCTTTTCGCCAGGCCATGCGCCGGTTTCGGGAGATGGTGCTGGCGGGCCGCCTGCGAGGGGCCGAGCGGCTGACTCCCCTGCTCGAGCAGGACGGGTTGATGATCGTGGACGCGCAGCACCACATCGAGTACGTGAGCGAGACGGCCACCAGCCTGTACCGCAACCTGGGCTATGCCGGCGTGCTCTTGAAGCGCCGCATCGAGGACCTGGAGCTGGATGACCACAGCCTTCTCCTCGATGCCCTGGAGCATGGCCGCTGTTACGAGGGCGAGGTCAAGGTCGGCGACGTGGTGTGGATCAAGAAGGCCATCCCCCTGCTCACCCGGCGAAACAGGCTCGTGGGCGGAGGCCGCGGCGATGGGAGTTGGCGTATCCAGGGTGCCATCCTGGTCATCCACGACGAGACCGAGACCCGTCGCCGGCAGGAAGAACTGCAGGTCAAGGTGACCATGATCCGGGAGATCCACCACCGGGTCAAGAACAATATGCAGACCATTGCTTCCCTTCTGCGGCTCCAGTCGCGCCGCGCCGATTCCGAAGAGGTGCGCCGCGCCTTGCAGGAGGGGATCAATCGCATCCTGAGCGTGGCCGTTATTCACGAGTTCCTGGCCCACCAGGACGCGCGGGTCATCAACATCCGCGACGTCAGCCAGCGGATCATCAACCAGGTGCGTGAGGGCGTGTTGGATCACGAGTGCAATATCCGGCTAGAGTTGCAGGGGCCGAACATTTATTTGCCCACGCAGCCGGCCACGGTTTGTGCTTTGGTGATCAACGAGCTGCTACAGAACGCCCTGGAGCATGGCTACGACCGCCAGGACGTGGGCACGGTGACGGTCAAGTTGCACGACAGCGGGGATCAGATCACCATCGCCGTCGAGGACGATGGCCTGGGTTTGCCGGGGGATTTTCGACTGGAACAGAGCAACAGCCTGGGATTGCACATCGTCAAGACACTGGCCGAGGGCGATCTTAAGGGCAAGTTCGAGCTTCGAGGCAGGGACAAGGGCGTCTCGGCTATTGTAACGTTTCCTAAACACACCTGAGGAGGTACCTATGACAGAGCGGACACGTGTGATTATAGCCGACGATGAGTCAATCATTCGCATGGATCTGCGCGAAATGTTGACGAACCTGGGATACCTGGTCATCGGCGAGGTTGGAGATGGTCGCAGCGCCGTGAACCTGGCCCGGGAGCTCCGGCCCGACATTGTGATCATGGACATCAAGTTCGAAGGAGAGGGCTTTGACGGCATCGACGCTGCTCGCATGCTGACCGAAGAACGCATCGCCCCCGTGCTGTTGCTGACCGCCTACAGCCAGCGGGAGTTGGTGCTGCGCGCCCGGGAGGCGGGCGTCGTCGGTTATCTCGTCAAACCCTTCCGCGAAGCAGACCTGGTTCCCGCCGTCGAGGTCGCCCTGGCGCGCTTTGCCGAGTTTCGAACGGTCGAAGAGCAGGTCGGAGACTTGCAGCAGGCCCTGGAAACCCGCAAGTTCGTGGACCGCGCCAAGGGGATTCTCATGGATAGCCAGGGCCTTTCGGAGGCCGAGGCGTTCCGGCGCATTCAGAAGATGAGCATGAACACGCGCAAGCCCATGAAGGACGTCGCAGAGGCGATCATTCTGGCACATCAGACGCAGCAGCAATCCGTCGTTTAGCGCTACATGCGGTGCTTCTGCCGCGAGGCTCTAGCCCCCCAGGGTCGGGTATGCCCCTCTACGGGCCGGTAGAGCACGTGGTCTTGCGTCCAGGAGCAGCACAACCCGCGGGCAAAAGGTCCCCTGCCAGGCCGGGCGACAGGGGACACAAACCCCTGGACGCTGAACCTTTTGCCCGGTACGCGAGTTGTTGAAAGTGAGGACCGTCACTGGTGCCGGTAGGCCCCAGCCGGTCTCTCGCGCCCGTTCAGATGACCGAACGAAGCTCTGAACGGGCGTTTTTATTTAGCGGCACGGGTTGTAATTCGCGCCCAGCACGACCACCACGTCCACCGGATTCGCAGGGTCGGGCTGGGTAGCGCCGGCCATGTCCTGCACGGCCGTGGTCGGCACCCCCAGGGCGCGGGCGATCTCGGCCGCCGCGGCCAGGCTGCCGTTGTAGGCCTGCACCACGGTTTGGGCATAGTCCGGGCGGTCCGCCGCGCCCCGGCCCACCACCTTGTAGCCTTCCCAGGCCAGGGCCGATGCCGCCAGGTCTTGTGCCTGTTTGCGCGGCGAGCCGTTGAGCACGCGTACCCGCACCTTGCTCGAGTCGTCCAGGTGGGTGGTATCCAGCGGGGCGTAAAAGTTCTGCAGCATGGCCCTGAGCTCTTCCTGGCGCGGCAGCAACACCGCCGCCCCCTGGGGCGTCACCCAACTCTGAACCTGGGCCGGGCCAATAGCCCGGCTCAGGATGCGTTGGGGCTTGAGCTGCACGCCCAGATAGGCCATGTTGATCACCTGGTCCAGGGTCATATCGGTCTGGAACGTGTTGGACATGGCCCGCCACAGGTCGGGAATACGCGGGATAATGTCCAGGGTCAGCGCCTGGTCCCAGAGGGCCATGAGCACCTTGCGCTGGCGGCGGGCCCGGTCAAAGTCGTTGGTGCTCTTGCGCGAGCGCGCGTAGCGCAGCGCATCCTGCCCGTTCATGTGGTGCATGCCCGCCGTGAGGCTGATGTCGGGCAGCGGGCACTCGACGTCCACGTCGATGCCTCCCACGGCGTCGATGATGCTTATGAACCCCGCGAAATCGATGCGCACATAGTAGTGTATGGGAATGCCCAGGTTGTGATGGATGGTCTGCTTGACCCGCTCCGGCCCGCTGCCCTGGCGGTCCAGCTCGCCCCACAGGTCGGCGGTGTTGACCCGGTTGTTGCCGTGGCCCGGGATAAAGACCCATAGGTCGCGCGGGATGGACAGGAGGCGTACCAGGTTGGCCTGGGGATCGACCGAGACGACGATCATGCTGTCGGTGCGCCAGGCGCCGCTGCCAGGCCGCTTGTCAGAGCCCAGGAGCACGATGTTGACATAGTCCTCGGGGATCTGGATGACCAGGGCGGGCCGGGGTGTGGGCGTGGGCTGCGCGGTGGGCGGCAGCGTGGGCAGCACCGGCCCGGCCGGGTTGGGCACGGGCGTTCTGCGCTCGGCCGGCACTGCCGGCGTGGGCAGGGGACCCTGGGCGATGGCGGTTGCCGGCGGCGTGGCGGTGGCTCCGACGCCAGGCACGTATAGTTGCTGTCCGATAAAGATGGTGTGGGTGTTCAGGCAGTTGACCAGCATCAAGGTCTCTATGTCGGTGCCGTAGCGCCTGGCCAGGGAGAACAGAGTGTTGCCCGCCTGCACGACGTGGATGCCCCAGTCGGCGGGGGGCACGCAGGGGGGCGGTGTCACAGGCGTAGGCGACACGGGGATGAGTGTGGGTGTCACCATCGCCGTGGGCGACAGCGGCGCGGTGGCCGTCGGCGGGACCAGCGTGGGGCTTGGCTCGGGAAGCGACGTCGCCGTGGCGGTTGCCGCGGGCGCGACGGCCTCGGCTACCGGCCCATCGGTGGCGGGCCTCAGCCACAGATCCGTGACCAGGGCGGCCACGGCTGCTATCAAGAAAAAGGCTACCCAGACAAGGACTTGCGTCAGACGGTCAGAGACCGGCCTTCGTGGGCCCGAGGTGTCGTCGAGCGGTTGAATCTCTGTGGGTCTCATGCCCTCTCCGCTTATCACTGGGGCCAGTACCTCTGAAAGTTCTCCTTTGGGAAGCGGCCCTGGCCCGCCACGGCCCGGCAGCCTGCTCTTGGAGTTGTGACTCCAAGCGTACTGGCGGGGAAATTATAGCACGGTTTGCCGTGGTTGGCAATCTCTAGGGGTCGGGATTGGCGGGCTCCTCCCTCTCCTCGTCCTGGTTTTCGGCGTTTATCTCGCTCTCGATCTCGCGCAGCAACCGCAGGTCGTCATCCGACAGGCGCGCCCTCCGCAACAGGTCGGGCCGCCGGGTGAGGGTACGGCGCAGGGCTTGCCGCCGGCGCCAGCGGGTGATCTCGGCGTGGTTGCCCGAAAGGAGCACCTGGGGAACCGCCTCATCGCGAAAGACGGGGGGGCGCGTGTAGTGCGGGTATTCCAGCAGGCCCTCGGCGTGCGAGTCTTCGAAGGTGGCGCCCGGGTCGCCCAGGACGCCAGGGATGAGGCGGGCGACGGCCTCCACGACGACCATGGCCGGCAGCTCGCCGCCCGACAGCACGTAATCGCCGATGGACACCTGGTGGGTGGCCAGGCCGCGGTGCACCCGCTCGTCCACCCCCTCATACCGGCCGCAGATGAGGAGCAGGCGGCGCTCTCGCGAGAGCGCGCGGGCCAGCCGCTGATCGAAGAGCTCTCCCTGGGGCGTGAGGAGCAACACGGGCACGCGGCCCAGGTCCTCACCCAGGACGGCCTCGGCCGCGGCAAAGATGGGCTCCGGCTTCATGATCATGCCCCCGCCGCCGCCGTAGGGTGTGTCGTCCGTCACGCGGTGGCGCCCGGCGGCATAGTCGCGGATGTTGTGGATGGCGATGTGCACCAATCCCGCTTCCCGGGCGCGCTTGAGGATGCTCTCCTCGAACGGCCCGGAAAACATCCCCGGGAACAGGGTGAGAATGTCGAAACGCACGCTTTTGGCCGCCTCCCCGCTTCTGGGCCCCATTGTAGCACATTGTGTCCGGGGCGGCAAGCCATTCTTGAATCCCGCCGGGGCGTGTAGCCGGCGCTCCCACGATGACGATGGCTTGTTTGACAGACGCTGCTATATAGTGTATAATACCGTTGCTCTGTGTTCCAGGAGATCGGATTCCCGATCATTGACACCTCGCTGCCCGGCCTCAACCGCGTTCGCCGGCCCATGGCCAGCGACGAGCCAGGAGGTCAGGGCTCGATTTGCTTGCCGGCACTTCGAACCGGCCGCTCGTTGGCTGCGCAGCGATGCGCCTGGTGGCGGGAACCCAATCTGGTACACGTCTCTGGCCCTGGCGCATGTGCGCGGGCCGGGGCGCGGTGGCCCAAAGAAGGGGAGCTCGACTCCTTCCTGGAAGGGAACAGGCAGGCGGCGGGCTTTTTTGATTTCCGGAATGCAGCGCGGAACAGCTTATGGAGGAGTGGTGCGTCAATGGATGCAGAATACACAGTGGCAGGCGAACAGGTCCCTGCTGAGGAAACGGCCCCGGTAACGAACGTTGAGGAACCCGAGGTCCAGGCCGTGGACCAAGGCGGTGAAGAGACGGCCAAGGCCGAAACCGAGGGCGGCGGCGAGGCGGCGCCCGTCGTAGACCAGGCGAGCACCGTCGACGAGGAGAGCGAGGGTGGAGGCGAGATGGCGTCCGTCGTAGACCAGGCGGGCACCGTCGACGCGGAGAGCGAGGACGGCGGCGAGACGGCGCCCGTCGTATACCAGGCGAGCACCGTCGACGAGGAGAGCGAGGATGGCGGCGAGACGGCGTCCGTCGTATACCAGGCGGGCACCGTCGACGAGGAGGGCCAGGGTGGAGGCGAGATGGCCGACCTGGCCATGGAAGACTGGGATTATCAGCGCCCTCGCCGAGGGGAGGTGCGCGATGGCACGATCCTCGCCATCCGTGACCAGGAGATTATTGTGGACGTCGGCGCCAAGCGCGACGGCATCGTCCCCTACGCTGACCTCCAGCGCATGGATCCAGAGGCTATCCAGCAGTTAAAGGTAGGCGATTCGGTGCCCGTCTATGTCCTCCGTCCCGAGGACCAAGAGGGCAACCTTCTGGTCTCGCTCTACCTGGCCCGGCAGTCGGCTGCCTGGAAGCGGGCCCAAGAGCTGGCCGAAAGCGGCGAGGTCTGGGAAGCCGAGGTTGAGGGCTATAACAAGGGCGGACTCGTCGTGCCCATCGGTGAGGTGCGGGGTTTTATTCCCGCCTCCCAGATACCGGGCTTTCCCATGGGCATGAGCCAGGAGGATCGCCTTGCCCGCCTCTCGAAACTCGTGGGTGAGAAGCTGCACGTCAAGGTCATCGAGATTAACCGCCGCAAGAGGCGCCTGATCCTTTCGGCCCAGGCAGCGCAGAAGCAATGGCGCCAGCGACAACGCGAGCGCCTTCTGGAAGAGTTGCGCGAGGGCGAGGTGCGCAAGGGCATGGTCAGCAGCTTGGCCAGCTTTGGCGCCTTTGTCGACCTGGGCGGGGCCGATGGCCTGGTTCACCTCTCGGAGTTGAGCTGGCGCCGCGTGCGCCATCCCAAGGAGGTGGTCAAGGTCGGCCAGGAGGTCGAGGTTTTCGTCCTGCGCCTGGACGAGGAACGGAACCGCATCGCCCTGAGCCTGAAACGCCTGGAGCCCGAGCCCTGGGCCCTGGTGGAAGACAAGTACGAGCTGGGCCAGTTGGTCGAGGGTGTGGTCACCAACGTCGTCGACTTTGGTGCCTTTGCCGAGATCGACGAGGGCATCGAGGGCCTCATCCACGTCTCGGAGCTGGCCGACGCTCCCATCTCGCACCCGAAAGAGGTGGTGAAAAAGGGCGATCTACTGCTGCTGCGCATCATCCGCATCGATGCGCGCCGCAAGCGCCTTGGATTGTCCCTCAAGCGCGTCCTCGAGGCCGAGTGGGCCGAGTGGGCAGCTCGCCTGGCGCCTCCCCGGGAAGAAGAGGCCCAGGCGGCAGAGCCCGAAGAGCCGTCCGAGGTCGAGGGCCAGGAAGAAGAGATGGCGGTGTCTGCCGCCCCGGCAGGGGAAGAAGAGATTACACCGGTTGCCGTCTCCGATGACCAGGCCGAGGTAGAGGTCCCGGAGGCCGAAGCAGAGGTGGAGGCGCCGGAGGTCGAGGCCGAGGTAGAGGTTCCGGAGGCCGAAGCAGAGGTAGAGGCGCCGGAGGTCGAGGCCGAGGCAGAGGTCCTGGCGGCCGAAGCAGAGGTAGATGCGCCGGAGGTCGAGGCTGAGGTAGAAGTCCCGGAGGCCGAGGTAGAAGTGCCGGAGGCCGAAGCAGAGGTAGAGGCGCCGGAGGTTGAGGCCGAGGTAGTAGAGGCGGAGACGGAGCCGGACGACCTCGAGGAGACGGACGAGGAACCCGAGTTTGCCGTGGTGTAGACCTAGACCCCTCACACGAGATTGCCAGGATTTCTGGAAGGCACCTGGGAGCCATAGAGGTGCCCTCGCACCGCGAGAGCGTGCTATTAACGGCTGGTTTGATGTCTGCCGGCCAGCCAGCCGGCAGGGAAGTGAAGAACCGAGCATGACTGCCACTCAAACTGAATTGAGACAGCGCCTGGAAGAACGGTTGGCTGAAACGCTGGCCGAACTCGCGCGCCTCGAGGAGCGCCTCGAGGGCAAGGGCGATTACGGCCTGGGTAAGGGCGACCCGAGCATCTACGAGTGGGAGATGTGCCTGGCCTTAAAGCAGCGGGCGGAACACCAGGCTCGCTCCCTCGAAGCGGCCTTGCGCAAGGCCGAAGAGGGCGATTACGGCATTTGTGAAAAATGCGGCAAGCCGATTGATCCCGCGCGCCTGGAGATCGTGCCCGATACCAGGCGCTGCGTCCAATGCGCGCAAAAGAGATAGCGCCACTCGACCAAGGCAATGCCGCCTGGGAAACCAATTCCCAGGCGGTATTTTGTTTTGCCCCGACAAGTCCGTTTTCCTACAGGAGGTAACATGCTCAAGCTCGTACCCATCCCCGAGCGCATCGGGCGCCTTCCGGACCTGGCCGGCAACCTGTGGTGGAGCTGGCACATGCCCGCCCGCCAGCTTTTCAAGGCGGTCAGCTATCCCCTCTGGAGGAGCACGCGCCACAATCCCTGGTCGATGCTCCAGTTGGTGAATCCCGAGCGGTTGCAGCGCCTGATCCAGAACGAGGAGTTCCTGGCACTTTACGACTCGGTCGTGCAGGCCTACGACCGGGACATGGCCGACGGCCACCTCTGGTTCTCCCAGAACTATTCCGAGCTCCGGCGCCCGGTGGCCTATTTCTCCGCGGAGTTCGGAATCCATGGCTCGCTGCCTATCTATTCTGGGGGTCTCGGTGTGCTCTCGGGCGACCACTGCAAGGAGGCGAGTGACCTGGGCCTGCCCCTGGTGGGTGTGGGCTTTATCTATCCCCAGGGCTACTTCCGCCAGCAGATCCCGCCCGATGGCTGGCAGGCAGCCGTCTATGACACCCTGGACATGGACAAGGTGCCCCTCCGCCCCGTCCTCGACGGGCAGGGCAACCGCCTCCTGGTATCCGTCACCGTGCGGGGCGCGCTCCTCCACCTCCAGGTGTGGCAGGTGCAGGCCGGGCGCGTGAGCCTCTATCTCATGGACAGCAACGTGCCCCAGAACTCGCCCTGGGATCGCGACCTTTCGGCCCGCCTCTACGGTGGCGACCAGGAGACGCGCGTCCGCCAGGAGATGGTCCTCGGACTGGGAGGCGTCCGCGTGCTCCGGGCCCTGAACATCGACCCCGCCGCCTGGCATATGAACGAGGGCCATTCAGCCTTTCTCGTCCTCGAGCGGCTGCGGGAGCTGGCCCAGGCCGGCCATCCATTCCACGAGGCCGTGGAGAAGGTGCGCCAGAGCACGGTCTTTACCACCCACACCCCGGTCCCCGCCGGGCACGACGCGTTTCCTTTCCATCTCATGGACGAGTATTTCGGGCGCTTCTGGCAAGAGCTTGGCATCAGCCGCGAGGAGTTCATGAGGCTGGGTGAGTACCAGGACCGCTTTAACATGACGGTCCTCGCCCTGCGCCTTTCCAACTGGCGCAACGGGGTGAGCCAGCTCCACGGCGAGGTGTCGCGCCGCATGTGGCAGCCCGTCTGGCCCGACCGCCCCGCCGAAGAGGTGCCCATCAGCGCCATCACCAATGGCGCCCACGTGCCGAGCTGGGTGTCCACCCGCATCAAGGATGTGCTGGCCGAGCACGTGGCCGAGGACTGGGAAGAGCGCCACGACGAGCCCGAACTGTGGGATCGCCTGGGGGAGATACCCAACGAGGTGCTGTGGGAAACGCACCGGGAGCTCAAGGCCAAGCTCCTGGCCTTTGCCGACCAGCGCATTCGCGCGAGCTGGCGTGCCGGGTCCATGGATGCCAGCCAGGTTCTCTCCTCGGGGGCTCTCCTGGAGCCCGACGTCCTGACCATCGGCTTTGCCCGGCGGTTCGCCACCTACAAGCGGGCCACGCTGATCTTTCGCGACCTGCGCCGCCTGCAAGCCATCCTCCACGCCGAACGCCAGCCGGTCCAGATCATCTTTGCCGGCAAGGCGCACCCCGCCGACGCCGGGGGCAAGGAGTTTATCCAGGATGTGTACAAGTTTGCCCAGGATCCGCAGATGGGCGGCCGGGTGGCCTTTATCGAGGATTATGACCTGCACGTTGCCCACTTTCTCGTCCAGGGCGTCGACGTCTGGCTGAACAACCCCCGGCGCCCCAACGAGGCCAGCGGCACCAGCGGTATGAAGGCGGCCATGAATGGGGTGCCCAACCTCAGCGTCCTCGACGGCTGGTGGCCCGAGTCGTACCACCCGCCGCAGGACGGCCGGCCGGCCAACGGCTGGGCCTTTGGCGACGTCCAGTACGCCGACTGGGATGCCCAGGACGAGGCCGACAGCCAGGCCCTCTATCGCATCCTGGAGAGCCAGGTCGTGCCGCTCTACTACGACCGCGATGCCAGGGGTGTGCCCCACGGGTGGGTTGAGGTCATGAAAGAGGCCATGCGCACCAGCCTGGCCGACTTTTCCATGCGCCGCATGGTCAAGCAGTACGTCCGCGAGCTCTACGTGCCCGCCATGGGTTGAGCTGCCGATCCGGGCCTCTGCGGAGGCCCGGATCAGGCCACAGCCTCAAAACGCCAAAATACTTTTGACGAAACAGACCCGCTATGTTATACTCGGTTCCGCGACGAACTCGGAGACGGCCGGACGCTGTCGCCATCGCGCAGCGCCGGCGCCGTGTTCCTGTCCATCATCAGGAGGAGGGAAAGCCTTTCTATGGCAGAGAGAGGAGATATGAAGCGTATCCTCGTCACAGGCGCCGTTGGCCAGATCGGATCCGAGTTGACCGTGGAGCTGCGCCGCCGCTATGGCGTGGGCAACGTCGTGGCCGCCGGGCACCGGACCCGGCCCGGCGCCGTGTTGTGTGAAGGCCCCTTCGAGTACATCGACGTCGCGCGTCGCGAGAGCATCGAAGAGGTCGTGAACAGGTACGACATCGACACTATCTATCACATGGCTGCCATCCTCTCTGCCGTGGGCGAAGCCAAGCCGCACCTGGCCTGGGATGTCAACATGAACGGCCTCTACAACATCCTGGAGGTGGCCCGCGAGCGCAAAATGGCGCGCGTGTTCTGTCCCAGCTCCATCGCCGTCTTTGGCCCCGACACGCCCCGGGAGAACACACCGCAAG
>JAAYZQ010000457.1 GCA_012514775.1 Anaerolineaceae bacterium
GACGTCCTCCCGCGAGATGAGTGAGGCGTTGCTGATGACGGCGATGGGCAAACCCAGCGGTCTCAGAAGCTCGATCTCTCGCCCAAGGTTGACGTCCAAGGTTGGCTCCCCATCGGGAACGAAGGTCAGGTAGTCGATGGGTTCACCAGCCTCTCTCGCCCTCGCGACCTTCTCACGCACCGAACTCACGACTTCCTCTGGCTCATAGAATGGCCGACGGTCCACGTGCATCCGCAGAGTTCGGCCCAGCTGGCAATAGACACACGAATAGGTGCAGATTTTGGGCGGAATATTGTTGATGCCCAGGCTTTGTCCCAAGCGCCTGGAAGGAACCGGTCCGAATGCGATCATGCTCACAGCCTCCTTATTTGTTGGTCAGTCCTCATTCGGGGTGCTCCCCTCACGTAGCCGCCGTTGGAGATCCTCGGGGACAAGGTCGTTTACTGCATTGAGGGCAATCGCCGGCCTGCCTCCAAGAACTCGATAGGAATGCTTCAGAACCCGATCATCCCCGACAGAGTTGAGCGCGTTCTTGACCAATTTCTCGGCGAACAACGCTGTTTTCCAGTCCCCCAACCAACCGACGATGACTCGGTTGGCAAGCCCCGCCAATTTCAGAACTCCAATACGGTCCCTGCCGGACAGGGATACACGACAGAAGACCCCAAGATCTGGGTCAGCGTGACAAAGGCCGCTTCGCCGGTACAGTGGTTCGGGTATACCCGCTCCAGTGCCGGCATGGCCGCCAGCAACTCGCCAGTGCGCCGCAGGGCGTCGCCCGTAATACCGGTGAGGTGCAGCCCACCAGCGATGACCGCGATGGGCATCTCAAAGATGCGGTTGACGTGGGCTAGCGTATTGAGCAATCCGGCGTGACAGCAACCGCAGAGCAGCATGAGTCTGTCGTCCCTCTCGAGTACGAGCGCCATGTCATCACGATAAGCATCGGCGACGAGTTCCTCCCCCTCGCGCATCAGGAGGTAATCGCTCTTGCCCTCTGCCTCAGGTCGTTCCGATATCTCTCCCGTCGTCCACACACCAGGCAGGATCTCCTGGGGCCAGGCATGCAGCCTCAACGCCAGTCGTTCCGCCAAGGCCTCCCGGCTCAGAGAAAGGCCGGTGCTGCGCAGCTTTCCCTGCTTCTGCGAGAACCGCTCGCGGAACAAGTCCGGATTGGCATAAAGCGAGATGCCGCGTTGCAGGTGCTCCATCAGGGCCAGCAAGCCACCGCTGTGATCGTAGTGGGCGTGACTCATGGCCAGGGCATCGATCGTTCCCGGCTTTTTACCCAGCAGATCCAGGTTATGCAGCAGGCACGTCCCACTCTGGCCCGTGTCGAACAGCAATCGCCTGCCATTCGCTTCTATCAAAAAGGCCAGGCCGTGCTCGCCCCACAATGCTGAACTGCGCTCCACAGCATTGTCAACTACACAGGTTAACCGCATTGTCTCTGTCCTCCCAACCCCTGTCCCGATCTATCACTCCCCGTCGCCTGCCCGGTGCCGACAAGACCTGGAACGGGGGCCACCATCAGGAACTGCGTACTGCCATGCCGGCTCCGACAGGAGAGAGAGCCTCTGTAAGCAAGTGCCTGAAGCGGTCCAGGGCAATTGGGCAGAACTCGACCTCCAGGCCCGTCCAATCGAACAGGTCAAGAATATCCTCAGGGTGCTGTTCCATGTACTCGTCGGCAATGCCGAGGCTGTCCAGGACAATGATCTTGTCGTAGAAGCCGGGAAAGTTGGCATTGGCATCCGCCTCATCCCACGCGAAATACTTCTGAAAGATGGTCTTCCAGCTCTTGAGCCAGGCGGGCGTGAACCACAGGATCTTGTCCTGTCTCCCCCCGCTGATCTCCTGCCGTTCTTCGAGGCCAGCAAGCATATCATAGCCATATTCGCCCTGAACCCTGACGATTCCCCGGCCTGCCTCCGCCAGTATCGTATCCACCCGCTTGAGCGGTTCGTCAGTGCTGACGTGGCACTTTTTGCCATACACGACAATGATCTCGTGATCGGCGCACAGTTCGCGGGCTTGGGCCAGCCTTTCGAGCAGGTGCTCTTCCAGCTTCTCGGGCAGAGCGTGCAGGCCCGGTGGTGTGAACAGAAGCCGGCGTGGGTTCAGAAAGCCGGCCTGTACCAGGTGGGTTAGCTCTGGATGGAGCATACCGCAGGATATGATGCAGCGATCTGCAAAACTGGATTGGATCATCTCGGTCACCTTTCCAACCTCTGCTTTCCCTTTGTCTTGGGCCGCGCTAGCCTTCGTAATCCTGTTGTAGCGCGGCCAACCCGTTGCCGAAAGCAACTCACCCCTTGGCCGCTACAGTCGCCAGGGCCACCAACACGCCAACGGCCAGTGAAATCACACTAAAGCGCCGGTTTTCTTTCTCCACCTCAGGCAGCAGGTGAGAAGCACCGACGTAAACCAATGCCCCTGCCGACAGGGCCAGGAGAATGCCCAAAGTTGGCCTGGAGATGCGATCGATGAACGGAGAAGCTCTGGTCCATCGTCGACTTGCTCCTGGCACAAGCTCCTGTCCGGGGCACACGCCCTCACCCGGCCGTACTACCCTCTCGAAAGCCGTCGCTGATGGGGATCTCGATCCGGATCCCCACCCAGTATCGGCACTCTACATCTATGTGCTTGCCCCCTTGTTAATTGCAGTATAACACGCTAGATGCTAGCTGTCAATAGATAATTGCCATTCTGTCCAGAATACTTGACAACAGAAGTAAGATGTGCTATGCTATATGCACATTGCATATAGATGAAGGCCGAACAGAAGAGCGGGTCTTGATGGACGCCATCGCCGGCAGGGGAGGCAGAAACAGGAAGCCTGCCCGCGTGAGCCTGTCGTTTCCAGGAAGATAAGGGTCTGGCTGTCTCTAGATGAGACCGAACAATTCCCGGTCCGGCACGCGGCTCGTAGCGCCAAACGGAGGACAGCAGTCTCTCTACCTGGCCGGACATCGTACACTTTTCTGGACACCCACGACTCGCGCATGGGAGCAGACCAGACCAAGGTCAGGTGACGTGCTGCACGCGGTCCGTGCGAAAGTGGGCAGCAGCGAGCCCGGCGAGTGGCGAGGGAGAAAGGCCTTAAAATCCTGCCAGAGGAGGCACAAACGTTGGTTACAGAAAAAAAAGTTCGCAAGGCGTTGGAAGGGGTCATGGACCCCGAGCTACATAGGAGCCTGATAGACTTGGGCATGGTCCGCGAGGTAAAGACACGGAATGGCCAGGTTGGCATCACCCTGGCTCTGACCGCACGGGGCCGTCCCTCCGAGGACCAAATCGTAGGCGATGTGAAAGCAGCGGTCGGCGCTTTGGGAGCCGAAGAGGTAACGGTCGAGCTGACCGAAATGACGGACGAGGAAAAACGTCGCATGGGCATCGGCGAGCCCGAGAAAGGTTCAGCCGAACACCTGAACGAGATCAAGCACGTCATCGCCGTCATGAGTGGCAAGGGTGGCGTGGGCAAGTCGCTGGTCAGCGGCCTGTTGGCCATGGCCTTGCGCCGGGAAGGGCACCGGGTGGGTATTCTGGACGCCGATATCACCGGCCCAAGCATCCCCAAGATGTTCTTTCCCGGCGAGGCCCGGCTGGGCGTGAGCCCCCTGGGCCCCATGCCGCCCCA
>JAAYZQ010000058.1 GCA_012514775.1 Anaerolineaceae bacterium
GGTTCGTAGTAACGGCTTTAGCCGTCCAAAAACGACTGAAGTCGTTACTACGAGCGAGAATCGTTCTCCTCTCCCACAACCTGCTATACCTGGCTGCCGTCCAGCGCCTCCTCGATGGCCTCCCGGGTCCAGGGCAGGGTCCGGGCGCAGGCGCGCACCACCCCCCAGCAGCCGGCCATCATCATGTCGCCGTGGGGCACGGCCAGGTAGGGCCGCAGGCGCGGCGAGCCGGCCAACAGCCCGCGGCGCGGGCCGGTGACGGCCACGAACTCCAGGGAAGCCGGGCCCGGATCGAGGATCAGGGCGCCGTGGCCGTGCCCGGCAAAGACGGCGTCGTGGGAGATGGTGCCCCCGGCCAGCTCGGCCAGCAGGCCCTCCAGCTTTTCCCGGTTTAGCAGGCCGGTGTGGTGCTCCAGCAGCCCGGCGATCTGGCCGTCGCGCAGGTGGAAGGCCAGGGTGTGCATGTTGCCCACGTTGACGACCACCGCCTCGCCGCGGTCGCGGACGCGGCGGTCCTCCAGGGCGCCCAGGACGGCGGCCGGGGCGGTGTCCATGACCATCACCTGGCGCCCGGCCGGGGCGGTGGACGCCAGGGCCTGGAGGCGGGTCATGCTCGTGGGGACCTCGTCTGCGGGAAAGGCAAAGCCGGCCAGCCCCCGGCCCTCGCCGATGCGGTCGGCAAGGTAGCCGAAGCGGAAGAGGCGGTCGCTAATGCCCGGCGGGGCGGCGCCGTGGTCAAAGACGGCCAGCGCCAGGACCTCCACGTCGTCCAGGTCGACGTCAAAAGCGCGAAAGGCGGCGGCCAGCGCCCTGTAATCCAGGTCGAGCATCTCCAGGCGTCGCACGCCGACCAGGCGGGCGGCCTCCTCCTCGCCCACCACCTCGACGCCCATGGCCACCACCTCGTCCAGGTCGTCGTTAAAGGTGCGGGCGGCGTCGGGCGTGGCAAAGGCGCGATGGCCCGCCTTGATGTGCTCTTCCGCGGCCCAGGCACACGGCCCGCCGCCCATGGTCACTCCGGTGAGCAGCAGGTCCTCTCCCGCTCTCGTCGCCTCCCGGATGCGCCCCGCCAGGAGCCTGGTGGGCGAGGGCATGACCATCTTCAGGGCGTTTTCCGGCTCCTGGGTCGTGTCAAAGAGCAGGACGTCCTGGGTGCCGGTCCCTACGTCTACGGCCAGTATTCTCATGCGCTCCTCTCGTGCGGCGGTCCCCGCTCGTCCCGGGGGGCCGGCCGTGGGTTTAGCGGGGGGAGTATATCACAAGCTGTGGCTTTTGACCAGGGGTGGCAGGTTTTAAGTGGGGCTGTTGCCTGTTGCCTGGGTTCGCCGGGCGCCGGCTCGGCTTTTCTCTCTACCCGCCACTTGCCGAGCGGGCGCTCGGCGCTCCCAGGTAGGGGCAGGGCTCGCCCCCCTGCCCGGTCGCCGTCCGGGTGGGCAAATGCGCCCGTTCGTGTTATAATCGGCCCGAAAGGACACGCGCGATGGCCGAAACGTTTTCCGACGAGCTTCTGGCCCGGCTGGTGGCCGCCCACCTGGCGGTGGACGCGGACCGCCTGGCCTTTGACCCCATCCCTACGGGCAAGCACAACACCTCGTACTATGTGCGGGGCGCGGGCCAGGAGCTGGTCCTGCGCATCAGCCCGCCCGACGACGCCGGTTTTCTCTTTTACGAGCGGCGCATGATGGCCCAGGAGCCGCAGATCCACGCCCTGCTCCGCTCGGAGACGACGGTGCCCGTGGCCGAGATCCTGGCCTACGACGAGGGGCGCGCGCTGCTCGATCGGGACTATTTGATCATGGAGCGGCTGCCCGGGCGTTCCCTGGCCGAGAGCCGGCTCAGCGCCCGCCAGGCGGACGGCGTGCTGGAGCAGGTGGGCGCCTGCCTGGCCCAGATGCACGCCCTGGTCACGGATCGCTACGGCTACCTGGGCGCCCACCGGCCCATGACGCCCCAACCCACGTGGGTCCAGGCGTTTGACGAGATGTGGAACCGGCTCCTGGACGACGTGGTGGCCTGCGGCGGCTACCGGCCCGAGGAGGCCGACGTCTACCGCCGGCTGCTGGCCGCCTACCGGCCACACTTTGATCGGGCGGTGCCCGCCTCGCTGCTGCACATGGACGTCTGGAGCCAGAACATTCTCGTGGACGAGGGCGGCCGGCTGACCGGCCTGGTCGACCTGGACCGCGCCCTGTGGGGCGATCCCGAGATCGAGTTCGCCGTCCTCGACTACTGCGGCATCTCCGAGCCGGCCTTCTGGGATGGGTACGGCCAGGAGCGGGACACCTCGTTCTCGGCCCAGATCCGGGCCCGCTTTTACCTGCTCTACGAGCTGCAAAAGTACATCCCCATCCGCATCTGGCGCCGCAACAACCCGGCCCAGGCGGAGCAGTACAAGCACCAGGCTTTTGCCCTGGCAGGGCCGCTGCTGCAGGCGCTGGGGGGCAGCGTGTAGCGTCCTTTAGAGTCTCGATCCCTTTGACAAGGTCTTCACTCGGTGGTACACTGGAGCCCCGGCGCCCCCGCAGGGGCGCCCGGCTAGAGCAGAGGGAAAGCATGAAGTTTTACCTGGAGTC
The DNA here is from genome assembly GCA_012514775.1 of Anaerolineaceae bacterium. Next base: position 2,574 of record JAAYZQ010000058.1, read on the forward strand.
CCTGGGCTGCCCCAAGAACCTGGTCGATGCCCACGGCATGACCCGGCTGCTGGTGCACCAGGGGCATCGGCCGGTGGAAGACCTCCGCCAGGCCCAGGTGCTCATCGTCAATACGTGCGGTTTCGTGGAGGACGCCCGCGCCGAGTCGCTGGGCGAGCTGCGCCAACTGGCCCGCAAGAAGCGGCCCGGCCAGGTGCTCATCGCCGCCGGCTGCCTGTCGCAGCTCTGGGGCGAGGAGCTGATGGACGAGGTGCCGGGCATCGACGCCGTCCTCGGCACGCGGCGCTGGCACGAGATCGGCAGCCTGGTGCACGATCTGCGCCGGGGCCAGGCCAGGGGCCGGCGCCGGCAGGAGCGGATGGCCCTCCTGGGCGACGGCCTGCCCGCGGCAGGGGATGGCCGGCAGGCGGCCCGCCAGGGGGCCACGGCCTACCTGAGGATCGCCGACGGCTGCAGCGCGCCCTGCGCCTTTTGCACCATCCCGCGCATCAAGGGACCGGCTGCCAGCCGCCCGGCCGGAGAGGTGGTGGCCGAGGCCGCGGATCTGGCCGGCGAAGGCGTGCGCGAGCTGATCCTCATCGCCCAGGACACGACGGCCTACGGCCGCGACCGGGGCGAGACGGACGCCCTGCCCGGCCTGCTGCAGTCCATCCTGGCGGCGGCCCCCGGCCTCGACTGGCTGCGGCTGATGTACGCCTATCCCGGCCGGGTCAGCCCGCGCCTGGTGGAGGTCATGGCCGGCGATCCGCGGGTGTGTCGCTACCTGGACCTGCCCTTGCAGCACGCCCATCCCGAGGTGCTGCGGCGCATGAAGCGGCCGGCGGACGTGGAGCGGACCCGCCGCCTGGTGGAGGAGCTGCGCGTGGCCATGCCCGACCTTTCGCTGCGCACCACCTTTATCGTCGGCTACCCCGGCGAGAGCGAGGCCGAGTTCCAGGCGCTCCTCGATTTCGTGGCCGAGGTGCGCTTTGACCGGGTGGGGGCCTTTACCTTTTCGCCCGAGGAGGGAACGCCCGCGGCGGAACTGCCCGGAGCCCTGCCCGAGGAGGTCAAGGTCGAGCGCTACGAGCGCCTCATGGCCCTGCAGCAGGGGATCTCCAGGCAGATCAACGAGGCCCAGGTGGGCCGCACCCTGGACGTGCTGCTGGAAGGCCAGGGCGACGGCCTGAGCGTGGGCCGGTCCTATCGGGACGCGCCCGAGATCGACGGCATGGTGATCCTTACCGGCGAGCTGCCCGTGGGCAGCTTGCTGCCGGTCAGGATCACCGGCGCCATGGAGTACGATTTATTCGGCGAAAGTGCGGCAGCGAGCTAGCTCAGGGGGCCAAAAAGCTGGGCCAGGCAGCCCTGGCGCTCGCCGGTGGGAATCTGGGCTCCCCGGCTGCGCACATGTTCTTCGATGTGCTGGAGGCGGACCTCCAGCGTCTCGCGGCGGGCGCTGTCGAGGCGGCGCATCTCGGCCAGGTCGCGCTCCATCTCGAGCATGCGGTCGCGGAGCTTGGCGTTCTCTTCTTTCAGGCCAAAGTTGTCCTGGAGGAGGACGGCCATCAGTTCGCGGTTGGCCTGCTGGCTGCCCAGCAAGAGCTGCTGGCCGTCGGCGACGGTGTGCAGCGTGTCGGCCAGGACGGTGACGGCCGGCGCCACGGGCGATTCGGGGGTGTGTGTCAGGGCGGTGCTGCGATTGCCGTCCTGTTCCCCGTCCTCGTGGCCTTCGGCCGATTCACGCCGCAGGTGCAGGGCGTCCAGCCGCCGGCCGACCTGGATGTAGGTCTGGCCCTCGGCCAGGAGGCCCTTGATGGTCATCAGGGTTTCGAGGTCCTCGTCACTGTAGCGGCGATGAGCGCCCCGGCCGCCGTCGGGCTGAGCCCGGCCGGCCGCGTCCGACAAATAGTCGGCGAACTCGTTGGACCAGCGGCGCAGTGTGGAAGGAGAGATCTGCAACTGGTTGGCAACTTCGTTGGGCAGGCGATAGCGTGTCTCGGACATTCAGCACTCCTTTGTCTATTGCTTTTTTCCGTCGTCATTGACGATACGGTAGGGTGCGTCGATGGTGGTGCCGCCGGAGGAGGGGCGTCGGGTCGGTTCGAGGTCGCCGGTCTCGCCAAACAGTTGCTGCAGGTGCTCGTGAACGATGCCCGGCGGGCTGACGTCGACAAAGGCCTTCAGGGCCAGGAGCAGCAACACCAGGTCGTCGACCTGGCCGATGCCGGGCAGAATGAAGCCGGGCACGAGGTCGATGGGCGACAGAAGGTATATCAGGGCGCCGATGGGGATCACCTTGACCCATCCCGGCACGCGCGAATCCCGGAACAGGCGCCATGCCAGCCGGGTCTGGCGGAGCAGTCCGCCGGCAAAGCCGGCTGTATCGCGTATTTCGGACGTCGAGGGTATTTTGGCCAATTTACTTCTCCTGAAGTCGCTCACAATCCGGGCGAAAGCGCAAGCGAATCGCCCGGGGTATCAGTGGGCGTATTATAATCGAATCTGACGATTTTGGCAAGGCACCATGCACAGCTTGCGGCGCTTCCTGGTTGATTACGACATGGCCATGCTCCGCGCCCTGGCCGAAAGCCGAGGCGTGAGCCTCGACACCAACGTGCAGGCCGAGGCCGTGGACCGGCTGGCCGCGGCCCTCGCGAAGCCGCTGTCGGTGCGCGCTGCCCTGGCGCGCCTGAGCCCCGAGGCCCTGGAAGCCCTGGCGGCCCTGGCACGCGCCGGGGGGCGGCTGCGCGTCCCCCAGTTCGCCCGCACCTACGGCCAGATCCGGCCCGTGGGGCCGGGCCGGCTGGTGCGCGAGGCCCTGTGGCGCAAGCCCGAGGGTCCGGCCGAAGAACTGTGGTACGCGGGTCTCATCGGCCGCGGCTTTGCCGACGAGGGGGGCGGGCCGGGGGAGTTTGTCTTTCTGCCCGACGAGATCCTGGCCCTGCTGCCCGCGCCCGACCCGGGCCGGCCCACCTTCCCCCTGGAGACTGTGCCGCCGCCCGCCGGCCCGGACCGCGGGGCGCCGTCGTTGGTGCGCGACCTCTTTGCCTACCTGGTCTACCTGCACGGCCACGACGTGCGGCCCTACGCCGACGGGCGCCTGGGCCGGCGCGACACGGCCGCCCTCCTGCGGCGCATGGTGGGGGGCAGCCAGCGGCGCCTCGATTTCGTCCGCCACCTGGCCGCCCGCCTGGGGCTCGCCGCCCGGCAGGCCCACTTGCTGCGGCTGGAAGCGGCGGCGGCCAAAGCATGGCTCACCGCCACGCCCGTGGAGCAACTGGCCGTCCTGCAAAACGCCTGGCGCTCAGATCCCACCTGGATGGACCTTTGCCACGTGCCGGGCCTGCACTGCGACGACGCGGGCGGCTGGCTGGCGAGTTACGACCCCGTGGCCGCCCGGGAGGCGTTCCTGGACCTCCTGGCCCAATGCCCGCCGGATGCGTGGTGGACCGTGGACTCGTTCGTGGCGGCCGTCAAAGAGACCCATCCCGACTTCCAGCGGCCCGACGGCGACTATGGGAGTTGGTACGTCCGCGAGGCCGGGAGCGGCGACTACCTGTCGGGCTTTGGCTCGTGGGACGCCGTGGAGGGCCGCCTCATCCGCGACCTGCTGGGCGGCGTTCTCTCCTGGTTGGGGGTGGTGCGGGTGGCGCCGGGCGGCGAGTGCCGCGTGGCGGAGGCGGGGCTGCGCTTTCTGGGGCTGCCCGCGCCGCCCGCCGTGGAGGTGACGCCGGGGCCCATCACCGTCCGGCCCGATTTCTGCGTCGAGGTGCCGGGGCCGGGCGACCTCTACACCCGCTTCCAGTTGGAGCGCTTTGCCGACCTGAAGGACGAGGATCCGTGCGTCTACAGCCTTTCGGCGGCCGGCCTGGGCCGGGCCCTGGGCCGCAACGTCCAGGTGGAGCAGATCCTGGCCTTTCTTAGCCAGGCGGCGGGCGGCAACCTGCCGGCCAACGTGGCCGGACAACTGCGCCTGTGGGCCGGGCGCTTTGGCCAGGTGGAGCTGGAGGAAGTGGTGGTCCTGAGGACACGCAGCGAGCGCGCCCTGAAAGAGCTGTCGGTGTTGCCCGAGACCCGCGCCTACGTCACCAGGCGGCTTTCGCCCGTGACGGCCCTGGTCCGCAAGGAGGACCTGCCCGCCCTGCGCCGGGCACTCCAGGCCCTCGGCTTCCTGCTGCCCCGCGACGAGGCCGACGATCCCGATCTCCCCCACCATCAGCCCGGTTGACAAAGCGGGCCTCACGGTGTATCATTCCCAGCGCGAAACCCGCGCTCGGCAGCCCATCATCGTCAGGGCTGTCCTGGCACGCCATGGGGGATGGACCAGGTGGAAAACAAGAGCGAGCCGCTCGCAACAGTGATTATACCGGCGTGGAACGAGGAGCGCCGGATGCCGGCCAGCCTGCAACGGGTCGTGGCCTTTGTAGAAAGCCAGTCCGATCCCATCGAGGTCGTGGTCGTCGACGACGGCAGTGAAGACAGGACGGCGGCCATCGTCGAGGAGTTTGCGCAGCAGCACGACTTTATCCGCCTCATCCGCAATCCCCACGGCGGCAAGGGGGCGGCCATCAAGACCGGCGTCAGCCAGGGCCGCGGCCAGTACCTGGTCCTCAGCGACACCGACCTGTCGGTGCCCATCGAAGAGATCGTCAAATTCCTGCCGCCCGCCCTCAACGGCTACGACGTGGCCATCGCCTCGCGAGAGGCGCCCGGCGCGGAACGCATCGACGAGCCCTACTACCGGCACCTGATGGGCCGCGTCTACAATCTGCTGGTACGGCTGGCGGCCGTGCCCGGCATCCAGGACACCCAATGCGGCTTCAAGGCCTTCCGGCGCGAGGTCGCCCGCCAGGTCTTTCCCCTGCAGACCATCGAGGGCTGGGGCTTTGACGTCGAGGTGTTGTTCATCGCCCGCCGCCTCGGCTACCAGATCGTCGAGATCCCGGTGCGCTGGTACTATGGCCGCGAGAGCAAGGTCAAGCCCGTCAAGGATACCCTCTGCATGGTCCGCGACCTGCTCCAGGTGCGCCGCAACGCCCGGCAAGGGCTATACGACCGGCCTTGAGATGTTTTCGCCCCTTCGCCAGCGCTCTCCCGCGGGACAGGGCCGGCGTGAGGGGAGGCGCGGCGGTTTGTCGTTTCTCCGCTTTTGATGTAAGATAGGCCTGTCATGAACGGCAGGATCCGGAGCAGCGGTTCTCATTGTCACACGCCGGGTCCCCGGCGCCCCCGCGCCGGGCCCCTGGGGCGCGTCCTGTTGCTATTGGCCCTGTTCCTGACCGCCTTCCCCCTGCACACTCGCCCGCTCCACGCCCAAGGAGCCGATCCCTTTGCCGACGTCGAGGCCACCCTGGAGGCCATGAGCCCCGAGGAGCGCGTGGGCCAGCTCTTCCTGATCGCCTTTGTCGGCAACGATGCCGGTCCCGGAAGCGACGTGGCCCGCCTGGTGACGGAGGAGCGGGTGGGTGGCGTGGTGCTCCTGGCCAGCAACTCGAACTTTTTCAACGCGCCCGATACCCCGCGGCAGGTGGCCGAGCTGTCCAACGCCCTCCAGGCCCTGGCCATGGAGCAGGGCGCCGGCGTGCCGCTCTTTGTGGCCGTGGACCACGAGGGCGACGGCTACCCCTACACGCGCATCACCGGCGGGGTGACGACCCTGCCCAACGCCATGGCCATCGGCGCCACCTGGGACCCGGACGATGCCCGCGACGTGGGTCAGATCGTGGGCCGGGAGCTGGCCGCCATGGGCATCAACCTCCTCCTCGGCCCCGGCGTGGATGTGCTGGAAGAGCCGCGGGCCGGGGGGCAGGGCGACATCGGTACCCGCACCTTTGGCGGCGATCCCTGGTGGGTGGGCCAGATGGGCCGGGCTTACCTGGAGGGCGTCCACGCGGGCAGCGGCGGCCGGGTGTCCACCGTGGCCAAGCACTTTCCGGGGCACGGAGGCTCGGACCGGCTGCCCGACGAAGAGGTGTCCACCGTCGACAAGTCGCTGGAACAGTTGGTGAGCGTCGAGCTGGTGCCCTTCCTGGCCGTCACCCGCGAGAATGGCAGCCCGGGGGCGGTGACCGACGCCCTCATGACCTCCCACATCCGCTACCGGGGCGTGCAGGAGGACATCCGCCAGTTCACCGCGCCCCTGAGCTTTGACCCCGAGGGCATGGCCGCCATCCTGGCCCTCAACGGCCTGGCCGAATGGCGCCGGACGGGGCTCATGATCTCGGACAGCCTCGGGGTGCCGGCTGTGCGCCGCTACTTCGACCCGACCCTGTCCAGCTTTCCCCACCGCCGCATCGCCCGGGAGGCGCTCCTGGCCGGCAACGATGTCCTCCTCCTGGCCCAGTTCGACCTGGGCAACGAGTGGGCCGGCCAACTGCACAACGTCCGCGACACCATGGCCTTTTTCGCCGAGGAGTATAAACAGGACCCGGCCTTTGCCACCCGCGTGGACGACGCCGTGCGTCGCATCCTCTATGCCAAGCGCAAGCTCTATCCCGAGTTCAGCCTGGAGGCGGTGCAGGTGCACCCGGAGGTGGCCCTGGAGATGTGCGGCCTGGGCAACCAGGTCACCCAGGGCATTGCCGACCGGGCGGTCACCCTCCTCTATCCCGACGCCAGCGCCCTGCCCGCTCCGCCCCGGCGCGGCGAAAAGATCCTCATCTTTACCGATGCCCGCCAGGTGCGCGAGTGCTTTGCCGAGCGGTGCGTGCCCTTCTCGCCCCTCAGCCTGACTGCGGTGCAGGAGGCCATCATGCTCATCTACGGCCCCCACGGCACCGGCCAGGTGGACGCCGCCGATATCACCAGCGTGCCCTTTGGCCAGCTCAAGGCCTTCCTGGCGGGCCAGGCCACCGACTATGACGTGGGCGGGCTGTTGCAGCAGGCCGACTGGATCCTGTTCGCCCAGCAGGACCTGAACCCGGTGAAGGGGCCAAACTCGGATGCTGCCCAGCTTTTCCTGGATGACCCCCGGAGCAGCGCCTACCGCGCCCGGCTGGTGGTCCTGGCCTTTAACGCGCCCTACTACCTGGACACCACCCAGATCAGCAAGCTCAGCCTCTACCTGGGGGTCTATAGCAAGACCGACCCCTTTGTCAAGGCCGCCGTGCGGGCCCTCTTTGGCGAGCTGCGGCCCCGGGGCGCGCCGCCCGTGGACGTGGCGGGCATCAACTACGACCTGGAGCGGCAGCTCGGGCCCGATGCGGACCAGGTCGTGCCCCTGGCCCTGCTGGAGCCGGCCAACGGCGATGCCCAGGCGTCGCCCGTCACGGCCCGCCTGGAGGCCGGGCCCATCGTGGACCGCAACGGCAACGTCGTTCCCGACGGCACGCTGGTCACCTTCTTTGCCGAGTACCTGGACGGCACCTACCTGCCGCCGGTGTCGGCCGCCACGGCGGGGGGTGTGGCGGGCGTCAACCTGAACCTGTCGAGGTCGGGCACGGTGTTGCTGCGCGCCGAGAGCGGCGACGCGCGCAATTCCGACAGGCTGGAGCTGCGCCTTCAGGCCCCCCCGACGGTCACCCCGCCGCCCACCGACACTCGCGAGCCGGAGCCCACGGCGGCGCCCGCCACCGCCACCTCTACGGCGACGGCCGAGCCCATCCCGCTGCCCACCGAGACCGCCGCACCCGCCGAGCCCGAGCCCGCGGAGTGGCCCGGAGCCGAGGGGCCCGGCGCGCCCGGCCTCCTGCTGGGCCTGGGCATCACCGGCGTGGTGGCCACCGCCGGCTCGTGGCTGGCCGGCCGGTGGCGATGGGGACGCCCGGCCGTGGTGCGGCGCGCGCTCCTGGCCATCGTCGGCGGCATGGCCGGCTATCTGCTCTGCGTTCTGGAGGTGGTGAGGCCCGGGTCGTGGGCGTTCTGGCCCGAGGCCGCCTGGGCGCCCGCGGCCGGCCTGGCCCTCGTCGTGGCCGCCGGCGCCCTCCTGGGGCTGCTCCTGGCCCCGCCGGGACGCGGTGCGTCGTGAGCGGCCGGGATGTCGTCCTGGCGCAGGGCATCGCCGCGGCGCGGGCGGGCGACCGGCCGGCTGCCCGCCGCCTGCTGGCCGAAGCCGCCCGGCGCGATCCCACCTCGGAGATGGCCTGGCTGTGGCTCAGCGGCGTGCTGGACACGGCCCAGGGCCGGTCCCACTGCCTGAAAAAGGTCCTGGAGATCAACCCGGCCAACGAGGTCGCTCGCCGCGGCCTGCAGGTTCTGGAAGCGGCGACGCCCGCGCCGGCGCTCATCGCCGTGAGCGCGCCCGCGCCCCCGAAGCCCGCGCAGGCAGCCCCGGCCGCCGGCGGGCTGCCCCGCAGCGCCACGGCTGCCGCGGCCCGGCGCCGCAGGCCGCTCCCCGAGGCCGGCGCCGTCACCGCTGCCCGGGTGCCGGCCGGCGAGGGACAGTCGCTCCTGGCCCAGCCTCGCTTCTGGCAGGCCCTCATCCCCTGCCTGGCCGTCGTCGCCGTCTCGCTGGTGGCCGCGCTGCTGGTGAGCGGCGCCATGGGCCCGCCGCCCCTCGAGCACGGGAGGGTGGCGGGCGCGGCCCTGGCCATGGCCAGCCCTTCTCCCCACGGCACCATGCGCCCGACCTACACGGCCACGGCCACGCCCACGCCTACGGCGACCCCCACCTGGACGCCCACGGCGACGTTCACGCCGCTGCCCACGGACACGCCCCTGCCCACGCCCACCGACACAGAAACGCCCACGGCGACGCCCCGCCCCGTGCGGCGCCAGCCGACGGCCGCGCCCACCGCCCCGCCGGCGCCGCGGCCCACGCTGCCGCCCCGGACCTGGGACCCGCGCCTGGACGCCCTGGGGGTGCGCATCGAGCCGGTGGGCATTGCCGAGGGACAGAGGTTCTGGCGCCTCGTCGAGGCGCGCTGGGCCGACGAGAGGCAGTCGGGGGGCAAACACAGCATCTTTGTCGAGGTCCTGGATTTCCAGGGCAACCGGGTCGTCGGCCAACCGGTCATCGTGCAGTGGGCCGACGGCAACGTGGCGCTGGCCGTGGAGAACCGGCCGGCCCCCGACTGGGGCGTGGACTTTGGGATGTACAACTGCCTGGGCTCCTACGCCGTCAGCGTTGGCGGGGCGCCGAGCGACCGGATCGTGGGCCTGGGCCTCGGCACCCCCGATCGGCCCAGCTTTACCATCCACACCAGCTTCTATCTTGTCTTTCGGCTGGCGCAGCGCTGAATCGAGGAGGAACGATGGGCACCCTGAACCCCGACATCCCATCCGAAGAGCTGCACAGGGCGCTGAACGAGGCGGCGACCGTCATGCGCGGCCTGCGGCAGCAGGTCCTGATGCCCGAGCACCTGCTCCTTGCCTTTCTGGACAACAAGACCTACGCCGCCCACGCCCTCCTGGAGCGCCTGGCTGGAGAGCGCGGCTTTGAGATGCCCAAGCTGGCCCGCGCCGTGGAGGACCAGGTGCGGGGGCGCCGCGTGCCCGGCGTCGATTTTGACTACGAGGCCGCCGATGGGACGCGCGTTCCCCTGGGCAGCGAGATGCTCGTCGTCCTGGACGAGGGGCGGGCCATTGCCCGGGCCCGCGACGAGCTGTGGGTCGGCACCGAGGACGCCCTGGCCGCCATGAGCCAGTCGGGGGTCTCCACGGCCGGGCTGCTCCAGCAGCGCGGGGTCACGCCCCGGGCCCTCAGCTCGATCCTGGCCGACGCGGCGCTGGCGCCCAGGGGTACCACCCGCGACCTGGTGGCCCTGGCCCGCGAGGGGCAGCTCCTGCCCGTCTACTACCGGCAAGGGCTCCTGCGCGACCTGCTGAACATCCTCAACCTGGCCCGCGACCGCCACGTCATTCTCGTCGGCGCGGCGGGCGTGGGCAAGCGGTCGCTGGTGCAGGCCCTGGCGCTGCTCGTCGCCGAGGAGCAGGGGCCCCGCGATCTCGCCTCCGTGGTCGAGGTGTCCGAGGCGGCGCTCCTCGTCGACGCCTCGCGGGCGGTCCAGGCGGGACGCCGCAAGGCGGCCGGCGGCGCGCTGTTCTTGCCCAACATCCACCGCTTTTTCGGCGGGGTCCTCCACGCCGAGTTTCCCAAGGCCCAGGCCGACGTGCAGCGCGCCTTTCTCGACGGCCGGGCGGTGGTCATCGGCACGACGACGGACGCCGATTACCAGGCGCGCCTGGCCGGCGATACGGTCCTGGCCGAGCACAGCCACGTCCTGCGCGTGCCCGAGCCCGACGTGGAGACGGCTGTCGAGATCCTGCGCGTCCAGAAGCCTCACCTGGAGGCTGACTACGAGCTGGCCGTGGCCGACGAGGCCCTGGCGGCCGCGGCGAACATGGCCAAACGCTACCTGGCCGACGCCGTGCTGCCCGCCTCCGCCCTGCAGCTTCTCCATCGCTCCTGCGCCCTGTTGCGGATGGGCGCCAGGCCCCTCCAGGAAGGGCTCGCGGGCCTGGGACCCCCCGCCGCGGCCGACGCCCGCCTGGACGCCGAGGACGTCACCCTGGCGGCCAGCCTCATGACCGGCATCCCCGTGGCCAGCCTGGGCGCCGACGAGCGCAGCCGCTACGCCCGCATGGTGGAACACCTGCACCGGCGCATCATCGGCCAGGAGGAGGCAGTGCTGGCCGTCAGCCGGGCGGTCAAGACGGCCCGCGTGGGGCTCAAGGATCCCCGCCGGCCCATCGGCTCGTTCCTCTTCCTGGGGCCCACGGGCGTGGGCAAGACCGAGCTGGCCCGGGCCCTGGCCGAGTTTCTCTTTGGCAAGGAAGAGGCCATGGTGGCCCTGGACATGAGCGAGTACCAGCAGGAGCACACCGTCAACCGCCTCATCGGCGCCCCGCCCGGCTACGTGGGCTACGAGAGCGGCGGCCAGCTCACCGACGCCGTCCGCGAGAAGCCCTACACCGTCGTCCTCCTGGACGAGGTCGAAAAGGCCCACCCCCGGGTGCTGGACATCCTCCTTCAGGTCATGGAGGAGGGCCGCCTGACCGACGGCCAGGGGCGCACGGCCAGCTTTCGCGAGGCGGTCATCATCATGACCAGCAACCTGGGCTCCGAGTTCCTGGACGAGCCGGTCCTCACCGACGAGGCGCGGGAGCAGGTGATGGCCATCCTCAAGAGCTCCCTCCGCCCCGAGTTCCTGAACCGCCTGGACGAGATCATTCTCTTCCATCCCCTGTCGGCGGGGCAGTTGCGCCAGATCCTGGGCCTGATGCTCAAGGCCGAGGTCGGGCTCCTGGAGGCTCAGGGCGTGGCGCTGGAAGTCCGCGAGGAGGCCTACGATTGGATGCTGGCCCGGAACGACCATCCCGAGTGGGGGGCGCGGCCGCTGCGGCGCATCATCCAGCGCCACCTGCGCGAGCCGCTGGCCGAGTCGCTCCTGGCCGCCGAGGCCGGGCCCGGGACGCGCATCGTGGTGGGCGCCGGGGCCGAGGGACTGACCTTCGAGCAGGCCCCGGCCGGCGGGTGACGCCTGCTACAGATCGACGGTGCAGGGCGTGTTACAGTAGCTTCTCAATCATTCGGGGTGGGGGCAGGTCTCGCACCTGCCCAACAGGACAACCGGTAGTCCTATGAACCAAGCAGATTTTGACGTCGTCGTGGCCGGCGCCGGGGCCGGCGGAGCGGCGGCCGCCTACCATCTCGTGCGCGCCGGTCTCAGGACGTTGGTCGTCGAAAAGGCCCGGCTGCCCCGCTACAAGGCGTGCGGCGGGGCCATCCCTCGCACCGCCCTGGCCGATTTCGCCATCGACTTTCAGGGCGTGGTCGAGGCGGTCCCCGACGAGACCTATTTCACCTTCCCCGGGCTGCCCCCGGCGAGCGTCCCCCTGGACGGCGGCCCGGTGGTCATGGTCATGCGCTCCCGGTTCGACGCCTACCTCCTGTCGCGCTCGGGGGCGGAGGTGCTGGAGGGGGTGGCCGTCGAGGAGGTGGCGGAGGACGCCGGCGGGGTCCGGGTGCGGGTGGGAGAGCGGACGCTGTCGGCGCGCTACCTGGTGGGCGCCGACGGCGCCACCTCGCGGGTGGCCCGCGCCCTGGGCCTGCGGGCGGGGCGGCAGTGGGGCGGCACGCTGGAAGCCGAGGTGCCCCTCGCAGGCAGGCCGGAGCTGCGCAGCCGCTATGGGCACCGCGCCGTCTTTGCCCTGGGCGTCGTGCCCGACGGCTATGCCTGGTCCTTTCCCAAGGCCGAGGTCCTGTCGGTGGGCATCGGCCGCTTCCGGCCGGGCCGCTGCAACCTGCGGGCGCTTCTGGCGCGAGAGATGGACCGGCTGGGCATTCCCCTGGACGGGGCCAGCCTCCACGGGCACCCGCTGCCCGCCTACCAGATCTTGCCCTGGCCCTCGTGGGGGCGGGCCGCCTGGCGCACCACGGGCGACGGCCCCCAGGAACGGCTGTCCACCGGGCGCTGCGTGCTCGTGGGCGACGCCGCGGGACTGGTCGACCCCCTCCTGGGCGAGGGGATTCGCTACGCCATGATCAGCGGCCGCCTGGCCGCCGAGGCCATCGCCCGCGACGACCTTTCGGGCTATGACCAGGCTGTGTGGCGCGCCGTGGGGCACAGCCTGGCGACGGCCGGCGAGGTGGCGCGCATCTTTCACCTGATCCCGGCCATTTCCTACGTCCTGGGGGTGCGCAACCCGGCCATCGTCGGCCAGTTCGTGGACCTGCTCAGCGGCCGGGCGAGCTACGTCGGGTCCGGCCGGCGCATCATCTGGAACACGCTCAAGCTGGGCTGGCTGTTCCGGCGCCGACGGGCCGGCACCGCCCGCGGCAGGGTTCGCCGCGGGCGCCTGGAAGCCTGAAGTCCCCGATGCGCCATCCGCCGGCGCGCGGCAATCACAGGACGACAGATCACAGAACGATAGAGGAGGAATCATGGCCGAGGTACGCGACTTTCGAGAGGTGGAGGCCGAGGCGGCGGCGCCGGGGGTGACGATGCGCGTCGTCATCGGCCCCGAGCAGGGCGCGCCCTACTTTAACATGCGCATCTTTGAGGTGCAGCCGGGCCACGCGACCCCCTTCCACAGCCATTGGTGGGAGCACGAGGTCCTGGTGCTGGCCGGCCAGGGTGTCGTCCGGGGCGAGGAGAGCGAGGCGCCGGTGGGCCAGGGCAGCACCGTTTTCGTGCCCGGCGGCGAGATGCACCAGTTCCGGAACGCCGGCGACGACGTGCTGCGCTTTGCCTGCCTGGTGCCGCAGGAGTGGCTCCACAGCGTGACCAGAACCGAACCGTGAAGGAGCCGCTGGTTGGCCTGTTGACCGGACCCATCGGCGTGGGCAAGACGACGGTGGCCGAGCGGGTGGCCGGAGCGGCCTTGCGCCAGGGCTTGTCGTGCGGCGGCCTGCTGGCCCCGGCGCTGGTGGACGCCTGCGGGCAAAAGGCCGGCATCTGGGGCGTTGACCTGGCCGGCGGCGAGCGGCGCCTCCTGGCCCGCAGCGACCGGGACCTGGGCGGGCCCCAGGTCGGCCCCTATTCCTTCGACGGAGACGCGCTGCGCTGGGCGCTGCGCGTGATCGAGGGGGCCATCCCCCGCGCCGACCTCGTCCTGGTGGACGAGATCGGCAAGCTGGAGCTATGGGAGGGCGGCGGCCTGGCCCCCCTCCTGCCCCGCCTGGCGGCAGGCGAGGCCCGGCGCGCCCTTGTCCTGGTGCGCGAGTCGCTCCTGGCCGAGCTGCAAGCCCGCCTGGAGCCCGTGCGCCAGGTGGTGTTTTACGTGGACGAGGAGAACCGGGGAGAGATGCCTTCCCGGGTGGTCCAGGGCCTGAACCTGGAAGAGAGCTGAGGAGGTACAGGTGGCGAACCTACAGATCGGAGACGAGGCGATTGACTTCGAGCTACCCGGCGTGGACGGACAGACGCATTCCCTGACCGGGCTGGCTGCCGGCAACAAGGCCACGGCGGTCATTTTCATGTGCAACCATTGTCCTTACGTCCTGGGCTGGATGGAGCGGCTCAAGGGCGCGGCCCGGGACTATGCCGGGCAGGGCGTGGCCTTTGCCGGGATCAATGCCAACGACGCGAGCAAGTATCCGGCCGACAGCTTTGACAACATGAAAAAGCTGGCCGAGGAGTGGGATCTGCCCTTCCCCTATCTCTGGGACGAGAGCCAGGAGGTGGCGGCGGCCTACGGTGCGGAGCGCACGCCCGAGATATTCCTGTTCGATAAAGACATGCGCCTGCGCTATCACGGCGCCCCCGACGACAACCGCGACGAGACGCAGGTAACCGTGCACTACCTGCGGGACGCGCTGGATGCCGTCCTGGCCGGCAAGGATCCGCCGCTGCGCGACAGCCAGCCGGTGGGTTGCACCATCAAGTGGAAGTAGCGCCCGGCGCGGCGTCCCGGCGCGCGGCCAGCAGCCTCTGCCGGATCATCTCCCGGGAGGGGACCGGCGAGAAGCGGCCATCCTCCAGGCGGTAGACGCGGCACGCCAGGGCGACGCCCATCTGGGCCGCGCCCCCCGGGTCCACGTCCTGCCCGTCCACGCGGATGGTGGGCGAGCCGGGAAAATGCCAGCGCTGCGCATCCTGGTCGCCCTCGACCAGGATGCGCTCCACCGGCCAGTCGAGCCCTTCCTCGGCCAGGACCTCGTGGAGCAACTGCCACGCCTCGGGGTGAGAGGGGCAGTCCTCCCAGTAGAGAAACTGGATCTCGGGCATATTGCCGTCCTCCTTTCCGCTTGACGTGCCGGTAGTATACCACAAACCACGTCAGATCCACGACCGGCTCTGCCTGCGTGTGTCAATTCCGCCGCGACCCCTGGTGCCCTGCTCCGGCGGATTTGACAATCGCGCCCATTGCGGGTATATTGGAGGGCGTGACTCAGGACATGGCACGCCCTCTGGGCGAATGGTTGCAGCAGCGTCGCGAAGAGTTGGGCATTAGCCTGGAGCAGGCCGAGGTCGAGACCCGGATCCGCCGGCGGTACCTCGAGGCCCTGGAAACAGAGGACCTGGACTCTTTGCCCGATCCGTTCGTGGGTCGGGGTTTTTTGCGCAATTATGCCGGCTACCTGGGGCTCAACCCCGACGAGGCAGCCCGGCGCTATGCCCAGCTCGGCGCTCCGCCACCGCCACCGGTGCCACGCATCGACGACTCGGTCTTTCGCTCCGAGCCCTTTCGCCCCGTGCCGCTGCACCACATGCCCGGCTTTCGCGGGCGCCGGGGCTGGATCGCCGGCCTGGTGGTCCTCGGCGTGGCGGCCGTGGCGTTCCTGGGCTGGTGGCTGGGGGCTCCCTACGTCTATCGCTGGATGTACGGCGAGCGCACCGCACCCCGGCCGACGGCCACGAGCGCCGCGGTGCTGGCCACCGACCAGTCGCCGGCGGCACCCACCCTCGAGTCCGCCCCGGCCACACCCACACGGGCCACGGCTACGGCCACGAGGAGGGCCACCGCCTCGCCCGATGTGACGCTGACCCTGACCTGGACGCCTTCTCCCTCGCCCAGCCCTTCGCCGCCCGTCTACACCGGCATTTTCATGGAGCTGGTCTTTACCGGGACCTCGTGGATCCAGGTGACCGTGGACGGCGTGCGCGAGTTCCAGGGCGAGCTGCCCACCGACACCTACCGCTCGTGGTATGGCGAGGAGCGCATCGAGCTGCGGGTGGGCAATGCCGGCGTCGTCCTGGTGACCTTGAACGGCCAATCGCTGGGCACGCTGGGCGGCCCCGGCCAGGTTGTGGATCGGGTCTTTGAGCGCGCAGGGGAGGGCTGGGCCGAGGCGACGGGCAC
>JAAYZQ010000458.1 GCA_012514775.1 Anaerolineaceae bacterium
GCCAGAATCCGCCCTGCGTGTGGACCTGCCCGGCAGGTGCCCTGCACGCGGGGCCCCTGGAAGAGCTCGCCGCGCTGGCGCAGGAAAAGGCGGCCAAGACCTTGACCTCCTCGACCCAGCCTTCGGTGCTGTTCTCCAAGTAGAAATGGGACTTGACCGGGTGCCGCTCCGTGCAGGGCGGCACCCGCTCGGTCAATGGATCGGATTCCAATGTCGAGATTCGAGCGAAATGACTGAGGAGGAGAACGGAATGAGCAAAGTGAACGCCGTAACCGACTTTCGTCTGAGTCGCCGTACATTTCTCAAGGCGACGGGTGCGCTGGGGGCGGCAGTGACGGTCGTAGGTGGCCAGGCAAGCTTGCTTCGCAAGAACGTCGCCCACGCCGCCGAAGGGGAAGGGGTACAGATCATTCCTTCCTGGTGCCACGGCTGTGGCCCCGCCAAGACGAACTGTGCCGTCCTCGTGCACGTCAAGGACGGCAAGATGGTGCGCATCGAGGGCAACCCGCACGCCGGAAACAACTGGGGCCTCGGTTCTACGACGCTGTGCCCCAAGGCGCACTCGGCCGTGCAGTACGAGTACTCGGCGAACCGCCTCACCTACCCCATGAAGAGGGTGGGCGAGCGCGGTGAGGGCAAGTTCGAGCGCATTACCTGGGAAGAGGCCATCGAGACCATCGCTTCCGCCATCATGGACGCGAAGGAAAAGTATGGCCCCGAATCTCTGGGGATTCTTTCCCCGGAGGCATGGGCTGTTCTCCAGACCGTGGGTCGCAGGTTTCTCCACGTGCACGGCAGCCCGAACTACCTGCACAGCGGCATCTGCGCCAACCAGCGCTCGAACACCCACAAGTGTGTTCTGGGCAGTGCCAGCGCCACGCCGGGCCAACTGGACAAGACCAACCTTCTGGTCAACTGGGGCGCGAACGTCGAGAATACGGCGATCAATCAGGGAGGAGTCCACCCGAGGCTCAACCAGCTCGAGCGCGGCATGAAGCTCATCGACATCAGGCCGATGCTGGATCCCATGGGCCCCAAGGCCGACGTCTGGCTGCCCATCCGCCCCGGCACCGACACGGCCCTGGCGCTGGCCTTCCTGAACGTTATCATCGACGAGAAACTGTACGACGCCGAGTTTGTCCAGCAGTGGTGCTACGGCTTTGACAAGCTGGCGGACCACGTCAAGCAGTACACCCCCGAGTGGGCAGAGCCCATCACCGGCATCCCCGCGGCCAAGATCACCGAGGTGGCACGGATGCTCGGCACGATCAAGCCCATGGGCATGGTCATCGGCAACGGCGTCGGCGACCAGCAGGTCGACGGCAACGCTCAGGTCATGGCCATGGACCTCATCTGCGCCATCACCGGTAACCTGGACATTCCCGGCGGCGGTGGGGCCAGTTGGGGGGTCGGGCCATCCTTGATCCCGGTCAAGCGCATCGATACCCTGGCGGATAGGGTCACCCCCGACAGGGTGGACAAGCTTGTGGCACCAGAGTTCCCCCGCTGGTATCAGCGCGACAAGATGATGTCGGGAACACAGTCAGCCTATTTCAAGGCGCTGATGAGCGTCCTGAGCCAGGATCCATATCCCATCAGGGTGCTTTGCGCTCAGCAAACGAACCCTCTCTCCGCCACCAGGGACCCGGAGCGTGTCGCCGAGGCGCTCAAGGCAGTCGATTTCTTTTACGTCGTCGACATCTGGTGGGGGCCCCACGTCGACTATGCGGACATTGTCCTGCC
>JAAYZQ010000459.1 GCA_012514775.1 Anaerolineaceae bacterium
GACGCGGAGGTCAGCATCGAGGCCAACCCCGGCACCGTGGATGTCCCGGCCCTGGGGCGACTGCGGGAGCTGGGGGTCAACCGCTTGAGCCTCGGCGTGCAGAGCCTGGACGAGGACGAGCTGCGCCTGCTGGGGCGCATCCACAGCGCCGGACAGGCGATACAGGCTTTTCACGCCGCGCGCCAGGCCGGCCTGGAAAACGTGAACCTGGACCTCATCTACGGCCTGCCCGGCCAGTCCATGGCTACCTGGCGGGCCTCCCTGTCTCGCGCCCTGGAAATGGGCCCCGAGCACCTGTCTCTCTATGCCCTGAGCCTGGAGGAGGGCACGCCCCTGGCCTCCCGTGTGCTGCGGGGCGAGCTGCCGGTCCCCGATCCCGACGTGGCGGCCGAGATGTACGAATGGGCCGAAGCGGCCTGCGCCGCAGCGGGATACGAGCACTACGAGATTTCGAACTGGGCCCGCGAGCCTCGCTTTCGCTGCCGGCACAACCTGGCAACCTGGCGCAACGAGCCCTACCTTGGCTTTGGAGCCGGCGCCCACTCCTGGGCGGGCGGCAGGCGTTGGTGGAATGTGGCCCGGCCCGCGGACTATGCGGCGCGGGTGATGGCCGGCGAGAGCCCCGTGGACGGCGCGGAAGAGATCTCGCCCGCCCTGGAGATGGCCGAGACGACGATCCTGGGCCTGCGCCTGCTGGAGGAGGGCCTGAGCCTGGCGCGGTTTCGCGAGCGGTTCGGCGTCGGCGCGCGCCAGCAGTATACCGCCGAGCTGGACGAGCTGTCGGCCCTGGAGCTCGTCGAGCTCGATGCCGAGCGCCTGCGCCTCACGCGACGCGCTCACCTTCTGGCCAACCAGGTCTTTTACCGCTTTCTCCCGGCCTGAGCCCTTGTGTCGGCTGGCCGGGCATTGAGAAGTCATCGACAGGAGGAACGACGTGACCGACTCCGCATCCTACGATCCCCTGGCCTCGGTACAGGCTGCCGGTCCGCCCGGCACCATCTCTTTTATCTACGGGCTGCCCGACCCGGCGAGCTTTCCCGTGGAGGACCTGCGGCGGGCCGCCGGCGAGGTGCTGCGGCAGCGGCCGGAGCTGGCCCTGCAGTACGGCCCGGAGCAGGGCTATGGCCCCCTCATCGACTTTGTCCGGGCCCGGCTGACCCGGGAAGAGGGGCTGGCGGTGGAGCGGCCGCAGATCATGTTGAGCGGCGGGTCGGCCCAGGCCCTCGACCACATCTGCACCCTCTTGACCCGTCCCGGCGACATTGTCCTCGTGGAGGCGCCCACCTACCACGAGACGCTGCAGCTCTTTCGCGATCATGGCCTGCGACCCCTGCAGGTGGACACCGATGACGGCGGCCTGCAGCTCGACGCCCTGGCCGGGCGCCTGGCCGAGCTGGCACAGCGCGGGGAACGGGCACGCCTGCTGTACGTCATCCCCAACTTTCAGAACCCCAGCGGCATCACCCTGGCGGCCAACCGGCGCCAACCCTTGTGGGAGCTGGCCGAGCGCTACGACCTGCTCGTCGTCGAAGATGACGTCTATCGCGACCTGGCATACGAGGGTCAGGTGCCGCCCTCCCTCTATGCCTGGGACCTGCGGCGCCCGGAAGGCTCCGGCTCCGGCCGCACGCTGCGCATCGGCAGCTTTTCCAAGATATTGGCTCCCGCTCTGCGCCTGGGCTGGCTCCTGGGGCCGCCGGGCGTTATCGAGCGGCTGGTGGGCAGCGGGCTGCGGGCCATGAGCGGCGGCGTGAACCCCCTCGTGTCCAACATGCTGGCCGAGTATTGCAGCCAGGGCCTCCTGGAGCCCCACATTGAGGGCCTGCGGGCCCTGTATAGCGAGCGCCGCGATGCCATGCTCGATTCGCTGGCCTTGCACATGCCCCCGGGAACGTCGTGGACGCGGCCGGGCGGTGGCTTTTTCGTGTGGCTGGGCCTGCCACCGCCGCTGCGGGCCGCCGAGGTCGCCGGCCGGGCACGGGATGTCAGGCTGCTCATCCCCGTGGGCGATCCCTTCTTTGCCGAAGAGCCGGCGGGGCAGTACCTGCGCCTGGCCTTTAGCTACGTGACCCCCGCCAAGATCCGGGATGGGATCGCCATCCTGGGGCAGGTGCTCGGGGAGATGATGGCGGACAATTGATTTGTTGCAAGCTGCACAAATTGTGGTATAATGGGAGACAGTAGCAAATAAGCTTGCGACGAGAGGGCGAACCGCATGGCGTACCTGATTCCGGTCCCGGTCCTCGCTGCGACCGTCTCCTTACTCGTCCTGGCCGAGTTCCGCGAGGATCGCCGCCAGGTCTATCTGTGGAAGCCCCTCTCGACGGTCCTCGTCATCGTCGTGGCGCTCCTCTCCCTCCTCCAGCCTGACGCGCGCCCTGCCTTTACCCTGTGGATCACTGCCGGCCTTTTGCTCTCTCTGGGCGGCGACGTGGCGCTCATGTTCCGCACCGACCGCTGGTTTCGCATCGGGCTGGTGCTGTTTCTGCTGGCCCACGTGGTCTATGCCATCGTCCTCACGGTCTTTAACGGGTTCCATCCCGAGGACCTGATCACGGGGGCGATCCTCCTGGCCGTGGCGGCCGCCGTCTTTTTATACCTTAGGCCGGGGCTGGGCTCGATGCAGGTTCCGGTCCTGGTCTACGTCCTTGTCATCTGCTTCATGGTCAACCGCGCCATCTCGACCTTTTTCGGGGATGCGTTCACTACGACGCAGGCCTGGTTGCTGACCATAGGGGCTATGCTCTTCTGGCTATCGGATCTGGTGCTGGCTGTCAACCGTTTCCGGCGGCCTTTTCCTGCCAATCGACTCGGCCTGTTCCTGTATTTTGGAGGCCAGCTCCTCATTGCTTTGAGCCCGTCCTTTTTCTGAGCGGGCAGACCCGCACAACGAGACTGCGATTCAATTCGACCACAACCTTGAGAGGAGAGACGATCATGTGGAAAGACTTCAAGGAGTTCATCATGCGAGGCAACGTCCTCGACCTGGCCGTGGCCGTGATCATCGGTGCAGCCTTTGGCACGGTCATCAGCTCGCTGGTGAACGATATCATCATGCCGCCCATCGGCATGCTGCTGGGCGGCGTCGATTTCAGCAACCTGTTCATCAACCTGGGCCCCGGCACCTATGACAGTCTGGCGGAGGCCCAGGCCGCGGGCGCGGCGACCATCAACTACGGCCTGTTCCTGAACCATATCATCACCTTTCTCATCGTCGCCCTGGCCGTGTTCCTGGTGATCCGCGCGGTAAAGCGCCTTCAGAAGGAGCCGGAAGCGACGACCAAGACCTGCCCGGAGTGCCTATCGGACATTCCCATTGGTGCCACCCGGTGTGCACATTGTACCGTGGTGTTGGAGTAGGTCTTAATCCCGCAAAAAACCCGCAAAACCCGCAATTGAACCCGCAAATCAGCAGAAATGTAGAACGTATGTTCTAAATTTCTTGCGAAAGTAATAAGAATCCCGGAGCGGCATGTCCTGCCGCTCCGGGTCGGGCAGATGCGGGAATGGGATTAGTCGCGCAGGATATAGTAGCGGCCGCGGCCGCTGCTGACCGGTAGTGCCAGGCCGGCGTCGACCAGGCCCTGCAGGTCGTAGAGCGCCGTGCGCTCGGAGACGCCAAACATCTCCTGGTAGCCGCGGTTGGTGACCCGGCCCTTGGCGCGCAACTGGGCCACAGCGCGCACCTGGCGCTCGTTGAGGCCCAGGCCCTCGAGGTTGGGGAGCGGCTTCTCGGGCGGCTTGCCATTGAGGGTGACCCAGAAGGAAGAGCCCCGGTTCTCGAACACGGGTGGCTCCAGCCCGGCGTCCGTCATGGAACGGATCATCTGGTCCACGCCCAACCCCCGCCGCTCCACGAAGCCGAAATCCTCCAGCAGGCCCATGATGTGCGGATTGCGCGTGTACTGCTCGTAGGCAATGTTGTCGACCGTCAGGTGCCCGCCCAGGCCGCCCGGGCTCTGGATCTCGAGCCGGTCGGCAAAGAGGCGCACCTGAACAAAACCGCCCTCCAGGCCATAGTCCCGGTGGCCCACGGCGTTGACGATGGCCTCGCGATAGGCAAACTCCGGATACTCGGGCACGTCGTGCCGCACAAAGCCCTCGACCAGTCCCTGCTTGCCAATCTTGTCATAAATCGTTGCCCTCGCCGCGTCGATCACGGCCGGCACGACGCCGCGGAACTCCTTGTTGTCCAGGTAGAGGGGGTCCTCCTCCCGGGCGCGTGCCGTCGACGTGCCGGCAAAGTGGAGAAGCGTAATGGTCAGGGAGGGGTAAAAGTGCTGCGGGTCCCGCCCGAAGAATAGAGTGCCCGTCAGCGTTGGCTGCAACTGCTTGCCAACCTGGACGGCGGCTCCCACCTGGAGGAGCAGGCCTTCGTGGGATTGGCGAAGCAGCGGCGAGCCGGGCCGGCGTCGCGACAGTTCTTCGCGGTACTGCTCCACCAGGGCCGTGTCCAGGTCGTCGAGGGTCGCACCCGGGCAGGGCGCCAGATCCACGTCCTGTCTTGCCATGGCCCTACTCCTCCACCCGCGCCACCACCGGCAGGCGAACCCGGAAGGTGCTGCCGGGGCAATGCGCCTCGTCGCGGCCGGGGCTCTCGACCCAAATGCGCCCGCCGTGGGCTTCGACGATGCCCTTGGCGATGGCCAGGCCCAGGCCGGGCCCCGCCCCCTTGAATCCTACGTCGTCCGAGCTGTGCAGCATGGGGTTCTCTGGCCGGTAAAACTTTTCAAATATCAGGCGCTGCTGCTCGGGATCGATGCCGATGCCCTCGTCGCGGACCGACAACTCGACATAACCGTCATCCCGGGAGGCCGACTCGCAGCGGCCAGAGATCAGGATGCGCTTGCCATCGGGAGAGAACTTGATGGCGTTGCTGAGAAGGCTGACAAAGACCTGCTCCAGGCGGGTGCCATCGGCCTCGATGTAGGGCAGGGGCGAAAGATCCTCGACCTCGAGGTCCAGCTTGCGCTGCTCAGCGGCGGACTTGACGGTGGCAATGGCATTGCTCACCACCACGCCCAGGGGAACGGGCACGGGATGCATGCGCAGGGTTCCGGTCTCCAGGAGTGAGACGTCGACCATGGCATCGACCACGCGCTTGAGGCGCTTGGCTCCCCGGGAAATGCCCGCCAGGAACTCGTTGAGCATCTGCGAGTTGCCCAGCTCGTCCATCTTCATGCTCGACAGCACGTCGGAATAGCCAAAGATCTGGGACAGGGGCGTGCGCAGCTCGTGGGAGGCGATGGTGACAAAATCAGCCTTGGCGCGGTCCAGCCGTTTGAGCTGCCGGTTGGTCTCCGACAGCTCGTTGTTGAGGCGTTCGAGGTCGCCCTGGACGGCCCGCAGGTTGCCGAGGAGGCGGGCATTCTCCAGGGCCGTGGCCGTCTGGCCGGCCAGGGTCATGAGCGTGTCCATGTCCTCGTCGGAATAGGGCTGGCCCGAGGCCTTGGAACCCAGGGCCAGGAGTGCCACGGGGCGATCGGGCAGCAGGACGGGGATAAAGAGCTCGGCGCCCAGCGACTTGACCCATCTTCGTTCTTCGTCGGCCATGGCCTGGAACCAGGTCAGCACGTCCAGGTCGTACTGGGTCAGGGGCCGGCCGATGCGGCGAAAATGCGCCACGAAGCGGCTGTCGCGGGCAAAGACGGCCGGGCCGGGGACGGTGCCGCCGCTGCTGCGCAGCACCCTCAGCTCTACCTGGTCCTGCGCCCTTTCCGACAGGAGGATAAAGGCCGCGCCCTCGACCCGCAGCGTGTTGCGCAGCCAATCCAGGGTCGTGTCGGCGAGCCGGTCGAGATCGAGGATGAGGTTGATTTGCTGGCTGTAGCTGCGCAGCGCGCTCTGCACATCGTACGTGTGGCCCAGCACCGTGCGGTCGAAAAGGCGTTGCAAAAAAGGCCTGACGGCGACGTCGACGATGGCCGTGCCTATGATGGCCACCAGGAGCACCGGCAGCAGGAATTCCAGGCGAGCCAGGTCCCAGAAGCTGCCGGTCAGGAGGGTGGCTCCCACCACGGCCACAGTGTAGAGGAGTGCCGAGACGGCGGCCAGGAGCACGATGCGCAGGGAGCCGAGGCCCAGGCGCCGGATGTCGGGCAGGTCGTAGCGCAGCAGCGTGACGGTCACGATGCAAAAGCCCAGGAGCCGGGCCAGGAATCCGATGGAAGCATTGGGCTCGATGCCCATGACGATGAGCAGGTCGGCCGGGAGAAAGGCCAGCAGGGCCAGGGTCAGGTATCGAACCCTGTTGCGATGTTTGTAGCCCAGCACGTCGCGGAGCGCCACCATGGCCGTCCACCACGCCCTGCCCGTGGCCACGAACCAGGCCGCGAGCAGCAGAAGGCTGCCCATCTCTACAGGCCCCAGGGGCAAGGCGACCAGGGGCAGGACCACGCCCGGCACATAGGCCGAGGCAATATCGATGGCAAGGGCCGCCAGGACGAGGATCCCCGCTACGGCGACGAGACCGCGCAGCCATCCCTTTCGCTCCACAAAGGCGGCGGCAAACTCGGCCGTGATCAGCGCCAGAAGGACCAGCCCGATCTCGGCCAGGCGGTGCCAGACATAGCTCCACCACGGCCCCTCGGTGAGGAGACTCACCAGGCCGAGGACCAACGTCCAGAGGGCGGCCAGGGCCAGCGCCCAGGCCAGCAGGCGCTGGCTGCGGCCTCGCCGGATGCGGTGGCGCACAGCCAGGACCAGCAGGATGATATAGGCCAGCAGCAAGCCGGCATAGGTTGCTATCTCGGCCAGATACCAGATCATGGCTGGATTATATCACAATTTGTGCGTGGGCGAAAAAAAACGCCAGTCCTCGAAAGAAGGATGTCGCTTTTCTGAGAGTGTTCCCGCCGTTGACCCGGGCTATCTTGTGTGCTACAATGGATAGCACCCGGAACCAAGGAGGATTGCATGCCCACGACCTTGCTCCAGAATGCCACATTGCTGGTCACGATGGACGA
>JAAYZQ010000460.1 GCA_012514775.1 Anaerolineaceae bacterium
CCAGGAGACCTATGGCGAGGATCCCTTTCTCACCGCTCGCCTGGGCGTGGCCTTTGTCCGGGGCATGCAAGGCGACGACCCCGACTACCTGAAGCTGGTCGCCACGCCCAAGCACTTTGCCGTGCACAGCGGCCCCGAGTCGATCCGCCACGCCTTTGACGTCTATCCCGGCGAGCGCGATCTGCGCGAGACCTACCTGCCCGCCTTCGAGGCCTGCATCCGCGAAGCCGGCGCCGCCTCCATCATGGGCGCCTACAACCGCCTCAACGGCGAGCCGTGCTGCGCCAGCCCCTTCCTCCTGCAACAGATCCTGCGCCAGGAGTGGGGCTTTGATGGGTTCGTCGTCTCGGACTGCGGGGCCATCACGGATATCTATGCCTTCCACCGGGTGGTAGACACCCCCGAGGAAGCCGCGGCCCTGGCCGTCCGTCACGGCTGCGACCTGGAGTGCGGCACGGTCTACCCGGCCCTCCTGGAAGCCGTGGAGCAGGGGCTCATCTCCACCGAAGAAATCGACCGCGCCGTGGAACGCCTCTTCACCGCGCGCTTTCGCCTGGGCATGTTCGATCCTCCGGAATGGGTGCCCTACACGCAGATACCCTACGAGGTAGTCGACTCGCCCGAGCACCGGGCCCTGGCCCTCCAGGCCGCCCGCGAGTCCATCGTCCTCCTGAAGAACGAAGGCGGACTACTGCCCTTGCCCACCGACCTGGCCTCCATCGCCGTCGTGGGCCCCAACGCCGACGAGCTGACGGTGTTCCTGGGCAACTATAACGGGACGCCGGCCGCCCCGACCACGCCCCTGGCGGGCATCCGGCGGAAGGTCTCGCCTGCGACCCGGGTCTATTTCGCCCCCGGCTCTCCCTGGGCCGAGGGCGCCCCTCGCCTGTGGCCCATCCCCCCGGCCTGCCTGGTTCCCGCCGGCGGCGGCGAGGCGGGGCTGGTGGGCGAATATTATGACAACTCGCATTTCGAAGGCCAGCCGGTCCTGACCCGCGTTGACCGCCTGGTGGACTTTATCTGGAAGGGCACGTCGCCCCTGTCCGGCGCCTGGGGTGATCCGTTTTCCGTGCGATGGACCGGCAGCCTCGTTCCGCCGGCCGATGGCACTTACCGCCTGGGCGTCTTTGGCCACAGCGGCTACAAGCTCTACGTCGACGGCGAGCTCCTGGTCGAGTCCGAGTCCATTCACCACCCCCTGCTCAGGGCCCGGGAAGTGAGCCTGGAAGCCGGGCGGCTTTACGACGTCCATCTCGAATACGCCAGCTTCGGGCTGGACCCGCAGGTGCAGTTGCTGTGGGCCCCGCCTGCCGGCGATCTCGCGGGGCCGGCCCTGGAGGCGGCAGCCAAAGCCGACGTCGTCGTCGCCGTCATGGGCCTCTCGCCGCGCCTGGAGGGCGAAGAGATGCCCGTCAAGCTGGAGGGCTTTGTCGGCGGCGATCGGACGGACATCGCCCTGCCCGCGCCCCAGGAGGCGCTCCTCAAGAGGCTGGCGGCCCTGGGCAAGCCGCTGGTGCTGGTGCTGCTCGGCGGCAGCGCCCTGGCCATCCCCTGGGCGGCGGAGCACGTGCCGGCCATCGTCGAGGCCTGGTATCCCGGCCAGGCCGGGGGCGAGGCGCTGGCCGAAGTCCTGTTTGGCGAATACAACCCCGCCGGGCGGCTGCCGGTCACCTTTTACCGGTCGGTCGACGACCTGCCGCCCTTTGAGGATTATAGCATGGAGGGCCGCACCTACCGCTACTTCCGGGGCAAGCCCCTCTACCCCTTCGGTCACGGCCTGAGCTATTCGACCTTTCACTACGATAACCTGCGCATCAGCCCGGCACAGGCCTCGCTGGGCGAGCAGGTGACAGTCAGCGCCGAGGTGACCAACACCGGCGAACGGGCCGGCGACGAGGTGGTACAGTTGTACGTCCGCCACCCCGGGGCCCCGGAGCCGCGCCCCATCCAGGAGCTGAAAGCCTTCTCCCGCATCAGCCTCG
>JAAYZQ010000461.1 GCA_012514775.1 Anaerolineaceae bacterium
TCATCACCATGCTCATGACCGTCCTGGGCGTTCGCGAGGAGCCTCTCCGCCAAAAACCGGAGGGGAGCCTCCGGGAGCCGATCCTGCGCATCGTCCTATTGACCATCATCTTTGTCGTCGCCACGCGGGTGGGGCTCTGGCTGGTCAACAACAGCGCCACGTTCCTGGCCGGCCGGGGCGCGACGGTCGCCACCCAGGTCGCCGTCGTCGGCCTCGCCGGGCTGGCGGCCATGGCCGGCTCGATCTTTGTCGGGGTTTATCTGGGGGCCCAGGTGGGCATCGGTCGCGACGCCCGGCAGCAGCGCTCTTTCGTGTGGTGGGTCATCAACCGCCTGCTCTTTCTGGCCGCCGTCGGCTCCATCCAGGGCTTTGCCCTCTACTATCTGCGTGACGTGCTTCTCCTGCCCGACGCCGAGCGCTGGACGGGCATTCTCCTGGCCGTTGTCGCCGTGTTCCTGGTTGCCTCGGCGCTGGGGGGCGGCTACCTGGCCGACCGCGTTGGCCGGCGCCGCCTGGTCATGCTTTCCGCCCTGGTGGCGGCCGCCGGCACCCTGTTCCTCCTCGTGGCCCGCGACATGACATTGGTCCTCGTCGGGGGCAGCATCCTGGGCGCGGGCGCCGGGGCCTTCATGGCCACCAACTGGGCGCTGGGCACCGACCTGGTGCCGCCGCAGGAGGCCGGCCGCTATCTGGGCATCTCGAACCTGGCCGGCGCCGGGGCAGGCATCGTCGGGGCCGGCATCGGCGGCCCCATGGCCGACTTTTTCAACCGCCTGGAGCCGGGCCTCGGCTACCTGGTCATCTTTGCAATCTATGGCGGGCTGTTCTTGATGTCGGTCCTCGCCTTGACCCGGGTCAAGGTGCCGGCCCTGGCGCCGGGCGGGCGGCCTGCCTGACAGGGGGGCGAGCTGTGGCCTTTCCGGGGCGAACAAAGGGGCCAGGGCCGCGCCCCGGAAACAGCGGGCCCTGGCTCCCCTGTGGCGCCTTGGCGCCCTATGGACTATGGGCCGGTCCTCCGCACCCCGCTAAGGGATGCGCAGCACCTGGCCGGCATAGATGACGTTCGGGTTGCGGATGCCGTTGGCATGGGCGATGGCCCACACCGTCCGACCGTAGCGCCAGGCGATGCTGTACAGCGTGTCACCGCGCTGCACCCGGTAGAACGTCCCCCCGCACGAGTAACAGGTACCGCCGTCCGTGGGGATCACCAGGCGTTGTCCGGCATAGATATAGTTGGGGTTGCGGATGCCGTTGACGTGGATGAGCGCCCGCAGGCTGACGCCCAGGTGCCGGGCAATGCTCGAGAGCGTGTCCCCGTGGCGGACGATATAGATCCCGCCGCCGGGATGATACCCCCCCGGATACCCACTCGGGATGCGCAATCTCTGCCCGACATAGATCCGGTTGGGGTTGGCGATGCCATTGGCGGCGGCGATGGCCGGCACTGTCGTGCCATAGGCCCGGGCGATGCTGTACATGGTGTCGCCGCGCCGAACCACGTGCACCAGGCCGCTGGCCGGGGGGGCCGCTGCCCAGGCTGTCTGTGCGCCCACCAGGGCGAGCAAGGCCAGAAGGACGATGGCGAGCTTGACGTGTTTCATGGTGACAGTTGTATACTACGGTCGGAGTGGCGCGATCGTAAGTATACGGCCTCCTTTCGCTGTTTTGTGTTATGTCGGAAGCCACTCTACTGCCAACTCCACGAGGGAGATGACTGCCACGATGCGACTGTAGAGTCTCTGTCTGGGCACCAGACTGCCCGCCGCCCAAGATGGACCGAGGCTTGAAACTGCATCACCCCAGTCGGGGAGGGGATCCCGAACGTGGGACCGTGTTGACGAGGTTGCTTCGAATCCCCACGGCCTCATTATACCCGCTTTTTATGACAATGTCAATAGGAGAACCGTGGGCCTGCGGGGCCAGGTCGACATTCTAGCCTTCAAGGCTCCTGGCGGATCGACAGACCTGCCAGAAACCGGCGGGATCTGCCGATCCTGCCGGAGCACGCGTGGATTGTCAGGGGATCCTGCAGCCCTGGTCAGGCGCCAGGCGAGGCTGGCTCAGCTCGCTGCCGGTTCGGCCGGGTCGCCGTCCTCTTCCTCGTCTTCCCTGTCGCGA
>JAAYZQ010000059.1 GCA_012514775.1 Anaerolineaceae bacterium
AGAACTCGCGCCCGTAATAAGAGATGGGCACCTCAAAGATGCGGTGCCCGCGCTTGAGGATCTTGGCCGTGATCTCGGGCTCGAACTCGAAACGCCGGGAGCGCAGGGGGATGTTCTTGACCACGTCGGCGCGGAAGCACTTGTAGCACGTCTCCATGTCGCTCAGGATGGCGTTGTAGAGGACGTTGGTCGTGAGGGTCAGCAGCTTGTTGCCCAGCATGTGCCAGAACAGCATGGCCTTTCGCGGGCCCAGGAAGCGGCTGCCATAGACCACCACCACGCGCTTTTCGACGATGGGCCGGATGAGCGCCGGATAGTCGCGGGGATCGTATTCGAGGTCGGCGTCCTGGATGAGGATGATGTCGCCGGTGGCCGCATCGATGCCGGTTCGCACCGCCGCGCCCTTGCCCCGGTTTGTCTCGTGGTAAAAGGCCCGTGTTTCGTTGCCATTGGCCTCCTGGGCCACGATCTCGCGCGACCCGTCGGTCGATCCGTCGTCCACGACCAGGATCTCTTTGTCCATGCCGGGAAGCTCCACGGCCCGCACCTGGCGCAGGATCTCGGATAGGGTAGCACGCTCGTTGTACACTGGCACGATGATGGAAAGCTTCATGCTCCCTCCTTTGGGTTCGAGGTATTATAGCCCAATCGGCGGGGGAGATCAAGTTTGAGCGCGCCGTCCAGCCTGCTGGCAGTGCCCTCGCGGCAGCTTGCGACCTGGCGCCAGGCATGGTAGAATGGCGGTGGCTCACTGGGGGTATCAGAGATCACGATGGCGATCTATATCGACGTCTCGTCGGCGGTGCACGGCAAGGCAGGGCTGGGGCGCTATTCGGAGAGCCTGGCCCGCGCCCTCCTTCGTCGCGATCCGGAGCGCTTTGCCCTGTTCTACAACCGCGGCCCGCACACCTGGCCGCCCGAGGGACTGGAGTGGGTCCCGGCGCGCACGCTGCGGGCCGGCTACAAGCCGTGGCGCATGGCCGTCTGGATGGCTCACCTGTCCCGCGTCTCTTTCGACCGGATGCTGCCCGGGGCGGAGCTGTTCCACGCCACGGAGCACCTGTTGCTGCCTCTGCGCGGCATTCCGACGGTCCTGACCGTGCACGACATGATCTTCAAGTTGTTCCCCGAGCACCAGAAGCGCCTCAACTTCTGGTACCTGAACGCTGCCATGCCCCTCTATTGCCGCCGCGCCTCGGCCATCATCACCGTCTCCGAATGGAGCAAGCGTGACATCGTGGCCCACTACAAGGTCGATCCGGCCAAGATCACGGTCATCCACGAGGCGGCCTCGCCCGAGTTCACCCTCGCGCCCGATCGCCTGGTCCAGGACGCCCGCAGCCACTATGGCCTGCCCCAGCGCTTTCTCATCCACGTGGGCACCATCGAGCCGCGCAAGAACCTGACGCGCCTCGTCGAAGCGCTGGCCCGCCTCCGCGCCGAGGGGCTGGCCATTCCCCTGGTGGCCGTGGGCGGCAAGGGCTGGTTGTACGAGGACTTTTTTCGAAAGCTGGACGAGCTGGGCATGGCCGACCTGGTGCATTTTCCGGGCTACGTGCCGGCCCGCGACCTGCCCCTGCTCTACAACGCGGCCACCGTCGCCATCCTGCCGTCGGTGTACGAGGGCTTTGGCCTGCCCCTGCTGGAGGCCATGGCCTGCGGCGCGCCGGTCCTGTCCTCCAACACGTCCAGCCTGACCGAGATCGGCGGCGACGCGCCCCTCTACTTTGACCCCTACGACCTGGACGCCATGGCCGAGGCCATCCGCACCGTGTGGAGCGACAGCGCCCTCCAGGCCGACATGCGGCGCCGGGGCCTCAGGCAGGCGGCCCGTTTTTCGTGGGACCTGGCCGCCGCCGAAACCTGCGCCGTCTACGATTCACTGCTGCGCTAGACCGCAACCCCGTAGATTTCGCCGTACTTTTGCCTCACGTACCGCAGGAAGGGCTCCGTGCGCATGGGCCCGCCGGTGATGCGCTGCACCAGCTCGGCCGGCGTGTCCGTGGCGCCCCGGGTGTGGATCTTGTCCCGCATCCAGCCCAAGAGAGAGCCATACTCGCCCCTCTCGATCTCGACCGGGATCTCGGGCACTTCCGACACTGCCTGCTGGTAGAACTGGGCGGAGAGCAGGTTGCCCAGGGCATAGGTGGGGAAATAGCCGAGGAGCCCCGACGACCAGTGGACGTCCTGCAGCACGCCCAGGCTGTCGTCCGGCGGCCGCACGCCCAGGAACTCGACCATCTTGGCGTTCCACAGCTCCGGCAGGTCCGCCAGGCGGACCTTGCCCTCGAGCATCAGGTTCTCTATCTCGAACCGCAAGAAGATGTGCAGGTTGTAGGTCACCTCGTCGGCCTCGACGCGGATGTACGACGGCCGGACGCGGTTGATGGCCCGGTAAAAGGCCTCGTCGCTGACCCTGTCCAGCCGCGGCGCAAAGGTCTCGCGCAGGCGGGGCAGCCAGTAGGTCCAGAACCCGCGGCTGCGCCCCACGACGTTCTCCCACATGCGCGACT
>JAAYZQ010000462.1 GCA_012514775.1 Anaerolineaceae bacterium
CAAAACATCCGAACAGCAGCTGCCATCCGCTGCAGCTCTGCATCTGGAACCCATTCGCTAGACGCTGTACATCCGTCATGCACTGCAAGGGGCACACCCTTTTTACACCACTTGACAAGACGCAAACGGCCAACCCGTGGAGGCCGAGGCTTTAGCCGGAGCTTGCGCGAAGCCCAAGCCCCAGCCGCGGCGGGCCGGCCGGGGCTTGGCGCGTTCGTGCGGGGTCCCCCTAAGCGAGCCCCAGCTCCTTGAGCCGGGCCGCGTCGCCCAGGGGCACGTGATACTGGTGGTGCAGCACGCGCTGCAACTCGGCCACGTCCAGCCGGCGCGGCGTGACGCCGTGCTTGGCGGCCAGCGCCGCCGCCGCCCCCGCGGATTGCCCCATCATCAGCATCATCCAGCGGTTGCGCATGGCCGGGGGCTGCACGATGGCCGAGCGGCCGGTGGCGAGCAGCCCGTCGATCTTGAGCGGGAGCAATTGCCGGTAGGGAAAGTCGAAGGAAGGCAGCGGCGGGTAGCCAAAGACCTCGGCGCCGGTGACGTCCAGGGGGTAGCCATGGCCGAGGCGCTCGCCCCCGCGCTTGAGGATGACCAGGACCACATCGTCCTTGCGCGGGCTCTGCTCCACGTCCTGCTGGGTGAGGGGGCACTCGCTGATGATGGCGCGCCCGCCCCGGGCGTGGAAGAGCGGCGACACAAAGTGCAGATACGATTCCTCAAAGCCGGGCAGGCGCCGCTTCATGAACAGGGAGGTCTCAAAGATAAAGGTCCGGGCCCGCGTCTCCAGCTTGTTCATCAGCGCGGCGCTGCCGGAGGTGGGCAGGTCCTGCTTGTCCAGGGGGCCGTGCACCCCCACCATGGCGCCGATCAGGCCGTAGCGCCCCTTGCGGAGCGGATCGGGCACATACTGCCAGCCCACCACGCTGCGAAAGAGGCCGTGGTCCAGCAGCATGGCCCAGCGGCCGTCGACCTCGATGAGAAAGCGGTACTCGCCCGATTCCCAGGCCGCCTTGTAGTAGGGGACCAGCGGGGCGATCAGGTGCAGGCGCCGCTGGGCCACGGGGTGCAGCTCCTCCGCCCAGCGGAGGGCGCTATCGTCCGGCGGCTTTTGCATCACCTCTTGCTCGAAGCGGTCCAGGTCCACGTTGCCGAAGGCCAGGTACAGGCCGGGGCTGAACAGGCCATTGCCGTTATCGGTGGGGGCGCCGGCCCTCGCCGCCACATCGGCGTCGCCGGTGGCGTCGATCACGACCTTGGCCAGGATGGCCTGGGTGCCCGACTTGGACTCCACCAGCAGCCCCTTCACCGTGTTCCCGTCCATGATCGGGTCGGAGGCAAAGGTGTTGCCCATGAACTGGACGCCGTTTTCCTCCATCATCTTGAACCAGACGTACGAGATGACTTCCGAATCGCGGAAATAGTGGTTGAGCAGTTGCGCCTGGCAGTACTCCTCGCAGCGCCGCACGAACTCGCCCGGGATCCCGGGCAGGCCCGCCTTGGCGTACACGTCGGGCAGCTCCAGGTTGGGCGCGCCGCCGATCAGGGCGGGGCCCATGTTGCCGCCGGGCCGGCCAAAGCGGTCCACCAGCAGGGTCTTGGCGCCGCCGCGCCCCGCCGCGACCGCCGCGACGCACCCGGAGATGCCCGCGCCGACGACCAGCACATCGACGTTGGCGATGACGGGAACGGATTTGCGTACCTCGATCGTTTGGTCCACGCGTGCCTCCATTCTGTTCTGCTCGATCTGGTGAGGGGATCAGGACAGGCCCCGCTCGCGGAGCATCTGGGCGTCGCCGAGGTAGACGCCCTGCGCGAGGAGCCGTTGCTGCAACGCCCGGATGTCGAGCGCCCGGGGCGGGACCCCGCTCCGCGCCGCCAGGGCCGCCGCCGCGCCGCCCGCTTCGCCCAGTTGCAGGCACCGCGCCTGCCCCCGCAGCAACCCTCGCGGCGAGCTCGAGGTGCTCTTGCCGCTGCTGACCAAGAGCCCCTCGATCCCCTGGGGCAGCATCACGCGGTAAGGGATATCAAAGCCGTGCGGGAGGAAGAGGAGGCGGTCGCCGAACTTTTTGCGATAGGCCCCCATCCCGACCACATCCGGAAAGCGCACGCCGTCCAGCACATCCTGCTCGGTGAGGACGTAATCCCCCTCGATCCAGCGCGTGCCCCGAATGCCCAGCTCGGAGGCGGTGGCGGCCACGTAGGCATCCTGGAAGCCCGGCATGTGGCTCCGGAGGAACTCGGCGATGTGGGGTATGCTCCGCTGCGCGTCCACGATGGCCTGGCTGCGCTCCCACGGGTCCAGGTAATCGACCACCTCAAAGTTGGAATTGATGATGGCCGTGCGATCCTTGGCCAGGCCATACATGCCAAACGCGTCCAGCCCGGAGGCGACGCCCCGCTTCCGCTGGTACTCGCCGCGGGCGATGGCCTCCTGCACCAGTTGCATGTGCCGGCCCGCCCCATGGGGCACAAAGAGCAGGCCCCTCTCCCGCCAGTGGTAGGCCAGTTGCTCCAACGAGGTGGGGATGTCCTGATCCGTGGGGTACTCCGAAGGGTGCTCCATAAAGTACTGGAAGAGCTTTTGGAGGTCCACGTTGCCCATTCTGAACTCGAGGCTGGAGCTGGCCGTCGGCTCGTAGCGGTACGGCGCCCCGGCCCTGCAGGCCAGATCGGCGTCGCCGGTGGTGTCCACCGAGACGAGGGCCCGGATCGCGCGCGGGCCGCCCTTGGTCTCGACGATGACCCCGCGCAGCGCGCCATCCTCCACGAGCGTGTCCACGACCCAGGTGTCGAGCAGGACCTGGGCCCCTGACTCGAGGACCATGTCGATGAGGAGCACCTTGAAAATCTCGGGGTCGTTGGTGTAATGGGGGCAGCTCCGGGAGCGCCACTCCTTGGTGGTCCCGCCCAGCTCGGCCAGCCGGTCCACCACCTCGGTGGCGATGCCCCCGACCACCAGCTCGTTGCGGTCGGTATAGTAAAAGTTGGTGATGGAGGCCATCAGCCCCGCCGTCGCCACGCCGCCCAGGATGCTGCTGCGTTCCACCAGCAGCGTCTTGGCCCCATTCCGCGCGGCGGCCACCGCCGCGGCCACGCCGGAGAGCCCGCCCCCCGCCACCAGGACCTCGACCTCGGCCAGAGGCGGTATCTCCCGCCGTGTCCCTTGGACCGCCATCGGTTGGCTCACAGTGTTCATCCTTTCCCTGCCGCTCGCGTCGCGGGCGATCACATGGTCAGCCGCGTATTCTGCCGGCGCAGCTCATCCTGCACCTTGCCCACATCCACGGCGTTCACCGGCGCGCCTTGCTTGACGGCCTCCGCCGCCGCCACGCCGGCCCCCCGCCCCAACACCAGGCAGCCGGCCTGGCCGCGCATCATCCCCGGTTTCTCGGTGCTGGGGTTCTTGGCCGAGCCGACGATGGCGTTGGGCGGCCGGTCGCCGATCAGGATGCCGAGCGGCACCTGCCCCGCCTGTCTCAGCAGCCCGAACGGCTTGGAGCGGCGGTCCACCTCGGTCACCAGCCCCACCACGTCGGGGAACGCCTTGCCATCCTGGAAATCGTTCACGCTCAAGGTCATCTTGCCGACAAAGGTCCGCGAGATGCGGTGCCCGATCTCGGCGGCGGTCTCCAGCAGATAGGCGTCCTCAAAGCCGGGAAAGTGGTCGATGAGGAACTGGGCCTGCATCTTGGCCAGCAGGCGGCCTTCCTCCTCCCGCTCGCTCTCGGCGATCACGTCGTAGCAATCGCCATAGAAAAAGTTCGAGTTGATCAGCACCACGCCCCGGTTGCAGCGGGCCGCAAAGAGGCCAAAGCTGGTGATGTTTTTGGCATGGGCGCCGTAGTGATCGGGGTAGTCGCCCCTTTCCAGCGCCTGCTTGACCAGGGCGATGGCGCCTCCGCCGCCGTGCGGGAGGTGAAAGACCCCATACTCGCGCCAGTTGCGGATCGTGTCCTGCAGCGAGGTGGGGATGTCGCGCTCCGGCGAATAGCTGTCCGGGTTCGCCTCGAACCAATCGATGAGCTTGTCGATGTCGACATTGGCCATGCGGTTCAGCAGCGTGGTCCCGT
Organism: Anaerolineaceae bacterium; assembly: GCA_012514775.1. The sequence continues at coordinate 4,071 of JAAYZQ010000462.1, forward strand.
CGTCTTTTTCCGCGTACTGGCCGCCGGCCCGGCGGATCACGCAGAGGTCGCCGGACGCGTCCACGAACTGCCGGGCCGTGACGGCAAAGCTTTGGTCCCGCGCCTGGAAAACGCACGCCTGGACGACCTCGCCCTCCAGGAGGACATCGGTCAGCAGGCTGCCATAGAGGGTGCGGACCCCAGCTTCCCTCAGCATCTCGATCATCACCCGCTTGACCACCTCGGGGTCGTTGGGGATCTGGGGCTGCGTCGGCCTAAGGTAGCCGGCCATGGCCCCACCCTCGCTCACCAACCGGTCCACGAATTCCGTGGGCAGCCCCGTGGTGACCTGCGCGCCATCGCGAGTGACGAAATAGTTGCTCATGCTGCACATCAGCCCGCTGGTGGCGACGCCGCCCGGAAAGTGGTTCTTTTCCGCCAGCGCCACCTTGGCGCCGGCGCGGCTGGCCGAGATGGCGGCGGCGAACCCGCTCACCCCGGCGCCCACCACCAGCACGTCGCAATCCAAGAGGATCGGAACCTGTTTGGACGGAACCATCACTGTTTTGCTCAAGGTAGCCTCCTGGGCAGGCCTGGCTATCGGCCTGGCCTCTATCTAGACGTGCGCATACGGGTCGGCGGCGTCGCGCAACCCATCGCCGACGAAATTGAAGGCGAGGATGCTGACCACCACGAACACCGCGGGCAGCAGGATCCAGGGCGCCAGCGCCAGCACCCGGATCGCCTGGGCGTCCTTCAGCAGCACGCCCCAACTGATCGCCGGCGCTTGCAGGCCGAGGCCGATAAAGCTCAGGCCCGTCTCGCCCAGGATCATCCCCGGGATCGCCAGCGTCAGCCGCGCGATGAGAAAGCTCATGAACGAGGGGAGCATGTAGCGAAAGATGATGCGCAGGTCGCTGGCGCCATCCAGCTCGGCGGCGCCGACGAAATCCTCCTCGCGCAGGGAGAGAAAGCGGCCACGCACCACCCGGGCCAGGCCGGTCCAGCCCACGATGGAGAGGATGATGCTGATGGCAAAGTAGGTCTTGGTCACCGGCCAGTTCCGCGGCACCAGCACGCTCAGGCCCATCCACAGCGGCGTCGTCGGCACGGCGACCAGCGCCTCGATGATGCGCTGGATCACCGTGTCCACCATGCCGCCCAGGTAGCCCGAGAGCCCGCCGAGCAGGATCCCCAGGAAAAAGCTCATGGCCACGCCCACCAACCCCATGGTGAGCGAGATGCGCGAGCCGAACACGATGCGCGAAAAGAGGTCGCGCCCATAGGTGTCCTGCCCCAGCAGCGAAAAGCGCGCGCCCTTGGGGCCATCGACGAGGCCAAAGAGGTGGCGGTCGCCCGGGAACAGGCCCCACAGCTTGTAGGGGTCGCCGCGCACGAACAGGCCCAAGGGGTACGAGGTGTCCTTGTCCTCGGCGAACGTGACCACAAAGGTGACCGGGTCCAGCGTCTTTTGGAGGCGATAGACAAAGGGCCGCAGGTGGAACTGGCCCTCGGCATCGATAAAGTGGATGCGCTGCGGCGGCGCCAGGGTGAGCGTGGCGATGAAGGACTCGGGGTTATAGGGCGCCACAAAATCGGCAAAGACGACGCCGAAATAGAACACGCCCAGGACGAGCAGCGAGATCACCGCCAGCTTGTGCCTGACAAAGCGCCAGCGGACCAACTGCCATTGCGAGGCCACCAGGAACTGCTGATCCATCTCTTTGGTCGGGACGGCTTCGGGCGGCAGGCTGCCCTGTGTGGTTTCTTGGCTCATCGTTTCGTTCTCCCCATCTCGCCAGTGATGCCCGCCAGTTGCAGCTCGCCGGCAAAGTGACAGGCCGCCCGGCGCGCCGGCTCGCCGGCGTCAGCGACGGGGGCCAGCGCCGGCGCTTCTTGCTGGCAGCGCTCCCGCGCGTACGGGCAGCGCGGATGGAAGGCGCAGCCGCTGGGCAGGTTGCCGGCGTCAGCCGCCTCGCCCGTCAGCACGATGCGGGGCCGGTTCCGGGTGGACGGGTCAGCGTTCGGCGCCGCCGAGAGCAGGGCCTCAGTATAGGGGTGCTTGGGCTCCATAAACAAAGCCTCCGTCTCGGCCGTCTCCACGAGCTTGCCCGCGTACATGACCGCGACGTGGTCGGACACGTATTTCACCACGGCCAGGTTGTGCGCCACAAAGAGGTAGGTCAGCCCCAGCTCGTCCTGCAACTGCTTGATCAGGTTCAGGATCTGGGCCTGCACCGAGACATCCAGGGCCGAGACCGGCTCGTCCGCGATCACCACCTTGGGGGAAAGCGCCAGGGCGCGGGCGATGGCGATGCGCTGGCGCTGGCCGCCGCTAAAGGCGTGCGGATAGCGGTTCATGTAGCTGGGGTCGAGCCGGACCATGCGCAGCAGCTCGGCCACCCGGTCCTGCAGCTCGGCGCGGCTCTTTACCGCGTGGTTGATCACCAGGCACTCGCCGATGATCTGCAGCAGGTTCATGCGCGGGTTTAGCGAGGAATAAGGGTCCTGGTAGATCATGCGGATGTTGCGCCGCGCCGCCCTCAGCTCCCGCTTTTCCAGCAGGGCCAGGTCCACGGGCGGCTGCGCGGCCTCCATCTGAAAGAGCACCTCTCCCGCCGTGGGCCGCAGCGCCTGGATGATGCAGCGGCTCGTCGTCGTCTTGCCGCAGCCGCTCTCGCCGACCAGCGCCAGCGTCTCGCCCTCGTTCAGGTCAAAGGTGACGTCATCCACCGCCTTCACCAGGCCCACTTCGCGGCGCAGGAGGCCCGCCTGGATCGGAAAGTGTTTGACCAGATGGCGCACCGAGATAATGGCGCGGGTGGGTTTCTTGTCGCTGTCCGTCATGGTGGTCACTCCAGCGCCTCCTTGCCGCCATAGAGGTAGCAGCGCACCGCGTGTCCGGGCGCGACCTCGATCAGGGGCGGGTCGCGTTTTTCGCACACGCCGGGCATAAAGTGGGGGCAGCGGGGGTGGAACTTGCAGCCCGCCGGCATCTCGTAGACGCTGGGCACCGAGCCCTCGATGGGCTCGATGGCGGCGCGTCCGGGCACCAGCTTGGGGATCGAGCCGAGCAGGCCGCGCGTATAGGGGTGCTGCGGCCGATAATAGATATCGGCCACCTTCCCATACTCGACCTCCTTGCCCAGGTACATGATCATCACCCGGTCCGTCAGCTCGGCGATGACGCCCAGGTCGTGGGTGATCATGACGATGGCCATGCCCAGCTCGGCCTGAATCTCGCGCAAGAGGTTCAGAATCTGCGCCTGGATGGTCACGTCCACGGCCGTGGTCGGCTCATCGGCGATGAGCAGCTTGGGCTGGCACGACAGCGCCAGGGCCACCATGGCCCGCTGGCGCATCCCGCCGCTGAGCTTGAAGGTGTATTGGTCGATGTTGCGGCCCGGGTTCGGCATGCCGACCCGGTGCAGCATCTCGATGGCCTGCCGGCGGGCCTCTTCCTTGCTCACCGGCTGATGGATGCGGATGGTCTCGATGATCTGGTTGCCGATGGTGTGGACCGGGCTAAAGGCGGTCATCGGCTCCTGAAAGATCATGGCGATCTCTTTGCCGCGGATGCCCCGCATCTCGCTGCCGTCCGGCTCCACGCCGGCCAGATCGAGCTCCTCACCATCATTGTTAAAGAGGATCTCGCCGCCCACGATCTTGCCGTTCTTGGGCAGTATGCGCAGGATCGATTGGCTGGTCACCGTCTTGCCGCAGCCGCTCTCCCCGGCGATGCCCAGGATCTCGCCCGGCTTGAGGTCGAAACTCACCCCATCGACGGCCTTGACGGTGCCCTCGCGCGAGAAAAAGTAGGTCTGCAGGTCGCGCACCGACAGGAGCGCGTCGGTCGCGAGCGCTGGGGCCGCGGCCCCTGGTTCACGCAGGCTAATCATATGGACCCCCGGATGCGCGGATCGACCACGGCCAGCAGCATATCCGAGATGAGCGTCCCAATCAGGACCAGGACGGCCTCGATCATGATGATGCTGGCGGCCAGGAGCATATCTTGCTGCAGGAGCGAGCTCAGCAACACCGGCGCCAGCGTCGGCAGCCCCAAGACCAGGGAGACCAGCACCTCGCCCTCCAGCAGGTGCGGCAGCGTGTACCCGATGGTGCTGATCACGGGGTTGAGGGCGATGCGCAGCGGGTACTTGTAGAGCAGCTTGGTCGGGGCGACGCCGCGGGCGCGGGCCACGGTCACGTACGGCTTGGGCAGCTCGTCCAGCAGGTTGGCCCGCATGGTGCGGATCAGCCCGGCGGTCCCCGCCATGCCCGTGATCAGGGCCGGGAGCCAGAGGTGGCTGAGCAGGTCGAGGCCCTTGGCCAAGCTAAAGGGAGCGTTCTGCATCGCGGGCGTGGAATAGAGGCCCAGCGCCGCCTTGCCGGTGGATTGATAGATCGCCCACAGGCCCACCAGCGCCAGCATAAAGCGGGGCGTGGCCACGCCCAGAAAGCCGATCACCGTGAACACATAGTCCTGGATCGAATACTGCTTGGTGGCCGAAAGGATGCCGATGGGGATGCCGATGGCATAGACCAGGAGCATCGAGAGCAGCGTGATGGCAAAGCTGGCCGGCAGCCGCGACTTGACGATCTCGGCCACGGGCTGGTGGAGCGCCAAGGAATAGCCCAATTCCCCGCGGAGAAAGTTGCTCGCCCACCGCCAGTATTGGACATAGATGGGCTGGTCGAGCCCAAACCGCGCTCGCAGCCCTTCGACCTCATCCTGATCGACCAGGTCGCCCTGCGCCTGCATAGCCGCCACGTAGGACGTGACATAGTCGCCCGGCGGCGCCTGGATGATGAGAAAGCCGATCAAGCTGACGATGACCAGTGTCGGCAACATCAGCAGGATGCGTTTTCCGATGAAGCGTAACACAAGACACCCTCCTGGCAATCCATCGTCGAGACTGGCTGCCTCACGTGAGGTTAGGCCGGCGAAACGTGGAACGCGTTGCTCGTCGCGGCCTGGGAGGACATGGGGCCTCCCAGGCCGGCGAAAGGTGCGCTTG
>JAAYZQ010000463.1 GCA_012514775.1 Anaerolineaceae bacterium
TGGAACCTGGCCGCTCAAGTATCGTCTCTGGAGGACGCCCGTGCGCATCATGCGCTTGGTCTGGATCTGTCTGATGGTCCTCATCGCACTGTCCGGCAGTGTCCTGGCCGCCACACCTCGCTCGGGGTCGGCCCATGGCTCCGTCGACGCCGCCAGGGTGCCGGCCGGTCGCGCCATCCCCGGCGGCGCCCATTCCGTCCATCTGGCGGGCGTAGCTCCCATGGACTATTTTGTGCGCGTGTATGTGCAACAGCCCGGCCAGGAACAGACGACTTTTTATGGCGCTCCTTCCATGGGGCGGACTTTCGACTGGTCTCTGGACGTGGTTTTGCAAGGCGAGGGAGACTGGGGGATCCGTGTTGGTGCCAAAGACGCCGCTGGTGCTTGGCTCTATTTCCTGGATTCCTTTACCCTGACGACCAGCGCCACAACCGAGATCAAGACCCTCGTGCTCCAGCAAGGCGCCGACGGATACGCTGGCACGACTGACTGCTACATCAGCGACTGGGTCGTTGGCGACACGGACAATGCTTATGGGGTGCTGGATCCCGGTGTGCTCAGGCTGCGCAAAGTGGACCGCAAGGAGGTTTTGTTGCGGTTCGAGCTCGAGGGCTTACCGGCCAACGCCCACATCCACCATGCCTTTGTGGCCATGTACGCGTTCTTGAACACTAACCCCTCAGGGCCAACCTACTTTGCCTATCAGCTCCTGCGCCCCTGGGCCGAGGATCAAGCCACCTGGAACAGCCCTCGGGCTGGTGAAACCTGGGCCGAGCCCGGCGCGATGAACGTCACCTACGACCGCAAAGCCGAGCACACCGACAAGCTGTGCCGTCCCCCCGCCGAGCCCGGCGATACCTGCGGCGAGATCATCCCCGGCTGGCACCAGCTCGACATCACCGCGTCCGTCCAGAATTGGGTCGATGGAGAACCAAACTACGGGGTGTTGGTGCGCAGTTGGGACCCCTACTGGGCCAGCTCTGCCGAGAACAGCTTTTTCTCGTCCGAGGCCAACCAGCCCGAGTACCGCCCCAAGCTCATCGTGTACTACTCGGAGGCGGAGGCTGTCCCCACCAGCACGCCATCGCCCACGCCTTCGGTCACGCCGTCCATGACGCCCTCGCCAACCGCCACCCTGACGCTGACCCCCACCCCGCCTGCTGTGCGTCTGTCTCTGCCACTCATCTGGGCCAACTGATGCTGGTAATCGGCCGATAGACGCACGCCAGGGGCGTTCGAGCCCCGTTGGCCACACCCGACGGCTCGGTAACGCGACAAGAGGAGGCTTTCGCCTCCTCTTGTTATGACAACTTATCCCTCGCGGCTACTTACTCGGCCTCAGCTATCTGGGCCCTGATCTCGTCTATGGCCTCTGTCATCGCCCGCTCGGCGCTCTTGTGGCCCTGCAAGTATGCAACGTACTGCCGCCCGATCGCCTTGTTCTCCATGCTGTACCATGGCGTGATCGGCGCGGGGGTGGCGTTCTCCAGCAACGGCAACAGGTTGAGCGCCCAGTTCTGGGTGACGTCGCCCTCGTCCAAATAGTTCTCATAGTTATAGTACCAGGCGCTCAGCTTGCCGCTCTTGAACACACCGGCGCCCATGGGCGGGTTCTCCGGGTCCAGCGCCCAGATGTAGAAATCGGTCGTCGCCTGAGGATAAGGGGCGGCCTTGAACAGGTCCGCACAACTGAACCAGAACATCGTTCCGGGCTGGCTCACGCGCGGATTGCCGCTGGGCATCGGGGCCATGCCCAGCTTGTTATAGCCGAACACCATGCCACCACGGGTGCCTTCGCCGTGCATCATCACCTCGGCTGCGAGCTTACCGGGATTCAGCAGTTGCTCCCAGCCGCCGGCCATCTCCCAGCCCGGCGGGGCCAGGCCGGCATCGATGCACTTTTTAGTCCACTCCATCGCCTCGTACCAGCCCTCGTCGAGGATGTTCACCAAGCCATCCTCGGTGAACAGGTTCTCGGGGAGGCTAAAGGCCTGGTGGATAGCCGCGGGGTAGCGCCACAGGCAGTTCGGGATCGGCGCAAAGCCCCACACCTCCTCGTCCTTGTAGGCCACTTGGATTTCCCTGCAGACCTCGAACAACTCATCCATCGTCTCGGGCGGCTCATCCTGGCCGACCGCGGCAAAATAATCCTTACGATAGATCAGGCAGTCGACTTCTGCCTGCAACGGCCAGTTGTACCACTGACCCTGGTACGAGCAGTCCCCCTGTGCCGAAGGCAGGAAATTGCCGGGCCCGAACAGCCGCTCCCTGGCCTCCTGGTACTGGGAGGTCTCCACGAACGGGTCGATGGGCTGAACAGTACCGAGGTCTATGGTATTGGCCAGTTGCAGGAACGGCGTCATGCAGTTGTGGCCATTCCACGGGACCTGTTCGCCCGAAGCCATCATCTCCACCAGGACGTGGTCCTCCGAGTTCCTGCCAGCGGGGTCGAACACGATTCTCACTTGGTCTTCTTCGCGCTCCGGCAACGCGTTGAACGCCGCCGCCTGCTGATCAAAGGGCATTGCCGACTCCAACCAGCCGCACCGCGCGATCCGCACTTCCTTGTTACCCTCGGCCCGGACCACCTTTTCCACCACGCTCGTGACCTGCTCCACGACGATCTTTTCTACTTCCCTTGTCACCTCGACGGTCTTGGTGCAGGCCGCCAAAACGGCGCCACCCATCGCCGCGCCAAAGAGCTGAAGGAATCTTCGACGGGAGGTCATTTCCATATATCGGTCTCCTTTGAGGTGAACGCTCTGGGATAGAGGGTGGGCTGGTGAA
>JAAYZQ010000464.1 GCA_012514775.1 Anaerolineaceae bacterium
ACCACATCCTCGTCATCGGTGCCGCCAGCATCGACACCAAGGGCCGGGCCCGCGAGCCCATCCGGGCCGGGACGTCGACGCCGGGCACGATCCGGGTCAGCGTCGGCGGGGTGGCGCGCAACATTGCCGAGAACCTGGTGCGCCTGGGGGAGCCCGTGGTGCTCCTCTCGGCCGTGGGCGACGACGGCTCCGGCCGGCGCATCCTGCACCAGGCGTCCGAGTGCGGCATCGACGTTCGCCACGTCGTTGTCAGCGGCGACTATCACACCGCCGCCTACCTGGCCGTCCTCGACGAGCAGGGTGAGCTGCTGATATCCATCGACGACATGGTCATCCACCGCCGCCTCATCACCCCGGGCCTCGTCTACCGCCATCGGGGGCTGTTTCGCGATGCTCGCATGGTCATCGTCGACGCCAACCTGGCGCCGGCTACACTGCGCACCATCTTTGCCCTGGCTGCACGCTACCGGGTGCCCGTCTGCGCCGATCCAGCGACGGGCTCGCTGGCGCCCCGCCTGCGTCCCTATCTGTCGCAGCTTCTGCTGGTGGTGCCCAACGGCGCCGAAGCCGAGACGCTGTGCGGCGTCGCCGTCCGCGACCGCGAGACTGCCCTGGAGGCGGCCCAGGCCCTGGTCGGCCTGGGCGTGCAGATCGCCATCGTCGCCCTGGGGGCCACGGGCGTGGTCTATGCCACGTCGCAGGAAAGCGGCCACGTCCCGGCCATGGCCGTTGATGTGGTGGATCTGACCGGCGCGGGCGACGCCATGACGGCCGCGACGGTCTTTGGTCTGCTGAACGATTTTGCCGTGATCGAGGCGGTGCGCCTGGGCGTGGCGGCCGCCGCACTAACGCTGCAGAGCCGGGAGACGGTCCGTCCCGACCTCAGCCTGGAGAGAATCTATGATCAATTGGCCATCTAGAGCGCAGTATTTGCAGCTTGGCGACGAGGTGCGGCAGGCCCTGGAGGAGAAGCGGCCGGTGGTGGCCCTCGAGTCCACAGTGATTGCCCATGGCCTGCCCTATCCCACCAACCTGGAGACGGCCGCCCGCATGGAGGCCATCGTCCGCGAGGAGGGCGCCGTTCCGGCGACCATCGCCGTGCTCGGCGGCCGGTTGAGCGCCGGCCTGAGCGAAGAGGAGCTGGCCCACCTGGCCACCGGCAAGGGCATCCGCAAGGCCAGCCGGCGCGACCTGCCCGTAGTCGTAGCGCGGCGTGGAGACGGCGCCACGACCGTGGCCGCCACGGCGACCATCGCTGCCTGGGCCGGTATCGACGTTTTTGCCACGGGCGGCATGGGCGGCGTGCACCGCGACCCGCCCTACGATATCTCGAACGATCTGCCCACCCTGGCCGCCACGCCCCTGGCCGTCGTCTGCGCCGGGGCCAAGTCCGTCCTTGACCTGCGGGCCACGCTCGAGTGGCTGGAAACGGCCGGGCTGTCGGTCGTAGGTTATGGCACGGACGAGTTCCCGGCCTTTTACTCGCGCCACAGCGGCCTGTCGGTCGACGTTAGGGTCGAGACCCCCGCCGAGGCGGCCGCCATCGTGCACGTCCGCAATGAGCTTGGGCTGCCGGGCGCGACGCTCGTCGTGGTGCCCATTCCGGCCGGGCACGAGGTGCCTCGCGACGTGCTGGACGCCGCCATCGCCGATGCGCTCCAGGCCGGCCGGGCGCAGGGGGTGACGGGCAGTGCCACGACCCCTTTCCTCCTGCAATGGCTCGTAGAGCACACCGGTGGGGCCACCCTCGAGGCCAACGTCTCTCTGCTGGAGAACAATGCCGCCGTCGCCGCCCGGATTGCCTGCGCCCTGGCCGCGTTGCGCCGGGAGGGAGGGCCGGCGTAGCCCGCGCCTCGATTCTGCCGCGCTGGTCGCCCGGGCGGGTGTCGGCATTGCCTGCTCGATCCGGCGGGACTGCCAAATCCCACCGGGGCGACGCGGATAGGCGGGCTGCAGGCCGGCAACTTGACATTCTGCGTGAACGGGTGTACCCTGTCAGGCGTGCCGAAGGCTGGCCGCGACCATGTCATTGATCCCGGGAGGCGCGTCACGTGGAATGGAAACAGGACTACACCGCTCTCATCATTTCCTACGTCTATGTCTTTGGCATCATTGCCACCGGCGAGCTGTTGCGCAGGGCTGGCAAGCGCCCTCCCGAGTTCACCCGCAAATTCATCCACGTGGGTGTGGGCATGTGGAGCATCGGCACCGTAGCCCTGTTCGAGACGTGGCCCTTTGCCATCATCCCGCCCATCACCTTTGTCGTCATTAACGCCGTTTCCTACTGGCGGGGTGTCTTTCAATCCATGGAGAGCGAGGAGCGGGGCAACCTCGGGACCATCTACTTTCCCATCGCCTTTGCCGTGGCCATCTATGCCTTCTGGGAGCACCCGCTGCTGCTGGTGGCAACCCTGATGCCCATGACCTGGGGCGATGCCATGGCGGCCATCGTCGGGCGGCGTTTCGGCCACTATACCTACACTGTGGGCGGGCGCACCAGGAGCCTGGAGGGGTCCCTGGCCATGCTCTTCTGGAGCTGGCTGGCGACCTCGGCGGCGATCTTTGGGATGCCCTACCTGATCGGCCTTTTCTACGTCAGTTGGCTGCTGGCCCTGATGGTAGGCGGCGTGGTGGCCATCGTCTGCACCCTGGTGGAGGCAATGTCTCCCTGGGGCATCGACAATCTGACCGTCCCCGCCGCAGCTGGCCTGCTACTCAACATGCTCCTCGGCTAGCCCGGGGGCGAGCCGGGGAGGTGAGCGCGCGGTGATTGGTGGGCAGCCGCGGGTCGCCCGATCATACAGAAGAGACAGGTGATATGAATCCAACGCGAGAAGATGCCTGGAAGCTGGTGAACGAGCAGACGGCGAACCACAACCTGGTACGCCACATGCTGGCCGTCGAGGCGGCCATGCGGGCCTATGCCCGCCGCTACGGTGAGGACGAGGAGCTGTGGGGCATCGTCGGCCTCGTCCACGACTTTGACTACGAGGGCAACCCCGACCTTTCGGTGGAAGGGCACCCGGTGGTAGGTGCCCGGCTGCTCCAGGAGTGGGGCTGGCCGGCCGAGATTGTCCGGGCCGTGCTGGCCCACGCCGGCGAGTACACGGGCGTTCAGCCCGAGACGACCATGGAAAAGGCCCTGGTGGCCGTGGACGAGCTGACCGGTTTCCTTGTGGCCGTGGCTCTCGTGCGTCCTTCAGGCGACATCCGCGACATCACCAAGATCCAGTCGGTCAAGAAAAAGTGGAAGGACCGCGCCTTTGCCGCGGCCGTCAACCGTGAGGAGATTGAGCACGCCTGCCAGGCCCTGGGCGTCGACCTGTGGACCGAGCACGTGCCCCTGGTGCTGAACGCCATGCAGGAGCAGGCGGCCGCCCTGGGGTTGGACGGCTCGGCCGCCAACCAGGCCCCTGGCGAAGCGTAAGCCAACCCGGGGCAGGTCGCCGGGCCCGCCCCGTCCAAAGTTCGTGCTGCCCGTCAGGGCCTGTTCTCCGCCTCCAGCCCCTCGCGCCAGGCCCGGATTGCCTTTGCGTGGTGGGGATAGTGGCTGTACGTGTCCAGGCGAAGGCGGCGCCGGAAGCGTGTCTCCCGCGTAAACTGCTCCTCTGGCGAGTTGTGGACATAATCCACGAGCCGGCGGTGGGTCGCCTCCATCTCCTGGAGGACGGCCGGCAGCGACAGGCCGCGCTTTTGCTCTGTCGTCAGGGCGTTAAAGGCGTCGATGCCGCCGTAGGTGACCGAATAGCGCGGCGGCCTGCGTCCGTCCAGGATGAGGGGCAGATACTTGAGGGCCTCCTGCTCCCACGCGGTGACGTGGGCCATTATGTCCTTGACCGACCATTCACCGGTAACGCCGGGCTGTGCCAATTGTCCGTCGGTCAGGCCTGCGTAGGACCCCTGAAAGTCGGACCAGGCCCGCTCCAGCTTGCCGAGAAGTTGCTCTTTTTTCATCGGCGGCCTGACCTACTCTTCCCCTTCGCCCACAGGCTCCTCGGTGGTGGACAGCCGTGTGTTCAGCGCCCCGTTGTAAATCAGGTAAACGGGACTCTCGTTGCGCAGCATGTCAATGATGATCTGCAGCTCCTGGTAGTCATAAAAGAGGCCATAGGTGCCGTTGGAGTACTTTTCCGCCGGCCGCAGCGGCTCATCCTCTGTGCTGAAATAGGCGGCGCCCAGGTAGCCCGAGTCGCCGTACAACAGGATGACGCTCTGGGCAATGCTGCTGTCGCGCGACGAAAAGTTATAGTACTTGTACTGTTTGATCTTGAAGCTTTCTGCCATTGGTTCCTCCTGGCATGGGTATGGGTGGGTAGTTGCTATGCCTGCACCGGCTCGGCCGCTCGGGCCCGAAACTGGGTCTCGTACAGGTGGGCGTACAGGCCGCCCATGGCCAGCAGCTCGTCGTGGGTGCCCTGCTCGACCAGGCGTCCTTCCTCGAGGACGAGGATCTGATCGGCGGCCAGGATGGTCGACAGGCGATGGGCAATGACCAGGCTGGTGCGGCTGGTAAGCAGGGGCTGGATGGCTTCCTGGATGAGGGCCTCGCTCTGCGAGTCGAGGTGCGAGGTGGCCTCGTCCAGCACCAGGATGCAGGGGTCTTTGAGGATGACGCGGGCGATGGCCAGGCGCTGCTTCTCGCCGCCGCTGAGGCGATAGCCGCGCTCGCCGACGATGGTGTCAAAGCCGTCGGGCAGGTCGGCGATAAAGTCATAGATGTTGGCCGCCCGGCAGGCCGCTTCCAGCTCTTCCTGGGTGGCGTCAGGACGGGCGTAGAGCAGGTTGGCCCGCACGGTGTCGTGAAACAGATAGGTCTCCTGGGTCACCATGCCGATCTGCCTGGCCAGCGACTCCTGGGTTACGTCCCGCAGGTCGTGGCCGTCGAGGGTGATCCGGCCCTCGGTGGGGTCGTACAGGCGGGGCAGCAGGTAGGTGATGGTCGTCTTGCCCGCGCCGCTGGGGCCGACGAGGGCCGCTAGCTGCCCGGGGGCAATCTCGAAGGTCAGGTCTTGCAGTGCCCATCGGCGGCTGACCACTTCGCCCGGAACAGCCCCGGTCTCGCCGTCGTCGCCATCGTCCTCATCGTCCTCCGGCTCGGCCACGGGCGCCTGATCGGGCTCCAGGTAGCTGAAGGAGACGTCTTCAAAGCGCACCCGGCCCCGCACGTTCTTGAGCTCGACGGCGTCGGGCCTGTTCTCGATCTCGACCGGGAGGTCGGTGTACTCGAACACTCGCTCAAAGCTGACCATGGAGGTGGCAAACTCGACCTGCACGTTGGTCAGGGACGAGATGGGGCCGTAGAGACGCGTCAGGTAGGCCGCAAAGGCGACGATGGTGCCGACGGTGATGGATCCGCCCAGAACCAGGTGGCCACCGGCCCAGTAGATGAGGGCCGTTCCCACGGCGCTCGCAATGCCCAGGCCCAGGAAGAACCAGCGGCCGATGAGCGCCTGGCGCACGCCGATGTCTCGCACCTGCCGGTTGGTGCTACGGAATCGCTCCACCTCCGAACGCTGCCGTCCAAAGGTCTTGACCAGGAGGGCGCCATTGATCCCCAGCGTTTCGCCCACGATGTTGCTCATGTCGGCATTGTACTCCATGCCCTGGCGGCGAATCCTGCGCAGTAACCGGCCCACCCGCCGGGCAGGCAGCAGGAAGAGGGGCAGTACGATGATGGACAGCACTGCCAACCGCCACTCGATGGAGACCATGACCACCAGCGTGGAGATGAGCGTGATGCCGCTGCTGAGAATGTTGGGCAGCGTGCCGGTCACCGCGCTCTGGGCGCCGACGACGTCGTTATTGAACCGCGACAGGATCTCGCCTCCCTTGGTGTGGGTGAAAAAGCGAAGCGACATGCGCGCCAGGTGCGCGTACATCTGCTGGCGCAGGTCAAAGATAATCCCCTCGCCGATCCGGGCGCTCAGGTAGCGCTGGCCGACGCCCAACAGGCCGCTGGCCAGGGGGATGCCGACCATGGCCAGCGCCAGCCAGTTCAACCGGCGGAAATCGCGCTGCGGCAGCACGTTGTCGATGAGGTCCCGGTAAAGCAAGGGCGGCACCAGCTCTACGAACGAAATGATGGCCAGCAGGACGAGCATTACCAGAAGCTGCCGCCAGTAGGGCGTGGCGTACGACAGCACCCGCTGCAACAGCGCGCGGTCCACCTGCGGACGGCCCTTGGTCTCGTCGTACCGGAGATAACTCCACCAGCCACCTCCGTGCATCTACTGCCTCCTCGCAAGACGGCCCGGTGTCGGGGATGGAAGGTTCCGTGAACGATTCTGGAGTGTTTTCATGAGCTAATTTATAGTTTCAAAAGAGCCGTTTGTCAAGTCCTGCCCGCTGCGCGCCCCGGCGTTACGGCTTGCGAGCGGCGGAGCGAGAGGGCGCCTGGTTGGCCGGGCACGCGGTGCGCCCGGCTTCGCCAACTTGCGAAAAACCGGGCTCCATGGATAATAGGGGGGACGCCGTGGAAAGGAAAAGTGCTATGCACATCACGTTGGCCTATGGCCGGCAAGGCCTGCCCATCGAGCTGCCGGACGACGCCCCGGTGACCGTCGTGGAGCCCGTGCCGCTGCCCGGGCTGCCGGATGAGGCGGCTGCCTTGCGCCAGGCGCTGCGCCGGCCCACGGGCACGCCGCCCCTCGTCGAGCTGGTGCGGCCGGACGATTCGGTGGCCGTCGTTTTCTCCGACCTGACCCGGCCCATGCCCAACGACCGGGTGCTGCCCGTCCTGCTCCAGGAGCTGGAGCTGGCAGGCGTCGCCCCGGAGCGGATCGTACTGCTCAACGGACTGGGCACCCACCGCCCCCAGACACCCGAAGAGCTGCGGCGGATGCTGGGCGAAGCCATCGTGGCGCGCTACCGCATCGTGCAACACGACGCCTGGGACGAGGCGAACCTGGTCCCCGTGGGGCTAAACCGGGCAGGCCGGCCCGTGGGCATCAACCGGGCCTACGTCGAGGCCTCCTTCCGCATCCTGACCGGCTTTATCGAGCCTCACTTTTTCGCCGGCTTTAGCGGGGGGCCCAAGGCGGTTCTGCCGGCCATCGCCGGCATCGACGCCATCCTCGACAACCATGGTCCGGAAATGATATCGTCCCCGGGGGCCACGTGGACCGTTACCGATGGCAACCCCATCTGGGAAGAGATGCGGGACATCGCGCTGCAAAGCGCGCCCTCGTTCCTGTTAAACGTCACCCTCAACCAGGAGCGGCGCATCACGGGCGCCTTTGCAGGCGAGATTCTCGCCGCCTACCGCCTGGGGACGGCTTTCGCGCGGCAGAGCGCCGTCCGCCCCGTGCGCGGCGCCTTTGACCTGGTCATCACCTCCAACAGCGGCTACCCCCTGGACCTGAACCTCTACCAGGCGGTGAAGGGCATGTCGGCGGCGGCCCAGATCGTGCGTCCCGGGGGCGACATTCTGCTGGCCGCCGAGTGCTGGGACGGCATCCCCGATCACGGTGAGTACAGGCGCCTCCTCTGGGAGGCCGGGTCGCCCGACGAGCTGCTGGCAAGGGTTATGGCTCCCGGCTTCCGGTGTCACGACGGATGGGAGGCGCAGGTCCAGGCACAGGTGCAGCAGAAGGCGCGCGTGCACGTCTATGCCGGCGGGCTCTCGGGCGAAGATCTGCGGCGGGCCCATCTCATCCCCTGTCCTTCGGTGGAAGAGACGGTGGCCGCCATTCGCCGGGCGAACCCGGCAGCAACCATCGCCGTGTTGCCCGACGGGCCGCAGACCGTGCCGGTGTTGGAACCAGGTTCGTAGCGCCGCGGGCCGGGGCGCGCGGCCCGGGCTGCGAGGGAGACAAGAGAGAGTATGGGCGAGTATGGGGTGGTGACGGCCGGGATCGCGGCCGAGCTGGCCGAAATCGTGGGCCCGCAGGGCGTCATCTACGGGCAGCCTGAGCGGATGCTGGCCTATGCCCATGACGAGGTGGCCGGCGAGGAGCACGCCCACCTGCCCGATGTCGTCGTCAAGCCCGAGATTGCCGCCCAGGTAGCCGCGGTCATGCGCCTGGCCAACCGGGAGCGAATCCCTGTCACGCCCCGGGGAGGCGGCACCGGCCTGTCGGGCGGCGCAGTGCCGGTCCGCGGCGGCATCGTCCTCTCCGTGGAGCGCATGAATCGCATCCTGGAGGTGGACCGCGAGAACATGTCCATTACCGTCGAGCCCGGCGTGGTGACCAACGAGATCAACCTCGAGGTGCAAAAGTACGGCCTCTTCTACGCCGGCTATCCTATGAGCCTCGAGTCTTGCTTTGTGGGCGGCAACGTGGCCGAGAATGCCGGCGGCGGGCGGGCCATCAAGTATGGCGTCACCGGGCGCTACGTGCTGGGGCTGGAGGTGGTCCTTCCCACCGGCGAGATCGTGCAACTGGGTGGCAAGCGCGTCAAGGACGTCACCGGCTACGACCTGCTGCACCTCATGGTCGGCTCGGAGGGCACACTGGGCATCTTTACCCGCATCACGCTGCGTCTGCTGCCCCTGCCCGCCGCCCGGGCGGTGCTCCTCGTGCCCTTTGCCGATGTGCCGGCGGCCATCGCGGCCGTGCCGCGGGTCATGACCATGGGGCACCTGCTGCCCGCCTCGGTCGAGTTCATGGATCGCCTGTCCATCGAGACGGCCTATCGCTTCCTGGGCGAGTCGCTGCCCCACCCTGACGTGGGGGCCATGCTCCTGGTGGAGGTCGACGGCAACAGCCAGGAACAGGTGGAGGCCGAGTACGAGGCCGTGGCCGAGCTGTGCCTGGAGGCAGGCGCCCTGGACGTCTACGTGGGCAACACCGCCGACACGGAGCGCAAGATGTGGCGGCCCCGGCAGAACCTCGCCGAGGCCTTCAAGGCCATCAGCCCCGTGCAGAGCCTGGAGGACGTCGTCGTGCCCATGGCCCAGATCCCGGCCCTCATGCCCGAGCTGGACAGGCTGGGGCAGGAATACGGCGTCTTGATTCCCTGCTATGGCCACGCCGGCGACGGCAACCTGCACGCCACGCCCATCAAGCGGCCCGAGATGCCCCTGGAGGAATGGCACGCGCGGCTGCCATCCCTGCTGGCCGACCTGTACGGCGTCGTCGCCCGCCTGGGCGGGACCATCAGCGGCGAGCACGGCGTGGGTTCCAAGCGGGCCGCGTATCTGCCCCTGGTCATGGATCCCCTGCTCATCGACCTACAGCGACGCATCAAGGCCGTCTTTGATCCGAACAACATCCTGAACCCGGACAAGATATTCCCGGCTTGACGCCGGCCGCTTTTTGCGCTATAATCCCCACCTGCCGGAACGCCGCACCGTTCCGCGTCTCCACCGTCCGCATCTCCGAGCATGGTCGCTCCTGTCTCGCCTGGGCCACTTTGGCCCACGCAGCGTGCACGTCGCGTGTCCAACTTGTGAGTTCGATCGCAAATTCAGGAGGTGTATCGTGTTCGACGGATCAGTTTCCGCGAAAGACAGGCTCATGCAGGGTGGTCTCGCACTGGCCATGGCGTTCCTTCTTATCCTGGGGTTGGCTCTGCCGGCCCAGGCCCAGACCTTTCCCGAGGTCATCCCCCTGCCCAATGGCTTCCAGCCGGAAGGCATCGCCGTCGGCAACGGATCAACGTTCTACGTCGGGTCGCTGGCGACGGGCGCCATCTACAGCGGTGACCTGCGTACGGGCGAGGGAGCGCTCCTCGTGCCGGATCAAGTGGACCGCACGGCCGTGGGGCTGGCCTTTGACAATTCCACCGGCTACCTGTTTGTCGCCGGCGGGCCGGACGGGGCAGCCTACGTCTACGATACCCGCACCGGCGAGAGCCTGGCCGAGTATCCGCTGGCCGACCCGGCTTCCACCCTGGGCACCTTTGTCAACGACGTGGTGGTGACCAAGGGCGCGGCCTACTTTACCGACTCCTTCCGCCCTGTCGTCTACCGGGTGCCCCTGGCGCCCAATGGCAGCCTGCCCGATCCCTCGGAGGTCGAGATCCTCGAGTTGACCGGCGATTTCGACTTTGTCGAGGGAGCCTTCAACGCCAACGGCATTGACGCCACACCCAACGGCAAGACGTTGATCATTGTCAACAGCTCCACCGGCACGTTGTTCCGGGTCAACCCGTGCACCGGCGAGGCGACCGAGATCCCGGTCTTGGGTGGGGAGCTGACCGCCGGCGACGGCATCCTCCTCGACGGGCGAACCCTCTACGTGGTGCGCAACAACTTTCAGGAGATCGCCGTCGTCGAGCTGGACCCGCGGTTCCGGAGCGGTGAGGTGGTGGACACCATCACCGACGCCGACTTTCAGGTGCCGACGACCATCGCCGAGTTTGGCAACGCGCTGTATGCCGTGAATGCCCGTTTTGGCGTGGAGCCGGGGCCCGACGTGGAGTACAGCGTGGCGCGGGTGCTCAAGCCCTAGCCGCGTCTTGCGACCATGGTTGACAGGCTGCTGCTCTACATCTCGGCCGCGTCCGACCTGCGCGCAGAGCGCGAGGTCCTGGGCCGGGCGGTGACCGAGGTTCCGGTCTCGCTGGCGTGGCGGGTGGTCCACTCGCCGGGCGGCGACGAGCCGGTCGACGTCGACGCCGTCTCCCGGGCCGATGTGCACCTGCTGCTCCTGGGGGGCGACATCCGCGCACCCGTCGGCCTGGAGTGGCGGTACGCGCTCCTTGCCGGCCGGCAGCCGGTCCCGTTCCTCAAGCAGGACGCCCTGCGAACGCCGGCCGGCGAGCACTTCTTGCGGTTCGTGCGGCAGCGTGCAGCCTGGCGTCCCTTTCGGGATCCCGCCGACCTGCGCCGGCAGTTCCTGGCGCTTCTGGCCGGCCACGTCATCGACCGCGCTATCCACTACCGCTTGTCGCCGGTGGAGCTGGCCCGGCTGGAAGAATGGCGCACCGAGATCGACGCCGCGCCCTCCCTTGCCGAGGAGGGAGGGCGCGGCGCCGGCGAGAGTGGTGTGATCCTCTCGCGGGAGCGATTTGTGCCTTCCGAAGGCGTCCTCATCGACGCGGAGAGGGTGAAGCGCAGCCACCCCGAGGGGCAGTCGTCAACCTAAAGGCTCTGAGCCGATTGCAATCCGCGCAGACGCCCGAGTTCCGGTTGCCGGCTACCTTGTCCAGGATATGGCTCGCTCACCCAGCGAGGCGTAATCCAGCGAGATGCCCCCGAGCCCGCCGGGGAACATGGGCTTTTGCTGGGTGCCATCGGCGCGCATGATCCAGATCTCCCACTTGCCGCTGCGGTCTGTCAGGAAGGCGAGGTATTGGCCGTCGGGCGACCAGGCTGGCGCGGCGCTGTTGCCCAGCTCGCCGTCGGCCCGGACAGGCGTGTCCGTCAGGCGCCTCGGATTCCGGCCGTCGGCGTCCGCAACATAGACCTCCCAGTGGTCGTGCTGGCGTCGGGTGAAGGCCACGCGGCTGCCGTCGGACGACCAGACGGGGCTCGTATCCCGGCTGTCGCGCGTGATAAAATAGGCAACCGATGCATCCTCGTTCTGGACCTTTAGCCCTTGCTCGTCGGCGTAGAGCAGGCGGCTGCTGCCGTCGTCCAGGATGGGCGACCAGGTTGGCGCGAGGCAGTAGTTGGGCGCCTTTGGCTCGCGGAACTCGCCGTCGGCCGTCCGGACGATGCCCAGTTTCCAGTGTGGGTGCGCCGGCAGGGTGAAGCAAAAGCCCCAGAAGCAGCGTTCTGTCTCGTCCGTGCGCCCGCCGTACTGCCGCGAGAACAAGATCTGGGAGCCATCGGGCGACCAGGACGGCCAGCGGGCCTCGCCCCAGTCAAAGGCGCGCCACTCGTTGCTGCCATCGGCCGCGATAACCCAGATGCCCCGGGGATCGCGCCAGCGGGCAAAGGCGACCTCGCGTCCATCGGGTGACCAGGTGGGATCCATGCCGTCGGTCAGGCGCCGCAGCTCGCTGCCATCGGCGTTGACCACATAGATCGGGCCGCCCATGGACGTCTGGAAGACGAGCCTGCCCGCGGGGGGCGCCGCTGCCGGCCGGCTCCCGGAGCCTGCCGGTTGCGCTCGGGGCGTGGGCGTGGGGGTGGGCGCCGGTGCCGATAGCGTCACGCCCGTGCCCTCGATCTCGAGCAGGTAGTAGCTCGTCTCCGACTGTCCCCCCTGTCCCTCGACGACGACATAGTACGTGCCGGCCACGGTAAAGCTGCCCGACCAGGCAAGGCGGCCGGGCGACCCGGAATCGGGCGAGCCGCGCCCCACGGGCTCGGCTTTCAGGCCCAGCCGCCAGTCGCGCACATTCCCCGGCGTCCAGACGCCAAAGGCAAGGCTATCCGGGGGCTCGGCTTGCAGCCTGATCGTGACCTGCGAGCTGTCGCCGGCGTATTCGAAAGCATACCACGTGCTGGCCCCGGGTTGATGCGTCGACCAGTCGCCGGAGAGGCGCTGGGCGCTGTCGGGGCCGCTGCCGGCAGGCTCGCCGGCGGAGGCAGGGCACACGCCGGCCAGCAGCGAAAGGATCAGCAGCAGGCCCATGGTCAGGGCCACTGCCCGCGAGGTACTGTTTGTTCTGCTCATGCTTACCTTCCTCCTCCGTTCGTCGCGCAACGAACTGTTCCACCGCTATTTTACCGCCTCCCTGCTCCCTGTCAAGTCTCGTGCCGCCTGCCGGCCTGACATCCGGCGCCCGGCAGGCAGCCGTTGGCTGACGTGGCTGCGGCCGTGACTGGCGATCAACCGAGAGCCCCGGGCAATCGTGGATTTGGCGATTTGACGCCTGTTCCCTTCTGCCTTATACTTTGTGTGAGGTGGAACCGTGGAACTGACCCCACGTAAGGACAGCTTGGTGCTGTACAAGGCGCGCCCGGCACGCGTGAAGCAGGCCGGGAAGAAACTGGAGCTCGAGCTCCCGGGAGGAGAAAGCCTCAGCGTCCGCCCGAAAGACGTAGTGCTGTTGCACCCCGGCCCCCTCGAAAGCCTGAGCGAGTTGGACAGCGACGAGGGCGAGATCGGGGCGGCCTGGGAGCTGCTGGCCGGCGAGGTGACCGACCTCGCCGAGCTGGCCGAGCTGGCCCACGGTGCCTACACCCCGGCGACCGCCTGGTCCGCCTGGTCGTGGGTCGCCGACGGGCTCTACTTTCAGGGCACGCCCGACCGCATCGTGGCCCGCACAGGCAAAGAGGTGGCCTCGGAGCAGGCCTTGCGCCAGGCACGGGAGGCCGAGGAAAAGGCCTGGGCCGGGTTCGTCGCGGGGCTGGCCCGGGGCCAGCTACCGCCCGATGCAGCGCGCTTCTTGCGTGAGGTGGAGGATCTTGCCCTGGGCCGGGCCGACCGAAGCCGCGTGATGCGCCAGTTGGGGCGCGCCGAGACCCCGGAGAGCGCCCACGCCCTCCTCCTAAAGATAGGCTATTGGAATCCCACCGTCAATCCCCATCCCCAGCGCCTGGCCGTGCCACTATCTCCGCCTCCTGTGGAGCTGGTCCTGCCCGACCTGCCGACCGAGCCCCGCGTCGACCTCTCGCACCTGGTCGCCCTGGCCATCGACGACGAGGGCAACGAGGAGCCCGACGACGCCCTGAGCCTGGAAGGAGAACGCCTGTGGGTGCACGTCGCGGACGTCTCGGCGCTGGTGCCCCCCGACAGCCCGGCCGACCTGGAGGCGCGGGCCCGGGGCAGCACCCTGTATCTGCCGGATGGCCCGGTGCCCATGTTGCCGCCGGAGGCGGTGGCCCGCCTGGGGTTGGGCCTGGATGAGGTGTCGCCCGCCCTCTCCTTCGGCCTGGAGCTGGACGAGGCGGGCGAGCTGCGGACCGTGGAGATCCTGCCGAGCTGGGTGCGCATCACGCGCCTGACCTACGAAGAGGCAGCGACCCGCCTGGACGAGGAGCCGCTCCGCGGCCTAGAACGCCTGGCTGCCCGCTATCAGGAGCGGCGCTACGCCCTCGGTGCCATCTCCCTGGACCTGCCCGAGGTCCGCATCTGGCTCGAGGGCGAGCGGGTTCGCATCCGGCCCATCGCGCCCCTGCGCAGCCGCGACATTGTCACCGAGGCCATGCTCATGGCCGGCGAAGGCGCGGCGCGCTTTGCCCTGGAGCGAGGCTTGCCCCTGCCTTTTACCACACAGGCTCCGCCCACCAGTGACGACCGGCCCCGAGATCTGGCGGGTATGTTTGCCCTGCGGCGCACGCTGCGCCCCAGCGAGTACAGCAGCGTGCCGGGGCCCCACGCCGGGCTGGGATTGCCTGCCTATGCCCAGGCCACCAGCCCCCTGCGCCGCTACCTGGACCTGGTCGTGCACCAGCAGATCCGCGCCTGGCTGCGGCAGGCCTCCCGGTCGGAGGGGGCAGCGGGCGGGGAAGGAAACCTGTCCGGCAGCGCCTTGTGCGGCGACCCCCTGGACACCGCCCAGATCGTGGAGCGGGTGGGGGCCACGGTGGCGGCTGCCGGCAGCGTGCGCAGCGCCGAGCGCCTGTCGCGGCTGCACTGGACGCTGGTCTATCTCCTTCAAAATCCCGGCTGGCAGGGTGAGGGGATCCTGGTGGACCGGATGGACCTGCGGGGCACCGTCACCATCCCAGCGCTGGCCCTGGAAGCGAGGGTGCACCTGCCCCGCGAACTGCCCCTCAACAGCACGCTGCGCCTTTCTCTGAATGAGGTCAACCTGCCCGGGCTGGCGGCCCATTTTCGGCTGGAAGCCTGAGGTCCCGCAGTTCGCCGGTTGCCAGAGCGCTATTGCGTGACCGGAAACCACCAAAATCTTCGGGCAGTGCGCCCCGGTGTTACCTTTTTCCCATAGCAACGACATACCAGGTGAACCCTATCAGCGCTGAAGGATGATGGACGATTACAAGCTCGAAGCGGATGACTGCTCGCTGGCCAGGGCTGCGCGTACGGACCGGGCGGCCTTCGACCTGCTCTACCGCCGGTACGTGGACCGCGTTTACCGCTACTGCTACGCCCACGCCGGCAATCGGGCGGACGCGGAGGACTTGACCGCCCAGACCTTTGTGGCGGCTCTGGAATCTCTCGGGCGCTACCGGGGCCGGGGTCCGTTTGCCGCCTGGTTGTTCAGCATCGCCCGCCACAAGTGTGCGGACCACCACCGGCGGCAGTACGCGTCCCGGAG
>JAAYZQ010000465.1 GCA_012514775.1 Anaerolineaceae bacterium
ACGGCATTGCCAGTATAGGCCGGGCCATGACCATGAAGGCCACCGATGACCAGCTCCGTGCAGCAACCAAGATCGTTCAGGATCAGAACCGATCGCGCGGCGAACGCATCGTGGAAGCCATCCAGTTCCTGCGCGAGATCCCGGACAATGCGACTCCCTGGGCACGCACGCTCCGCGCCCTCGCTGCCTATGATTCTGTATCCACGATCGCAGACCGGCATATTCTACGGGATCTGCTGGGAATGCTGGGCTACGAACGGGCATTTCATTTGGAGAGGTTCGTGGACAGTGGCGACACGGCGGGAATTGATGAGGCCTTTGCCTACCTCAAGGCGCAGGCTGAACGCTACGCACCGTCTACCGATCCACTGCTGTGTGCCCTGACACCCTGGCTCATGTGGGAATACCTTTCCGGCAAGATGGAGCCGGTAGCCGACCTTACGCTGGCCCTAACACCCTTTTTCGTGCTTCTGGACGAGATGAACATCTCCCGCGTCGAATACTACTTCTCAGATTTTCTTAGCGTCCTGGAAGGCGGTCGCGACGAGGACGGCTTCACACGAGAAACCATCAAGCTGCATGGTTTCCCGGCCAGCGCTCGAGATAAGAATGGTGATCCAAAACCGCGTGACAGCGATGGGCGATACGTGCCTTCAGAGTTGCGCCTGCCGCCCAACCTCTATTTCGTCGGTACAGTGAACGTGGACGAAACGACACATGCCTTCAGCCCGAAGGTTCTCGATCGTGCCTTCACCATCGAGATCACGGATGTGGATTTCGAGGGCTATCCGGCTGACACGGCCGTGCCTGTCACTGAGGAGCAAGCTGACAGGCTCCGGCAGAAGCTCCTTGCTCCTTTTGCACGGCAAGGGCAGTTTGGCATCGTGAACAAGGACGAGATCCGGTCCTTTGTTGCTGCCCACCGAGCTTATAGGACTCAGTTGCACGCCCTCAAGGCCACACTCCAACCGTTTGATCTCCACTTTGCCTACCGCATCTTTGACGAGATCATTGCCTTCTGCGCAAATGCCCAAGCTAACCAACTCTGGACAGACCTTGGCGGCCTTGACACGGCTTTCGATTGTGCTGTACTCATGAAAGTCTTGCCCAAGTTCCATGGACCACGCAGCAGGTTGGAGCAGCCACTGCGCAGCGTTCTGGCCTGGACCCTTAACCCTACTGATCCTGAGGGCATGAGGCAGGAAATCGACGAGTGGACAAGAGATGCGGGAGCCTGCCTGAGCCTGCGCAGGGAACTGGACAGGCACCTCTTGGGAGGTGAGGCTACTCGGTTCCGGTATGCTAACACTGCTCGCAAGGTTGTCTGCATGCTCCAGTCGCTCCATGCGCTGGGGTTCGCCAGCTTTGCGTGAGGTGATCTCGGGCGCGAACAAGGGTGGGTCTGGCCCACAAGATGCGCAACGTCCTCGCTTCCTCCCACGTGCCCGACCAGGACCATGCGGCGGCAAAGGCCATGATACAGCGGCGCAGCACGGGCGGACGCTATGGAACAGATGCCGGCACGCTATATCTCCGGCAGGAACATGGCGCGTCCGAAATGCGACGAGAAGTCCGGGTGCCTCATCAGCTCGAGGTACTGGATGCTCTGTGCAATGTCCACTGCCCGCCGGCGGTGGGCGGCCGATACAAGGCCCAGGTACGCGCCCGTGACTGCCGCGTTCCCTACTTGCCGGATCTTGGCCACGGGCAGCGCTGGCAGCATTCCGATGCCGACAGCGGCCTCAACATCGATGTGCGTGCCGAATGCGCCCGCGATCACGATGCCATCCAGCGCTTCGGCACGAACCCCCGCCTCCTCCAATAGCGCGTCAATGCCGGTGCGGATCGCCGCCTTGGCCAGCATAATTTCGCTGACGTCGTGCTCGCTGAGTGTGATGTCGTCGCAGGTCCCGCTCTCGGCGGCCGGTACCAGCACGAACTCGCGTTCTCCGTTCACCCCCCGGGTCCACGCACTCGCCTGCATGCGGCCGCGGCGGTCGAGCAAGCCGTGACGTCGCATTTGGTCCACCGCGTCTAGCACTCCCGATCCACACAGCCCAATGGCCGGGGCACCGCCGATGGTCGTCATCTGCAGGGTATCGCCGTCAATTTTTACCTTCTCGATTGCGCCGTCGACGGCCCGCAGGCCGTGCTTGATGTGCGCGCCTTCGAGCGCCGGGCCCGAGGCTGTGGAGCAGATCAGCAGCTTGCCGTGCTGCGCCAGCACCACCTCCGTGTTGGTGCCGATGTCCAACCCGACGTAGGTCCCCTGCGCCCGGTCCAGGCCGGTGGCTTCGATCATGGCCACGTGGTCGGCGCCGACGAACCCGGCCACGTTGGGAAACAGGTGCACGTAGGCACCAGGGCCGATGCGCAGCCCCATGTCGCGGGCCTTGACGTCGATCGGCTCGCTGACCACAGCATTGTACGGGGCCAGCCCGAGCTGGCGCACCGGCAGGCCGACCAAGAAGTGATGCATTGCCGTGTTGCCGACCACCACGGCATCGACGATCCTCTCCGGCTCGGCGCACAGCCGCCCCACCACTTTGTTGAGGCCCTCGACGAGCGTGCCCGTCAGGCGCTGGCCGCCGTTCTTCATGGCGTACGTGATCCGGCTGAGCACGTCCTCGCCGTAGGCGACCTGCGGATTGGTCATGCCGGCCACCGCCAGCCGCTGCCCCGTCTCCATGTCGACCAGGCATACCGCGATCTTGGTCGTGCCAACATCCACGGCCAGGCCCAAAGGGAGGCTGGCCGGCGGCCGGACATCCACGATCTCGTCGCCGCGCCGGCTGGCACGCACCCGCCACCCGTGCTCGCGCAGCAGGCCGGGCAGACGTTGCAGGACAGTCAGATCTGCCCGTTCTACCGCGTCGCCGGTCGGCCCGACCAGGGCACTGCGCAGCAGGCCCAGATCGGAGCGTGGATCCTGGATCGATGGTGGGGTGATTGTCACGAGGTGCTCGTGCACCGCCGGATCGAAAGGCACGACCACGTCCAGGCCGGTCAGCTGCAGCCGCTGCGCGACGACTCGCGACGCCAGCGGCACGTCGACGGTGACGTTACCCAGGGCGCGGGTCTGGCAGGCCAGGCGGATTCTTGCGGCAATCTGCGCCGGGTCGAGCAGGGCACGCTCGGTGGTGGTCAGGTCAGAGACCGGCCCGGAGATGATGTGCACCAGGCACCGGCCGCAGGTACCTTCCCCGCCACACGCCGAAGTCAGGGCCAGGCCACCGGCCCGTGCCGCGTCCAAAAGTGTGGTCCCGGCGGCGCAGGGGATCCGGCAGCCGGCCGGCTCGAAGGTAATCAGGCAATCGTTCACAGATTCCATGACCCACTCCCATATGGACGGATCAAAAGATGCGATAGAGCGGGTGGGTCTCGGTCACCGGCCGGATGCCGGTGATGCGGCCAGCATACGCCGTCATGGCATCGGCGGTGGCAACTGCCTGATAGACCCAGGGCGCGTTGCGAACCGGTCCATAGTGGACAAAATCGGCGCCGGCCGCCTGGGTCAGCGTAAAGGTCGCGGCCGCCGCCGCCTCGAAGGCCGGCTGGCCCAGTGCCCTGAGCTTTTCCCAGGTAAAGAGGGCATTCGACGGCGCGCAGCCGCTGGGGTAGCCCAGCGTTTCCTTGATGTCGCGGATAGTCAGCGCCGTCCAACTGATGCTGGCAATATCCAGCACTCCGGGATCGACCAGGATGTTCTCGATTCCGGCCCGTTGGGCCGCGGGCAGCAGCTCGTTCACCAGCAGCTTGAGGCGCTGGCTGGGTTTGGGCGCGGTGGTGCTAAAGGCCATGATAATCGTGCTCTTGACGCCGCACGAACGCAGGCAGTCCAGTTCCTCGTCGGTATAGTCTTCGGCGATGGAATTGTAGACCAGCCGCGGTGCAATTTCGGTGCCGGCAAAATGCCGCACCGCCTCCAATCGCACTTTTTGCGAGAACGAGTCGACCAGCATGGGCGCGTCGGTGTGCTGGGCGACGAACTCCAGGTAGTTGATCAGCGCCGGCCCCGTGTCGCCGATGACGTCGATAAAGCGCGGGTTGCCGGTGCGCTCCGAGGCTTCGGCATCCCGGTCGAGCAGCGCCCGGGCCTTGTCCTTGTCAAAGATACCCTTGATGTTGTCCTTGACGATTTTGTGCCCGCTGAAAAAGATACTGCCGATGAGCAGCGTCGGCCGCTGGCCCGGCTGCCCGCCAACGTCGACGCCCGAAACAGTGAAGGTTTTCTGTTCAGCCGTGAATTTGATCATGCATATCCTCGTCGGACGCCCGGCCGGATACCGCGTCCCGCTTTCGGTCGCCGGCCGGTCAATGGGGGCACCTCTGAGGGCCAGCCCTCAGAGGCGCCTTCATCCGTTTCTGCCTTTCAGGGCTGCCGGCCACGGTCCGTTCCGGCCGGCAGCCGCACGACTACTTGAACTCGAATCCCTGGCCGTTGGTCATCTGGTCGACGTATTCGGCAAAGGATTCGCGCTCGGGCATCTTGAACTGGACCGAATCCAGATCCTCTGCCAGGGGCAGCTTCCCATACTGATGCGCCGCTGCGACCGCCGCATGGATGTGCTCCGATGGCGCATCGGCCGGGATGTTGGCCAGCATGAGCATGAGGTTGTGATCGTAGGCAAAGGTCTGAATGTAACGCTTGACCAGGTCGACGATCTTTTCGGCCGGCCCATCGCGCAGCAGCCGGGCGTTGATGCCGACGGTAAAGGTCACTCTCTGGCCCCTGGCCTTCCACTGATCCATCCATTCGACGATGGGCTCGAACGGAATCTCGTGGGTGCGGCCCATGAGCATAAAGGCGACCGGCTGGCCCATCATGACCTTGACCTGCGCGTCAAAGGCCTTCCACAGGATCTGCTTGTCAAATTTGCCGAGATCCTCCTCGCAATAGTCGGCGCTGGCCGCCGGCATGGCTACGAAACCGTACGGCATGCAGTTCTGGAGGAGCTTGCCGGCATAGGGCACCACCCACTCTTCGACCATTTCAGGCGTGAGCTCGGGATAGGCCGCCCAGGCATCCGCACCCGTGGCCATGGTGGCGCCACCCAGATAATCGGCCTGTGCCTTCAGGTACGACGGCAGCACGTCGTCCACGAGACGTGT
Organism: Anaerolineaceae bacterium; assembly: GCA_012514775.1. Next base: position 5,113 of record JAAYZQ010000465.1, read on the forward strand.
GAAGAGCTCGTGGGCAAAAGCCGGGTTGCGCCGCATGTCGCGGATGAGCAGCGGGTAGCTGCGCACGCCCACGGCCAGGCTGAATGGCGCGCAGAACGTGAGGCTCTGGCTGCCGGTGACCTCGCGGCACAGGCGGTTCGTGTCCCAGGAAAAGCGTACTCGGCCCGCCGAGAGCCAGTCGGCCGGTGGTTTGAGCTTTTCCAGATCGGCGGGGTTGTTCACAAACGGTTGGCGAAAGTCGATGGTGGGCATGGCGTTTTCGCCATAGATCATCTTGGCGCCCATCGCCTCGGCTTCGTAATTGTAAATGTCCGAGGCGGCGTTCAGGCCGTCGAAATGGTAGTAGGCTGACACGGCCGCAAAGGCCATGGCGTTGGCGCGGGCATCGTAATAGAACTTGCGGGCCGGGACGCGGGCCAGGTACATCGTATGGTCGTGCATCTGCGCCTGTATTTCCATGGCCGGCCCCTGTTTCTGCCGCTCAGCGACCCACCAGGTGCGGGGATCTTGCGGGTTGAACTCGATCCCGCTGACCGTCGTACTGGCAAAGAAACCTTGTAGCGAGGATTTTGGCTCTTCCATCTTAGTGCACCTCCACGGCCATCAGTTTTTGGGCCTTGGCCACCGTTTCCAGGGCATCCTTGCCCCAGGAATCCGCGCCGATCTCGTCGGCGAACTCTTGGGTCGTGGGCACGCCGCCGACCATGACCCGTACCTGATCTCGCAGGCCCTCA
>JAAYZQ010000466.1 GCA_012514775.1 Anaerolineaceae bacterium
AGGTCAGAGTTTGCCATTTGCTACCTCTTGGATGGTCAAACAAACGAGCAACTGCGATGCGGGTGCGGTGCAGGTCAGAGGCAGGACGTTGCCACCATGGCACGAGTATACCACGGCCTGGCGGGCCTGTCAATCGCGCGGCAACGCAGTCGGGCGGTTGCATTTGCCCAGAATAGGTGCAATGCACTTTCTCAGGGCCGGGACGTGCTTCATGAATGTGAAGTCTCTCGCGACTTCATGACCCTTATCAGCCAGCAAAAGTGCATTGCACCTCCGGGCCATCCTCAAGGCGGCTGTCGCTCTGTATCACGGAGTACAACCTCGTGCTTTCTGTCCGGGTGTTTGGCCAGGCTCGCTGGGCGGAGAGCCGGTGAATGCGCTTGCCCTGCTGGCCCTTTCGCTGGCAGCCTCGTCAGCGCCGCCTGGGAGGCAGGCGCCACTGGCTGAGGACGACTGGCCGCCCATCGGGCGAAAACGGGCGCGCGCCAACCGTGACAAACACCCAATCGGTCTGGGAAACCCCGTTCTCATCGGTGACGGTACACGACACAAGGTAGCGTCCCGGTTGAGCATAGTCGTGCGTCGCGTTGCGGCCGGCCTGGCCGTCACCGTAGTTCAAGAGGTACGTGAGGCTGCCTTCGCCATCCTCGTGATCGGCGTCTCCGGCCGTCACGGAGAACGTGGCTCGCAGCCCGTTCGTTGTGGCCGAGGCGATAGAGATCGTCGGAGCGTGGTTGCTCGTCGGACCCTGGCTGTACAGGTATTGCAGATGGGAATACGCATCGGCGTCCATCTGTTCCTGGACGCGCTTCATCTCTTCGCCAATGGCCTTTACCTCGGCCGGGTCCGCCCAGTTCCGCAGCCGCCATTCGGGCAGCAGCCGGTCGTCGACCACGTCGAACAGGTGTTGCTCAAAGGGCAGTGTGCGGACCTGGATGTGAGCAATGTTGTAGCCGGCACTGAACATGCCCCTCGCCGGTGTGTAGGCGGACACCCCGTCGTCGCCTGTGTCCAGGTAGCGGGGCACCTGGTTCAGCCCGCCGGACTCGACGCCATGGATCCAGAGGGGCACAAAGATGCCGGTTTTGCTGTGCCCCAGCAAGGTCCACATGGTGGTCAGCCTCGGATCTTCGGTGGGCAGGACGCCGTGGACGATCATGTTGGACACGGTCGTGTCCATGGCCAGCACGCTGTGCCGAAAGTAGGCGTCTGCAAGGGACTTGACTGACAGCGCGGTACCGCCGCCGTCGTTGTATATCAGGGCAGCGATAGTGTCTCGTGCCGCCACGTAGCGCCTTCCGCCGCCACCCATGTCATCGCTGCCGTCGGCGTTGCGGTGCGCCGGCGCATTGGCGCGCACCACCCAACCTGCAAAGCTTATATCGCCGCCGGTCCACGGATCGTCGTCGCCATCGGCATTGTCGACGTCGATCCACTGGCTGTCGCGCGCCGGGGCGCGCGTGTTGCACTCCCAGTGTTTGCCCGAGCCCGCCTGGTTCTCCCACAGGCTGGCCTCGCCGGTGGGATCGATCAAGTAATTGAACGTCGAGAGGTCCGTCATTCCCTTCAAGTAGGTTCGCACCTGGCCGATTTCGTCACAGTGTCCCAGAGCCTTGTGGTGAAGCTCTGGCCAGCCGCCGTGTTCGAGCACGTTGAAGCCAATCCCCAAACCCTGGGAGTTCAGGCCCTGGCGCACGGAACCGGGGGCATCGTTGGCAGGCCCCATCCCCAGGTAGCTGTAGCGGGCCGGGCCCAGCCCCGGATAGTGTTCGATCGCCGCGGCAAAGTAATGCACGTCGTTGGGTACGTCGACCTGATTTCGCAGCTTCCACAGCAAGGGCCGGCCGTCGACGGTGACGTCGCCATCGGCCACGCCGGCTGTGCATTCGACAAGCGATTCGTCCATGGACGCTTGCTCACGTTCGAGTTCCCCAACGACACGCATGGGCGCTTCGCGTTGTACGGGAAAGCTCGTTGCCAGAAACACCACCATGCCCAGGAGCACGGTCAAAAAGAGCGATCGTCTCATCCCTCAGCCTTTGATCTCGTCATGGCTTTTCCGCCTCTCGGCGTGGCACATCCTGGCCACAGTTGTCTGTTGGAAGGGGGCGAGCGCCTATGCCGTGATGAGTGCGTTTTGGTATCCGGCCTGTCTAAAGTCGCGGCCGGTGGTCAAGGCATGTGCTAGGTTGTAGTCCTGCATCACCCTCGCCGTAGCACTATACCACCACCCGGCAATCCGGTCAACCTCCGCCAAAAGAGATACACAATCTTCCCGATCTTGGACTTGCGTGTTCGGGAAAGTGTGATAAAATGTCAATGTCCTGATCGGACAAAGGA
>JAAYZQ010000467.1 GCA_012514775.1 Anaerolineaceae bacterium
GAGGAGGGCGACTGGTCCTCGGCCAGCGGCGAGCAGGCCATCGGCCGGCTCCTGGCCCGCTTCCCCCACGTGGACGCCGTCTTTAGCGCCAACGACCAGATGGCCCTGGGCGTCCTCCAGGCGGCCTGCCGCGAGGGCATCCAGGTGCCCCACGACCTGGCCGTCGTCGGCTTTGACGGCCTGCCCGAAACCGCCCAGTACTGGCCGCCCCTGACCACGGTGTACCAGGATCAGCCCCAGGTGGGGCGCCTGGCCGTCCAGGAGCTGGTTCGCGCCATCGAGGCGGCCCGGGGGGGCAAGCCCCAGGCCGAGCCCCGGGTCATCTCCCTCCAGCCCGAGCTGATCGTCCGCGCCAGCTCCCTGCGCGCCTAGCCCCCGGGACCGCCGAGCGCCTGCTCGGCCTCCTCCCCCCGGGACCGCCGAGCGACACTTCCTGCGGTCGCCGCCCCTGCATGGGGCGATGTGGCGATCGCCCGCGAGCCAGGTGCGCCGCACGAACGGCACGTGCAACGCACCTTGGGGCGGGTGACGCGGCGATCGCCCGCGAGCCTTTACTGCCAGGCCCCGGAAGGTTAAAATTCCCCCGTTTCCTGATTTGGGGTATTGACAAGCGGTCCGCCATATGGTATAATGTGACCGGTCACGGGAACGGTAACGGGAACGGTAACGACACCAACAATACGCTACTAAACGCGACTGGAAGAGGCCAATACCATGCCTGGTCCCAGAAGGGTCACAATCCGAGATGTGGCTGCCGCGGCGGGGGTATCCCACCAGACGGTGTCGCGGGTGCTGAACGACCGGCCCGACGTGGCCGAGGACACCCGCAACCGCGTGTGGGAGATCATCGAGGAGCTGAGCTACCAGCCCAGCGCCATCGCCCGCAGCCTCATCAGCCAGCGCAGCCTGACCCTGGGGATCGTGACCGCGGGGCTGGAGTACGCCGGCCCCTCCCGCACCCTCAACGGCGTCACCGCCCAGGCGGAGGAGCTGGGCTACACCCTCCTGCTCAAGGAGCTGCCCGACTTTAATACCAACGACGTCCAACCCCTCCTGAACTCGCTGCTGGAGAGGCGGGTGGACGGCATCCTGTGGGCCGTGCCCGAGGTGGGCGACAACCGGGCCTGGCTCGACGAGCAGCTCGGCGGGCTGCCGGTGCCCACCATCTTTCTCACCATGCAGGCCCGCCCCGACGTCACCATCGTCGCCATCGACAACTATGCCGGCGGCCGCATGGCCACCGAGCACCTCCTCCAGCAGGGCTACCGCCACGTCGGCCACATCTCCGGCCCCCTGGACTGGTGGGAGGCTCGCCAGCGCCAGGCCGGCTGGCACGACGCCCTCCTGGCGGCCGGCGTCGTCGCCGGCGAGCTGCACGCCGAGGAGGGCGACTGGTCCTCGGCCAGCGGCGAGCAGGCCATCGGCCGGCTCCTGGCCCGCCATCCCCAGGTGGACGCCGTCTTTAGCGCCAACGACCAGATGGCCCTGGGCGTCCTCCAGGCGGCCTGCCGGGAGGGCATCCAGGTGCCCCACCACCTGGCCGTCGTCGGCTTTGACGGCCTGCCCGAGGCCGAGCACTACTGGCCACCACTGACGACCGTCGTCCAGGATTTGCGCCAGCTCGGTTGCACCGCCATCCAGGAGCTGATCCGGGCCATCGAGGCCAGCCGCGGGGATGGGGCGCGGTACGAGCCCAGGTTGATCCCCATCTGCCCCGAGTTGGTCGTCCGCGAGAGCAGCAGGGCCACGAGGATCCAGGGGGATTTTATGCCCCATGCGGCAAACATATCGGCTTGTAGGGAGATAAGCTAACATGTATCAGGTCACGCTCGGAGTTATCGTCGGCAATCGAGGCTTTTTCCCCAGCCACCTGTGCGAGACGGGACGCCAGGAGGTATTGCGCGTGCTGGCCGAAGAGGGCATCCGGACCGTCGCCCTCGACGCCGGCGACACCCCCTTTGGCTCGGTCGAGACGCTGCGCGACGCGGAAAAGTGCGCCGCCCTCTTCCGGGCCCACCGGGACGAGATCGACGGCATCGTGGCGACCCTGCCCAACTTTGGCGACGAGCGGGGGGTATCCGACGCCATCCGCCAGGCAGGGCTGGACGTGCCGGTGCTGGTCCACGCCTTCCCCGATGAGAACGAAAAGATGACGGCCGCGGACCGGCGCGACAGTTTTTGCGGCAAGATGTCGCTGTGCAACAACCTGCGGCAGCGGGGCATCCCCTACACCCTCACCACGCTCCACACCGTGGCCCCCGCCTCGGAGAGCTTTCGCCGGGACTTGCAGCGCTTTGCGGCCACCTGCCGCGTGGTGCGCGGGCTGCGCGGCGTCCGGCTCGGCATGCTGGGCGCCCGGCCGGCGCCGTTCGTCACCGTCCGGTTCAGCGAAAAGCTGCTGGAGAGGGCGGGCATCAGCGTCGAGGTGCTGGACCTCTCGGAGGCCCTCGGCCAGGCCAACCGCCTGGCTCCCGACGACCCGGCCGTCCGCGCCAAGCTGGACGCGCTGCGCGGCTACGTCCGCACGGCCGGCACCCCCGCCGAGGCCCTGGACAAGATGGCCAGGTTCGCCGTCGTGACCGAGCGCTGGATGGAAGAGAACCGGCTGGCGGCGACGGCCATCCAGTGCTGGACGTCCATGGAGGAGCACTTTGGCGTCGTGCCCTGCGCGGTGATGAGCATGATGAGCAACGCCCTCAAGCCCAGCGCCTGCGAGGCCGACATCGCCGGGGTGGTCGGCATGTATGCCATGGCCCTGGCCTCGGGCAAGCCCAGCGCCCTGGTGGACTGGAACAACAACTATGCCGACGATCCCGACAAGGGCGTCGTCTTTCACTGCAGCAACCTGCCGGCCGACTTTTTCGGGGACGCCGAGATGTCGTTCCAGGAGATCATTGCCGGGTCGGTGGGCAAGGAGAACACCTACGGCACGGTCGTAGGCCGGGTAAAGGCCGGCCCGTTCACCTTCTGCCGTGTCTCGACGGACGATCAGCGCGGCGTTATCCGCGCCTACCTCGGCGAGGGGGAGTTGACGGCCGATCCCCTCGACACCTTTGGCGGCTATGGCGTCGTACAGATTCCCGACTTCCAGGGCCTGCTCCACTACATCTGCGCCAACGGCTACGAGCACCACGTCGCCCTGAACCGGGCGCGGGTGGCCGATGCCCTGGACGAGGCACTGGGCAAGTACATGGGCTGGGATGTCTACCATCACAGGGAGAGAATCGCAAAGGAAGGAGGATTGCGCCAGGAGTGAGATTGAGCTTGGGCAGCTCCGACGGAGCGCGCGTCGCCATCTTGCGCAAGGGTTGGTCAGAGGTCCATTTCACTCTCAAACGCACAATAGTGTGCAGTACGTTTCCAACAGTGACAAGGAGGAAGAAAGAAATGAACGTCTCGAAGAATGTGTCTTTCACCGTGCTGTCCTTGCTGCTCGTCCTGGCGATCTCGGTGCTCGGAGCGTGCGGTTCCACACCGGCACCCACCGCCAAGCCGGCAGAAGCACCCACGGCGGCTCCGGCTGCCAAGACCTACACCTACGAGGACATGGTCGTCGGCTTTCTCCAGACCGGTTCTGAGGGTGGCTGGCGCGCCGCAAACACCGCCTCGTTCAAGGAAACCGCCGAACAACTGGGTCTCACGCTCAAGTTCTATGACTCCCAGAACGACCTGGTGCGGCAGGTCGCCGGCTTTCACCAGTTCAACCAGGACCCCGACGTGAACGTCATCATCCTCGCCGCCCTGGAGACCACCGGCTGGGAAGAGGCCCTCAAGGAAGCGCAGGCGGCCGGCAAGGTCGTCGTCATCGAGGACCGCCGCATCGATGCGCCGGAAGATCTGTATGCCACCTACATCGGCTCCGACTTTGCCGAAGAAGGGCGCAAGGGCGCCGAAGAGATGTGCAAGCTGCTCGAGGGCATGGAGGGCAAGAACGTCTGGGAGCTGGTGGGCAACGTGGGCTCGTCAGCAGCCAAGGACCGCGGCCAGGGCTTCCGCGAGCGGATGGAAGAGTGCGGCATCACCATCACCAAGAGCCAGACCGCCAACTGGAGCATCACCGAAGGCAAGGAAGTGACCGAAGCCTGGCTGAAAGAGACCCAGGATGTCCAGGGCATCTTTGCCCAGAACGACGAAATGGGCCTGGGTGCCATCGAAGCCCTCAAGGAAGCAGGACTCAAGCCCGGTGTGGACGTCAAGATCCTCACCTTTGACGCCACGGCCGGCGCCTTCAAGGCCATGCTGGCCGGCGAGGTGAACGTCAGCGTGGAGTGCAACCCGCTCCTTGCTCCGCAGGTCTACGAGGCCGCCTTGAAAGCGCTAAACGGCGAATCGCTGCCCAAGTGGGTCCCCTCGCAGGAAGGCGTCTTCCGCGCGTCGGATCCCAACCTGCAGGAAATCGCCGACGGCCGCAAGTACTAGGCACGGCCCGGGGTCTGCACTGCCCGGGGGATCACACGGGATTGTTACGGAGATCAGGTTGAGGAGCGGCGTGCACGGAGGGCGCCGCTCCTCGAACAAAAGCACCGTTTGAAAGGCGCGAGCAGAGGTGGGTTATGTCATCTTCTGACTGTATCGTCGAGATGCGAGGCATCAACAAAACCTTTCCCGGCGTTCAGGCGCTCTCCAACGTGGACTTTTATCTGGAGCGGGGCGAGATCCACGCCATCGTGGGCGAAAACGGCGCGGGCAAGTCGACGCTCATCAAGGTGCTCACCGGGGTCGAGAGACCAAACGCCGGCAGCATCAAGCTCGACGGGCAAGAGGTCACCATCCGCTCGCCCCTCCACGCGCAGCGACTGGGCATCAGCACCGTCTACCAGGAGATCAACCTCTGCCCGAATCTCTCGGTCGCCGAGAACATCCTCATCGGCAACGAGCCGAAGAAGCTGGGCCGCATCGACTGGAAGGCCATGAACGTCCAGGCCAGGGAGATCCTGCGACACCTGGACATCGACATCGACGTCACCCAGCCGCTCAGCACCTATTCCGTCGCCCTGCAACAGATGGTGGCCATCGCCCGGGCGCTCGAGATCGCGTCGGCCAAGATCCTGATCCTGGACGAGCCCACGTCCAGCCTTGACACTCACGAAACGGCACAGCTTTTTCGCGTCATGCACAAGCTAAAGAGCGAGGGCGTGGCCATCATCTTTATCACCCACTTTATCGACCAGGTCTACGAGATCTCGGACAGGATCACGGTCCTGAGAAACGGCAGCCTCGTCGGCACCTTTGAGACGGCCAGCATCGCTCGCCTGGAGCTCATCGCCGGAATGATCGGCCGGAGCCTGACCGAGTTCGACGAGATGTCGCAGATCAAGCTCGAAAGCAGCAAGCAGATCGGCAGCGAGGCGCTGCTGGAGGCGCGAGACCTGGGCCTATCGGGCGTCGTCGAGCCCCTGGACCTCGAGCTGCACGCCGGCGAGGTCGTGGGCTTTGCCGGGCTGCTGGGGTCGGGCCGCACCGAGATCGCCCAACTGCTCTTCGGCGTTGATAAGCCGGACAGCGGCACCATCGAGCTGTCGGGCAAGGCCATCAAGGACTTTTCCCCGCTGGCCTCCATCAACCGCGGCGTCGCGCTGTGCCCGGAGGATCGCAAAGACGCCGGCATTGTGGACGAGCTGACGGTCAGGGAGAACATCGTCCTGGCCCTCCAGGCCAGCCGGGGTTGGGTCCGCTACCTGGCCAAGCAGCAGCAGTACGAAATCGCGGATCGCTACATCGACCTGCTGAACATCGCCACGCCCTCCCCCGACCAGCCGGTCAAGAACCTGAGCGGCGGCAACCAGCAAAAGGTTATCCTCGCCCGTTGGCTGGCCACGAATCCCCAGGTCCTGATCCTGGACGAGCCGACCCGGGGCATCGACGTGGGAGCCAAGGCCGAGATCCAGAAGCTGGTGCTGTCCCTGGCCGAAGAGGGCAAGGCGTGCGTCTTTATCTCTTCCGAGCTGGAAGAAGTCCTGCGGACCAGCCACCGCATCATGGTGCTCCGCGACCGGAAAAAGGTGACCGAGTTCAGCGGCGAGGTGAACGAGCAGGTCATCATGCAAGCGATGGCAGGGGGTGAATCATGAAACAGTCTGGCTTTTCTCTGGCCTGGAGGAAGGCAACCGAGAGCAGGCTCTTTCTGCCGCTCGTTGCCCTGGCCCTCATCCTGCTATTCGACCTGATCACCATTCCCGGGTTCTTCTCCATCCAGACGAGGGACGGCAACCTGTACGGCAGCCTCATCGACATCGTGCGCAACGGCTCTACGGTTGCCCTGTTGGCCATCGGCATGACCCTGGTCATCGCCACCGGCGGGGTGGACCTCTCGGTGGGGGCGATCATGGCCATTGCGGCGTCGGTGGCGGCCCTGCTGATGAACCCCTACGTGTTGGCCAAGGAGCTGCCGCCCCACCTCATGAGCCTGATCAACGACCCGACGTTCACCTTCCAACCGCTGTGGGTCGTGATCCTCGCGACGCTGCTCGTGGCCACCCTCTGCGGCGTGTGGAATGGGATCCTGGTCGCCTACGTGCGCATCCAGGCCATGGTGGCGACCCTCATCCTGATGATCGCCGGCCGCGGCATCGCCCAGCTCATTACCAACGGGGTCAGGATCCAGATCTTTTACGAGCCATACGCCTTTATTGGGCAGGGCTGGATCGTGCTGCCGGTCTCGGTCTATATCGTGGCCATCGTGTTCGTCCTCGCCTGGCTCTTCACGCGCAAAACGGCCATCGGCCTGTTCATCGAATCGGTGGGCGTCAACTTTCGCTCCAGCTACTTTGCCGGCATCAGCGAGAAGAGGATCAAGCTCCTGGCCTACACCTTCTGCGGCTTTTGCGCGGGCATTGCCGGCCTGGTGGACAGCTCGAACATCAAGACGTCGGATGCTTACAACCTCGGCATGTGGCTCGAGATGGACGCCATCCTGGCCGTCGTCATCGGCGGCACCTTGATGTCGGGTGGCCGCTTTTCCCTGTTCGCCAGCATCGTGGGCGCCTGGGTTATCCAGGCCATCAGCACGTCCATGTACGCCTTTGGCGTTCCGGCGTTCGCCCTGCAGGCCATCAAGGCCGTCGTCGTCATCTTTGTGATTCTCCTGTATTCGGAACAGGCCAGAAGCCTGGTGCAGAGAATCAGCGCGCAGAAAGGGGCGTAACCGCGATGCGAAGAATCGCCGCCTTTGTCTCCAACAACCAGAGGTTTATTCCGCTTGCGGCGACGGCGGTGCTGGCGCTCGTCGCCTACGGCGTTGGCGCGGCCTTTTACCCCGCCATGCGCGACTTCCAGGTGTTCCTCAACATCTTTCGCAACAACGCCCACCTGCTGATCAGCGGCATCGGGATGACGTTTGTCATCCTCACCGGCGGCATCGACCTGTCGGTGAGCGGGGTCATGGCGCTGACGACCGTATCCGCGGCCGCCCTGCTTCGCGCCGGGTGGGACGCCTGGGCCGTCATCCCGCTGGTGCTGCTCATGGGCATGACCCTCGGCGCTCTCATGGGCTACGTCATCACCTACATGAAGGTGCAGCCATTCATCGCCACCCTGGCGGGCCTGTGGTTTGCCCGGGGCATGTGCTACTTTATCAGCGACGACGCCATCCCCATCAACGACCGCACCTTTCGCATCCTGGGCCAGACCAGGATTCTCATTCCGGGGCTGGCGGATCCGGTGGCCAAGACGGGAAACTGGGTCTCGATCATGATGGTCGTCGCCTCTGTTGTCCTGGTCCTGGGCATGTATCTGGCCCATTACCGGCGCTTTGGCCGTACCGTGTATGCCATCGGCGGCTACGAGGGAAGAAACGAGCAGTCCGCGCGGCTCATGGGTTTGCCGGTGAACACCACCAAGGTGCTGGTCTATACCATGAACGGCTTTTGCTCGGCCCTGGCGGGCATCGCCCTGGGTGTCTTTGTCCTCTCCGGACACGGCTCGTACGCGTACGCAGCCGAGCTGGACGTCATTGCCTCCGTGGTCATGGGCGGCACGGCGCTGAGCGGCGGCCAGGGCTACGTATTCGGCACGCTCTTTGGCGTGCTGATCTTTGGCGTCACCCAGACCCTCATCCAGTTCAACGGGACGCTGAGCTCCTGGTGGACGCGCATCGTCATCGGCGTCCTGACGCTGCTGTTCATCGGCGTCCAGAGCCTGCTGGCCGCGCGCAAGAGCCGCCGCCGGGAGACAGAGGCCGTCGAGGCCGTGCCGCTGCCCGCTGCCGTCCGCAGACGTCGCGTGCTGCTCTACGGCGCCGGCGTGGTCCTGGTGGTCGCCGTGGCCGCGGTCATCGTCAGCATGCTGCCCGCCACCCCGACGAGCGTGGCGAGCACCCGCACGGCCACGCCAAAAGCCTCTGCCTGTGAGCTCAGGCCCTTCAGGCAGGAGCTGGCCGGAGAGATGGCGAACAGCGGGGCGGTGGTCGTCTACGAGCGCAACGGCGGCCCGCGCTGCATCGACGAGGTGTATGCCATCTATGCCGACGGGCGAATCGTCGGCGACGATGGCGAGCGCAAGATCGAGAAGCAGGTCACGCCGGCCGACGTGGAGATCCTCCTCGCCGGCATCCGGGACCTTGGCTGGTTCACGGACGAGATGTACAACACCTGGCACACCCCCTGCGGGCAGTGCTATGGGTACTATCTCACCGTTACCGACCAGGATCGCGTCAAGACGGTCAGGGGCGTGGACGGCGGTACCGATGCCCCGTCCGACTACTGGCAGGTGATGTCCCTGGTCAAGGCCATCGTTCCGAGGTTCGAAACCGCGCAATAGCGGGCCCGACCCGGAAGTGGAAGCGTTGGGGACAGCGTCGAGGACAGGAGCAAGAGAGATGAGCATAAAACGCGCGCTGATTCCGATCCTGGCATGCGCACTGCTGCTTTGTAGCTGCGACTATATCGTCTTGCCCGAGGACCTGGAGGATTCCGTGGCCGCGGGCTCGGGCGCCTGGACCGCCGTGGCGACGGGCATTGCGCCGGAGAACGGCAAGTTGCGCATCGACATCACCATCCGCAACGACACCGGCGCCTGGAGCGAGATGCACGTCCTGCCCGACAAGCCGGCCGTCTTTACCGGGGGCGACGGCCAGAGCACCAACTGCGGCACGCTTTTCGTCGGCACGGGCGGCCACCGGCTGGCGCCGGGCTTCCAGATGCGGGGCGCCATCGCCGGGACCAGGGCCGAGCCCGCGACGCAGCTTCTCTACGTCGAGTGCGAGGGCGTCGAAGCCACCCCCGGTTCAAAGCTGGCCATCGACTATCGATACGTGACCGGCGAATACAACTACTACTACCCGGAGACAAACCAGGCGGACGCCAGGCTGGAAATCGACCTGGACGAGCTCACCCCGGAGATCGACTACCCCATCGCCGCAGAAATCGAGGGCTTGATCCTGGAGCCCAGCGCCGAGATCGTGGCCATCAACGACGTCGTCCTCACCCTGACCGGCGTGGAGCGCACCGACTCGGGCCTGGAGTTCTCGTGGCAGACGGCCAATCCCGGCGAATACCCAGCCTACGTCCACATCGGCAATCCGCCCGTTATCGGCGACGACGGCATCCTGTACGGTTATTACGAGACCCCCGACATCGTGTCGGTGCCCATCACCCCTGCCGGCGAAAAAGCGACCTGGACAACCGAGGTCGCCGTCCCGCAGGAGGTCAAGGGCCTATACATCATGTTGAGTGTCGAATCCAAGAAGCAGCGGCTATTTGTGAACTATGCCGTCGATATCACCGATCGCTAGCTCGACCATGAAAGGCTGCAATGCAATGGCCAAAAAGTATACCATCGGCGTCGATTTTGGGACCGAATCGGGACGTGCCGTGTTGGTGGACGTGACCGATGGCCGCGAGCTGGCCAGCAGCGTTCACCCCTACGCCAACGGTGTCATCGACGAGAAGCTGCCCGGCACCGACGTGCGGCTGGAGCTCGATTGGGCGCTCCAGGACCCTAACGATTATGTCGAGGTGTTCAAGCAGGCGATCCCGGCCGTCCTGGCGGAGAGCGGCGTCGCCGCCGGCGACGTCATCGGCCTGGGCATCGACTTTACGGCGTGCACGATGCTGCCGACCAGGGCCGATGGCACCCCGCTCTGCTTCCTGCCCGAATGGCGCGACCATCCCCACGCCTGGGTCAAGCTGTGGAAACATCACGCGGCTCAGCCCGAAGCCAACAAGCTGAACGACACCGCCCGGGAGCTGGGATACCGCTTCCTGGAGCGCTACGGCGGCAAGATCAGCTCCGAGTGGTTCTTTCCCAAGGCCTGGCAGATCCTCGACGAGGCGCCGGAGGTGTATGCCGCAGCCGACCGCCTCATCGAGGCCGCCGACTGGGTCGTCTGGCAACTGACGGGCACCGAGACGCGCAACGCCTGCACGGCCGGCTACAAGGCCATCTGGTCCAAGAGCGAGGGCTTTCCGCCCAATGCGTTCTTCAAAGCGCTCGATCCGCGCCTGGAACACATCGTCGACGAGAAGATGGAGCGCGAGATCCTGCCCCTGGGTGCCAGGGCAGGCGGACTGACCGAGACGGCCGCGGCATGGACCGGCCTCCGGCCGGGCACCGCCGTGGCGGTGGCCAACGTGGACGCCCACGTGGCCGTGCCGGCTGCCACCGTCACCGAGCCCGGCCGCATGGTCATCATCATGGGCACGTCCAACTGCCACATGCTCCTGGGCGAGCAAGAGCGCATCGTCCCGGGCATGTGCGGCGTGGTGGTCGACGGCATCCTGCCCAACATGCCCGGCTTTGAGGCCGGCCAGTCGTGCGTGGGCGATCACTTTGCCTGGTTCGTCGAAAACTGCGTGCCGGCGGCCTACGAGGAACATGCCCGGGCCCGGGGCGTGGACATCCACAGGCTCCTGGAGGAAGAGGCCGCCCGCCTGAGGCCGGGCGAAAGCGGCCTGCTGGCCCTCGACTGGTGGAACGGAAACCGCAGCGTGCTGGTGGACGTGGACCTCACCGGCCTGCTGCTGGGCGCCACCCTCCTCACCCGCCCGGAAGAGATCTATCGCGCCCTCATCGAGGCCACGGCCTTTGGCACGCGCCTCATCGTCGAGACGTTCCGCGAGAGTGGAGTTCCGGTCCACGAGATCGTCGCCACCGGCGGCCTGCCCGACCGCAACAAGCTGCTGATGCAGATCTATGCCGACGTGACCGGCCTGCCGATCAACATCCCGGCCTCGAACTTTGTGCCCGCCTTTGGCTCGGCCATGCACGGCGCCGTGGCTGCCGGCGCCCGCGCCGGCGGTTACGACGACATCGTCGAGGCCAGCCGCCGGATGGCCCGGCTGCGTGACGAGTGCTACCGGCCCATCCCGGCGAACCAGGCCGCCTACGACCGGCTCTATGCCGAATACGTTGCCCTGCACGACTACCTGGGCCGGGGCGCCAACGACGTCATGAAGCGCCTGAAGCAGATCAAGGCCCAGGCGCGCAACGGCTGATGGAGGGAGGGACCTCATGCTCGAAGACCTCAAGCACGAGTTGATCGGCCTGCACATGGAGCTGGTCCGGAACGAGCTGGTGGCCTGGACCAGCGGGAACGTGAGCGCCCGCGACCCGAAATCGAACCTGGTGGTCATCAAGCCATCGGGCGTGCGCTACGAGGACCTGCGCCCCGAGCTGATGGTGGTCGTCGACCTGGGCGGCTGCGTCGTCGAGGGCGAGCTCAAGCCCTCCTCCGACACGGCCAGCCACCTGTACATCTACCGCCAGCGGCCCGACGTGGGCGGCGTGGTGCACACCCATTCCCGGTATGCCACCGCCTTTGCCGCCGTAGGCCGCCCCATCCCGGTGGTCCTGACGGCCATCGCCGACGAGTTCGGAGGGCCCATCCCCTGCGGCGGCTTTGGCCTCATCGGCGACGAGGCCATCGGCCGGTTGGTGGTGGACTGCATCGGCGATTCGCCGGCCGTGCTGCTCAAGAACCACGGCGTCTTTACCGTCGGCAAGACGGCCGAGGCGGCGGTCAAGGCGGCGGTCATGACCGAGGACAATGCCCGCACCGTGTGGCTGGCCATGCAGTTGGGCCAGCCCGAGGAGATCTGTGCCGAAGACGTGGCGCGCCTGCACCACCGCTACACGCACGTCTACGGCCAGTAGCTGCCGGGGGCAGCCGGGAGGTTGGCGATGAAGAGCAGTGGAATGGCGCCCACCATGGGCGCCCTCGCCGAGCGAACAAGGGCTTCCTGGGCCAGGCACATCCCCACCTACGCCGCCGTCCCGCCCGCCTACCGGGCATTCTTCGAGCCCTTGCAGGCAGCGGGCCAGGACCTGCCCCACGCCGTCCTGGCCCCCTCCTACGAAGGCTTCCTCCACCGCGCCACCGAAAAGCTCGTCTTTGCCCTGGGCCAGGAGATCCACGTCCTGGAAAAAGCCGGCAACACCTTCCAGGCCCACTGTTTTCCCCTGCCGGCGATCAGCTACGTCGAATTTCGAGCCGTGCTCCTGGACGCCCACGTCAAGATCTGTGGCCTGGCGGACCGGGGCGCCCCGGCTTGCTGCACCATCCGCTTCAACGCCGTCGGCGATTACCTGTTCAGGCCCATCGTGGAGACCATACGGCGGGCCGCCATCGACGCCGGGGAGAGGGACCCGGGATGGGAGCGGGAGGGATTCGAGCACCTGATCCGGGTGAACTACAAGTTTATGAGCTACGCCCGCCACAGCCTGTTGCCGGGAGAGAAGGTCGTCCGGTCTATCCTGCAGCCCGAGATCCGGGAGGGCGTGTTGACCCTCCTGGGCAGGACCTACCACAGGACCATCTCGCCCACGCACATGACCATCCTGACCGATTGCGAGCTCGTTACCATCCGGGAAGAGCAGCGCCCCGGTAAGGACCGCTATGGCGGCGTGTGGACCTATATCCCCCTGAAAAAGATCGTCGCCCTGTCGCTGGCGGAACAGGAGGGCGGCCTGCTGCGCCTGTCCATCGAGCTACCGGCAGGCGCCTCCCTCGATTCCCTGTTCGAGGCTTCTGCGCGGCGGGAGCTCGAGCAGTTGATAGAGGGCGTGGAGGAGCAGCGCCCGGCGGCGTGACCAGGGCAACTCCCCGAAATGCCAGGCCGTAGCTGCTGCCAGCACGGCATGTCCAGAGCGTCAACCGCTCGCAGCCAAACACAACCAAGTGATCGCTCAAGAGGTTGAATTGGGGGATTGACAAACCCCAGGATACGTGCTATACTGTACTTAGTAAGTTAAGTTAACTGCCAAAGTCGACTGTAGGAGAAGTGACCATGAAACGGTCGGCCCAGAAGGCTACTTCGAAGCAAACCAAAGCCTACAACACCCGCCTGGTCCTGCGGACCATTTACGACCACGACCGGATCAGCCGGGCCGACATCGCCCGCGCCACCGGGC
>JAAYZQ010000468.1 GCA_012514775.1 Anaerolineaceae bacterium
GCGACGTGGTGTCCGAAGCCAGCGGTGCTGGCCGTCCCCCGGCCGAGCCCGCGTTCCATGGAATGTGCGGGTACGTTCCCGGTCTCCGCCGGGGCTATTACAGCAACGAGCCCCCTGCCGATGCGGAGGGCCTGGGTCTACCCGCGGACCATCCGCCCATCACTTGCTTCCTGGGGGTGCCCCTGATCCGCGGTGAGCAGCCGCTGGGCCTCCTGGTGGTCGCCAACCGCGAAGGGGGGTATGGTCCCGAGCAACTGGAGGACCTCGAAGCCCTGGCCCCGGCGGTGGTTCAGGCCCTGGAGAAAAAGCTGGCCGAGGAGGCGCTGCTGCGCCGCACCCACGAGCTGGAAGTGCTCAACCGCACGAACCAGAGGCTGGCCGGCAGCCTCGAAACCGAGGACATCCTCGACGTGGCCCTCGAGGAGCTGTGCAGCTTGTTCGGCGCCGCGGGCGCCGCGACCTGGCTGGTGGAAGGTGCCCTGGACGGGGATCGTGGCCCGGATACCCGCCCCGACGCTCTCGTCTGCCGCCGCCTGAGGGGCCCTGGGCCGGCGCTCACACTGGACCTGCGCCAGAGGGCCGGGGACGGGCTGGCGGGGTGGGTGGTCGGACACGGCTGTAGCCTGGCGGTGCCCGACGTCGCCGCGGAGCTGCCGGTTCCCGGCCCGCTTTATCCCACCTTGCTGACCGCCCACCTGGGCATCGACGTCCGCGCGGTGCTGTCTGTGCCGTTGAGGCTCAAATCGACCGTGGCCGGCGTCCTGCAGGTGCTCGACGCCCGGTCTCGCGGCTTTGATGCGCGCGACCAGAGCCTGGCCGAGTCCATCGCCGCCGCTGCCGGTTCCGCCATCGATCGCGCGCATCTCTACGAGCAGGCTCGCCGCGATGCCATAGTGCGCGACACCCTCCTGCGCGAGGTCAATCACAGGGTCAAGAACAACCTGTCGGCCATCCTGGGCCTTGTCCACGCCGAGGGGCGGCGCACCAGGGAAGGTGACAAGCTGCACCCTCAGGAGATGCTCGACGACCTGGCAGCCCGCGTCGGCAGCCTGGCGACGGTGCACGCCATCCTGTCGGCGAGCGGCTGGCGGCCCCTGGAGGTGGGCGAGCTGGCCAGGGAGGTCTTTGCCGCGGCGGCCCTTTCCAGCGACAGCGACGACAGGCGCATGGCCCTGGATGTGAACGCTGCGCCCATCCAGGTGGACCCCGAGCAAGCGCACCAACTGGCCCTGGTGCTTGGCGAGCTGACGACCAACGCGCTCAAGTACGGGCGCGGCGATCAGGGATTGCAGGTGGCGTTGCACGTCAGCCTGGAGGACGGCCAGGTGTGCCTCGTTTATCGCGATGGGGGGCCGGGCTATCCGCCCGCGGTGTTGGCCGGCCACGATCGCTCCGTGGGCTTGTGGCTCATCGACAACATCGTGCGCACGAGCCTGCGCGGCCATTGGAGCATGTCCAACGACGGGGGCGCGGTGACGCGGGTCTGTTTTCCGGCCAACCCTGGGCTAAGAGGAGGCAAGGGCATTGAGTGGAGAGACTAAGGGACGGGTGCTGATTGCCGAAGACGATGCGCTGGTGTGCGAGCTGATCGCCGCCCTCGTGGAGCATCAGGGCTACCAGGTGGTGGGCACGGCCCGCGATGGGTACGACGCCGTCGAAGCCGTGGGGCGCC